>DATHVO010000001.1:0-5711 GCA_035461265.1 Longimicrobiales bacterium
CGGCGCCGTCGATCCGCTCCACGACATCGCCGCCGTGTGCGAGGAGCACGGCGCATGGTTCCACGTTGACGGGGCGTACGGCGGCTTCGCCGCTGCGGTGCCCGGGGCGGCGCCGGACCTCGACGGCATCGGCCGGGCGGACTCCGTGGCGGTGGACCCGCACAAGTGGCTGTACTCACCCCTCGAGGCGGGGTGTGCGCTGGTCCGCGACCCCGAGACGCTGCGGGCCGCGTTCTCCTACCACCCGCCGTACTACCACTTCGGCGTGGAGGCGACGAACTACGTGGACTTCGGCCTGCAGAACTCCCGCGGCTTCAGGGCGCTCAAGGTCTGGCTCGCCCTCCGGCAGGCCGGCCGGGAGGGGTACGCCGCCATGATTGCCGATGACATCGACCTCGCGCGCCGCCTGCACGACGGCGTGGCCGCCCACCCCGAGCTGGAGCCACTCACCCTCGGGCTGAGCATCTCCACCTTCCGCTTCGTCCCCACCGACCTCGCCGGCCGGACCGGCGACCCTGACGTGGAGGAGCGGCTCAACCAGCTGAACCAGGAGCTGCTCGACCGCCTCCAGAAAGGTGGCGACGCCTTCGTCTCCAATGCCGTGATCCGGGGGCGTTACGCGCTGAGGGCGTGCATCGTGAACTTCAACACGACGTCTGCCGACGTGGACGCACTGCCGGAGATCGTCGCGCGCATCGGGCGCGCCGTGGACGGTGAGTTGCGTGAGGCTGTGGCGACCTGACCCGGCGGGTCAGAGCACGCGATAGAGCAGGCGGCCCATGAACCGCTGGAGGTAGGGGTAGCGGGGCAGGAGCTGCGTCACCTGGTCGGGGTCCTCCACCCAGGTCACCGCGCCGGAGAACAGGACGAAGTCGAGGTAGGCCTGCAGCGCCCATGCGCCGGCGACCAGCGCGATGGCTTCGCCGTCCAGCGCCATGCTGCGCACGTCCTTGTTGAGCGAGCCCACCATGAAGTAGGCGAGGGCTTCGTCGCGCGTGGCGTCGGGTAGCGATGCGTGCAGCTCGAGCATCCGTGAGGATGGCCCCATCCTCTGCTGGCGTGGCAGCGGCCCGGACTCCGGCTCCCTCACGTGGCTCTCGTTCTCCGCCCGGAGCAGGACCGCCAGCACGTCCGGCATCGCCGGTGAGCGGGCCAGCCCGGCCAGGAGGGGGGCCGACGCGATGAGCTGCGTCTTCCTGTGCATCTGGGGCAGCCCACCGTGCACATCGGGCGCCAGGTCCTGCTCCGTCGCCGGCGCATCACGGAAATTCCGCAGCACGGCCCACGCCGCATCGGTGAAGGGGAAGATGCGTCGCAGGAACTCGTGCTGTTCGAAGGCCGCCTCGGCTTCATGGATGCGTGCGGGCAGGTCATCCATGGCGGCGGTGCGCGTGTACAGCCCCACGTGGAGCTCGCCACCGGCTTCGGCGATGACGTCGCCGAACTGCTCCTGCACCACGACCAGCCGCGTCACCAGCTCCTGCATCACGGACATCTGCGGGAACCCGCTGCTCGGCGCGTGGTCCGCCGCCGGCGCCACGATGAAGACGAGGCAGCCCCGGAGCGCCGCGCTCACGAGCTGCGCCAGCCACTCGTAGTTTGCCCAGAGGGAGTCGGGCACGTAGATGACGCTCCCCGCCGGCGCCAGGTCGTAGAGCAGCATCTGGACGAACGTCGCGTCCTTCTGTCCCCAGCCCGTCCGGTTGTGTGCCTGGAGCACGCGTGCCGTGGCGCCCGTGGTCTCCAGCGCTTCCACACGCTGCGCGTAGTCCAGGGCGAAGGGCCGGGGCCGGAGGGGCGCGGGCACATCATCGCCCCGGAGCCCGTTCCTCTCCAGGACCTCCCTCGCCATGGCCTTCGCATGGAGCGCCGCCGGCCCCTGGAGGATCATGCCCCGGTCCTCCCACGTCGCGGACGCATACTTCTCGCCCACGCCCACGCCCGTCAGGATGACCTCGCCCGCCGCGGGGTCCGCCTCCGTCACGTCGCGGATGACGATCTTCCGGTGGTCGCGCATGAGGTTGTCGCCGCCGATGGGCAGGCCCAGCAGCCGGCGGGAGCGGAAGGTCAGGTCCGACGGGTTCGTCACGTTGACGTGGACCTTGATGACCTGGCTCGTCCAGGCGGGTCCGAAGGCCCCGACCTCCGCGCTGAGCCGCCTCGATCCGGCGACGGCAGCGCGGAGCGAGTCCTGCAGGGCCGTGAGCGCCGACTGCATCTCCGCGAACTCCTGCGGCAGCCTGGCCCGGTGTGTGAGGGGCCGCTCCAGCACGTCCAGCCACAGCCGGCTGCGGTTCATCTCGTAGCCGTTCTGGTCGAGCATGAGGATGAACACGGGCAGCCGGCCCGTCTCGTCGTACTCCCGTACGCGCTGCAGCAGGGCGCGCAGGTAGCCCTCCGTCGTCTGCAGGAAGCCCACGGCGTCCGGCTCGCCCGCATCGTTGCGGCCGCGATAGTCATGGATCCACAGGACGTGGTAGACCTCCGCCTCGTGGATCGTCCGGACGAGCTCCGTCTGGAACTGGGGCGCGTTGATGTAGAGCGTTGCGTTGCCGCCCGTGAGCCCGCCGTCGAGGGCGGCCTCCACGAGTGCATCGATCTGGGCCTGTGTCTCGTGCTCCTCCTCCCGCAGGACGAAGCCGAGGGGCAGCCAGTGCATGCGGCTGTCGTTCGTCAGCCGGGCGAGGTGCTGGCGCAGCCCCTCGAAGCCGTCCATCCATGTGTCGAACACCTGCAGCGCCATGTGCGCATGGTACTCGTGGAGGTCGGCATCCAGGAGGAGGCCGGCCACGAAGCGGGCGCGGGCCCGGGCGATGAGGCCGTGCAGTGCATCCGGCTTCTTGTACTGTCCGACGGTCCGGTTGTACGGGAGGACAACCTCCGCCAGGGCGATGTCACGGGCGCGGTCGGCCAGATCGCGGCTGGCGGCGCCGGCGGCCCCGGGCCCGGCGCCGACGGCGAGGGCGAACGCGCGGTCGAGGTTCGCGTGGTAGTACGCCACCTCCCGCTCGTACGTGTTGCGTCCTTCCAGGAGCGAATCCCGGGCGGAAAGCTCCGCTCGCAGGCCGGCCAGCACCTCGCGCGTGTGGACGGCGGGATCGCGCCGGCTCCGGGACGGCAGGCCGGTGAGCCAGAAGATGTTGTGGAGGGCTGTGATCCACTGCATTGAGTGGAGGACCTCGTCCACGGCGTCGCGAGTCGGCGCGTCCGCGTCGGGCGGCGGCAGCCGCAGCACGGACGGCGGCCGGGGCAGGCGGACGTCCACGCTCCGCGGCCGCGTCCGGCCGGCAAACGGCTGTCCCACCGGCACCGTAGTCCCCACGACCAGGCTGTGGTCCCGCGTGGGCACCCAGTCCACGCGCAGCTCGCCACCCCGGCGGAACCAGCCGCCACGGATGGGCGCGAACGCCGCGGACGCGACGAAATCCACCCGGTTCAGGGCGACGTTCCAGTCGGCGCCGCCCCGTACGAAGAACGCGGGCACGCCGGCCATGACGCGCACGCCGCCGTCCAGCCGGTTGCCGCGCTGGCCGAAGTACGCCTGCGCCGTGCCCTGGAAAAGCCCGTACAGCGGGTTCGCGAGGTCACGCGAGATGCCGAGGGACCCGGTGACGCCCACCTGCATGTCGTCGCCGAAGCCGTCCGTGCCGAACCCGAGTCCGAGGAACGGCCTGCCCAGCGGCGGCTGGCCCATGGACCGCACGGGCTCCCACGTCCCGGCGATGGGCGGTGTGAAGGCGTCCGTGGCCGGCGCCTGCGCCGACAGGTGCTGCGGTGACGTGACAACCGCGGCGACCGCCAACGCGCGGGCCATCGCCGGGGCGAGGCGATGGATGCCGGGCCCGGTGCGGCCGCCGCGGCCGTGCGTCATGCCGGACGGGACCGGGTGGCGCCGCTCACCCGCCCCCAGATGCGGGCGACGTAGACGGCGCCCACGACGGCGGCCACCGTGAGGATGGTGGCGGGCACATAGCGCCCGTAGATCCAGTTGCCGATGGCGAAGAGCGCCGCGTACACCGCGAAGCTGCCGGCGAGCATGGCCAGCACGCCCTGCGGCACGATCCAGCCCGTTCCAGCCTGCGGCACGGGCACGCCCACCGCGGCGGCGCGCTCCATGACCGGCGCCCAGCCCGGGCCGCCCGGCTGCACGAGTGCGCAGAAGCTGCGCAGCGTCTCCTCGTCCGCGGGACGCGTCAGGAACGTGGCCGTCACCCACGCCACCGTCGTGATGGCCACGCCCGTCACCAGCTTCGTCGCCATGGAGAGCGGCATGTCCGGGAAGAGGGCCGGGTGCAGCAGCTCGAGATACAGCGCCACGAGGAACGAGACCGTCATGGCCGTCAACTCGCTGATGGCATTGATGCGCCACCAGAACCAGCGGAGGATGAAGAGCAGGCCGGTGCCTGCGCCGATCTGCAGCAGGATGCCGAAGGCCTGCAGCGCGTTCTGCAGCCAGAGCGCGAGGATCGCGGCGAGGACCATGAGGAGCAGCGTCGTGATCCGGCCCATCGTGACCAGCTCGCCCTCGCTGGCGGACGGCCGCACGAACCGCCGCCAGAAGTCGTTCACGACGTAGGACGCGCCCCAGTTCAGGTGCGTCGAGATGGTGGACATGTACGCCGCCGCGAGTGATGCCACCACGAAGCCCAGCAGCCCCGCAGGCAGGAAGGTCAGCATCGCGGAATACGCCAGGTCATGGCCCAGGATGGTGACGGACACGTGGGGGAAGGCTTCCCGGAGCGAGTCCACCGTGGGGAAGACCACGAGGGACGCCAGTGCCACGATTATCCACGGCCAGGGCCGCAGCGCGTAGTGCGCGACATTGAACAGGAGCGTGGCCCCCGTCGCGTCCGTCTCCGTCCGCGCGGCGAGCATCCGCTGGGCGATGTAGCCGCCGCCGCCGGGCTCCGCGCCCGGGTACCACACGCTCCACCACTGGACCGCCAGGGGCACCACGAAGAGCGGGATGTAGGCCGCCGGGTCGGAGAAGTCCGGCAGAATGGACAGCCGGCCGGACACCGCGGGATTCGCGAGCAGCGCATTCAGGCCGCCGACCTCCGGATGGCCCAGGGCGTAGTACGCCGCCAGGATGGAGCCGGTGAGGGCGGTGATGAAGAGGACGAAGTCGGTGATGAGCACGCCGCGCAGGCCGCCCAGCGTGCTGAACGCGACGGTAACGCCGCCGGCGATGAGCACCGTCTGTACCGGCGAGAGCCCCAGGAGTACGCCGGCGATCTTGATGGCGGCCAGCGTCACCGACGCCATGATGACGATATTGAAGAATACGCCCAGGTACAGCGCCCGGAATGCCCGCAGGAACGTGGCGGTCCGTCCGCTGTAGCGCAGCTCGTAGAATTCAAGGTCCGTGAGGATGCCGGCCCGCCGCCACAGCTTCGCGTAGACGAAGACGGTGAGCATGCCGGTGAGGAGGAATGCCCACCATACCCAGTTCCCGGCCACGCCGTTCTGGCGGACGATGTCCGTGACGAGGTTCGGCGTGTCCGTCGAGAAGGTGGTGGCCACCATGGAAGTGCCGAGGAGCCACCACGGCATGTGCCTGCCGGAGAGGAAGTACTCGGTGGTGCTGCGGCCTGCGCGGCGCGCCGCGAGGAGGCCGACGATGAGGGTGAGGGCGAGGTAGCCGAAGAGGATTGCCCAGTCGATGGTCGCGAGTCTCATGCGTCGTCGCCCGTGGTGCCGCGTGGTCGGTG
>DATHVO010000002.1:0-3334 GCA_035461265.1 Longimicrobiales bacterium
GAGTACGTGACGGGCGTGGCCGGCGGCTCGGGCGATCCCTCCCCGGTGACGGCGTACGCCACGTACCGCGGCATCAAGGCCTGTGCCCAGGAGAAGTACGGCTCCGACGACCTTTCCGGCATGACCGTGGCCGTGCAGGGCACCGGTCACGTCGGCTACTACCTGTGCAAGTTCCTGGTCCAGGAGGGTGCCCGCCTCGTGGTCACGGACATCGACACGGAGCGGACTCGTCGGGTCGTGGAGGAATTCGGCGCAGCGGTCGTGGACGCGGACGACATATACTCGGTGGACGCGCAGGTGTTCGCACCGTGCGCCCTCGGCGCCATTGTCAACGACGACACGATCCCGCATTTCCGGTTCGAGATCATCGCCGGCGCGGCCAACAACCAGCTCGCACAGGAGCGGCACGGCGATCTGCTGCACAAGCGCGGGATTCTCTATGCCCCGGATTACGTAATCAATGCAGGTGGCCTCATCAACGTCTATGGCGAGCTGAACGACTGGACGTCAGATCAGGCCCGCCGCAAGGCAGGCGAGATCTTCGACACGCTCACGCAGATCTTCGAGCTCGCGAAGCAGGAGGGCATCCCGACGCACGAGGCTGCCGACCGCGTAGCGGAGCGGCGCATCGACCAGGTAGCAGCCCTGCAGAAGAACTGGATCTGAACGATGATGGACGCGCTGCGCAGCACCGACCCCGACATCTTCGCCGCCGTGGTGGCGGAGGCAGGGCGCCAGCAGGTGACCCTTGAGCTCATCGCCAGCGAGAACTTCACGTCGGTGGCTGTGCTGCAGGCGGCAGGGACAGTGCTCACGAACAAGTACGCGGAGGGCTATCCGGGGAAGCGGTACTACGGGGGCTGCGAGCACGTCGACGTTGCGGAGAGCCTGGCGATCGCCCGGGCGCTCGAGCTGTTCGGCGCCGACCATGCGAACGTCCAGCCACATTCGGGCGCGCAGGCCAACATGGCGGCCTACCTCGCCCTGCTCAAGCCCGGAGACACGCTCCTCGGCATGAGCCTCTCCCACGGCGGCCACCTGACCCACGGCTCTCCCGTCAACTCCAGCGGCCAGCTCTACCGTGCCGTGGCCTACGGCCTCGGCTCCGACGGCCGCATCGATTACGACCAGATTCGCGAGCTGGCCAGGCAGCACCGTCCGCGGGTCATCGTGGCGGGGGCCAGCGCGTATCCCCGCACCATCGACTTCGAGGCATTCGGCGCCATCGCCCTGGAGGTCGAGTCCCGGCTGGTAGTCGACATGGCGCACATCGCCGGCCTGGTCGCCGGCGGCGTGCACCCGAACCCGGTGCCCCATGCCGACATCGTGACCTCCACCACGCACAAGACGCTGCGCGGTCCGAGGAGCGGGTTCATCCTGTGTACGGAGGAGCTGGCCAGAGCCGTCGACAAGGCAGTGTTCCCCGGCATGCAGGGCGGGCCGCTCATGCACATCATCGCCGCCAAGGCCGTGGCCTTCCGGGAGGCGCTGGCACCGGAGTTCCGGGACTACGCCCGCAACGTGGTGATGAATGCCCGCGCGCTGGCAGACGCGCTGCAGGAGCATGGCTTCGAGCTCGTGGGTGGCGGGACGGACACGCACCTCCTGCTCGTAAACCTCACGAACCGCGGCGAACTCACGGGGAAGCAGGCGGAGGAGGCGCTGGAGCGCGCACACATCACCTGCAACAAGAACACGGCACCGGGCGAGCGCCGTTCCCCGTTCGTCACGTCCGGAATCCGGCTCGGCACGGCCGCCCTCACGACGCGGGGCATGGGCCCGGCGGAAATGAGGAGGATCGGTGGCTGGATTGCCGAGGTGCTGGACGCCCCGGAGGACGCCGACGTCGCGGACCGCGTTGCACGCGACATCACCGAGCTGTGCGCCGCATTCCCGCTCTACCCGGAATTCGGCCACGAGCCCGCCCCAGCTCCGGTGTGAGGCGGCCAGGCAGCCCGGCATGCTGGCAGACGTGATGGATGAGCAGCTCTTCGAGGCGCTGCGGGCGCGCTACCCGCGCTACAGCGAGGCGGCATACATGTTCGTGCTGTCGTCTCTGAACCACGTGCTGCAGCGACTTCCCGAGCCACGCCACATAAGCGGCCGCGAGCTCGTGGAGGGTGCACGCGACCTCGCCCTCGACCGGTACGGACCCATGGCACGGAGCGTCCTGGAGCACTGGGGCATCCATGCTACGTCGGATGTCGGCGAGATCGTATTCGCACTGGTGGAGCACGGCGTCCTCATCAAGCAGGACGAGGACACGCGGGCGGACTTCGCCGATGTGTTCGATTTCGCGGAGGCATTCGAACCGCGCTACCCCGGGCGCGCGGGAGGATAGCCGGGGGGGGACCGTCGGAGCGGCGGACCGACGCCATGAGCTGGAACGTGCCTTGCACGTCCGTCGTCCTGGCCGGACCATGCCGCGCCGAGTCGAAGACGGTGTTTCGCCGAGGGGAGGGGTCGATCGATGGCGGCAGACAACCAGCAGGTGTATCCGGAATGTCGCAAGTGCCAGGAAGGCACGATGCTCCCGCTGTCGGACTATGGTCGGGACGGCGCGCCCATCATGTTCAAGGCATGGGTCTGCTCGAACCCGGAATGCGGGTTCAACATCCGGATCGACAACGGGGAGATCAGCTTCGGCCGGACCATCGGCCAGAGCTACAAGTAGCTCACGCGGCAGCAATCGGGGGATGACGGGTCCTTCCCGTCATCCCTGTCCCTCACCCGCTCGTCCCGTGCCATGACGCACCATACGCCGGAGCCGGACCCGAAGCGCGACGTCTTCGGCCGTGCGGATGTCCTGCTGCCGACGGCCGCGGAAGCGGCGGCGGCAGACGGCGCCGCCCGGACCGCGTTCGGTGTGCCCGAGCGCGTCCTCATGGAGACGGCCGGCCGGGCGGCAGCGATGGTCCTGGACCGTCTTCACCCCTTCGGTACCGTGACCGGCGTGGCCGGCAGCGGGAACAACGGAGGGGACCTGCTGGTCATGCTCCGTGTGCTCCGGGAATGGGGAAGGGACGTCACCGTCGTTGCGGTCGGCACGGCCGCACCCGACGCCGCCCTTGCCCACGGCATGGAGCTGACGGTGCTCGCCGACGACGAGGCGGCAGCCCTTGCCCTCGCCCGTGCGGATGTCGTCGTGGACGGCATGCTCGGCACGGGCAGCGCTGGCCCCGCGCGGGGCCGGATCGCCGATTGGATCGACCGGATCAACGAATCCGGCCGCCCGGTCCTCGCCCTCGACCTGCCGTCCGGTGTCGATGCCACGACCGGCGCCGTCCCGGGCCGGGCAGTGCGGGCGGATACCACAGTCACCTTCGGCTGGCCG
>DATHVO010000003.1:0-9547 GCA_035461265.1 Longimicrobiales bacterium
TGCGCCGCGGAGCTCGAATGGGCTGCCGGATTCGCAGCCCGCAACTACGCCGGATTCGAAACGAAGACGGCCGGAGACGCCGGCGTGGAATACGACCGGCTGCTGGCGGAGCTCCGACCGGCGGCGGCAGCCGCTTCGACGGAGCTCGAGTGCAACGCCATACTGGGTCGGTGGGTGGCGTTCTTCGGCGATGGACACCTGAGCTACCGGCGTGCGGGTCGCCAGGAGACGGCGAGCGCTGCGCCCGCCACGGATGACGAGGTCAGAGCCCGCTTCGCGGACTGGCCCGTGCGGCCGATGACCGAGGCGCAGGCGCGTGAGATCCTCGACGGTCTCGCGAGCGGGCGTTCGCCCATCGAGGGCATCTGGCAGATCGGCGACGGCAGCTACCGGGCCGCCGTGCTGCGGGACGACGACGACCCGGCGCGGTTCACCATGAGCATACTCCGGGCGGACTCCGTGTGGTGGCTGCCCGGCCAGGTGAAGGCGCGTTTCATCCCCACCGCGGATGAGACGTACGCCGTCCAGTTCTTCATGCGGGACCACTCCGAGCAGAACTGGGCGGGGCGGGTCATGCGGAACGTCCTGCACCTCGATGGCGGGTCGCCCTGGTTCCGGGACTGGCCGGTGGAGCCCGGCGACGTCTCGCCGGAGGACTACCAGGCGTCGCGCAACTCGCGGTTCGGCGTCAGGCAGCTGGACCCTAACACCCTGCTGGTCCAGCTCCCGACGTTCGGGGATGCCGCCGGAGTGGATGCCCTGTTCGCGTCGGAAGGCGACCGCATACGCGGGACCGAACGCCTCGTCCTCGATCTGCGGGGCAACGGCGGCGGTTCCGACTACAACTTCCGCGCGCTCATCCCGCTCATCTACAGCGGGCCCATCCGCATGGTGAGCAACGCCGCCCTGGCCACCGACGACAACATCCGGGCGAACGAGCTGCTCGCCGCGGACACGACCCTGCCGGCGGGGATACGCGTGCAGCTTGCCGGTTCGGTGGCGCGCATGCGCACGGCGCTCGGCGGCTGGTACGAGTTCGATGACAGGGTGATCGACGACCTCGAGCCCATGCCGCTCCCGCGCACGGTGGCCGTGGTGGTGGACCGGGGCTGCGCGAGCAGCTGCGAGCAGTTCCTCCTGGCCGCGCGGCAGAGCAGCAAGGTGACGATCTACGGCACGCGCACGGCCGGCATCCTGGATTTCGGCAACGTCCGCACCGGACGCATGCCGGGCGGTACGCTGGTGCTCAACTACCCGACGACGCGTTCGAAGCGCCTCCCCGATGCGCCCGTGGACGGAACCGGGATCCTGCCGGATGTGGAGATCCCCGATGGTGAGCAGGATGCGCCGGCCTGGGTGCTGCGGCACCTGCCGTAACCGGCTACGTTGGAGGCCATGAGCGGAGAGGCGAGGGACCGGCCGTTCGCCACCTGCGGCGCGTGCCGGCGGGGTTGGCCCACGTGGGACGCCTTCGTCCTCGATCCGGCCGTACGACTGCTCGGGCTGCAGGCGGTCATCACCGTGCCCGACGCGAACCTGCTCGTCTTCGAGCACGGGTGTGGCAGCTCGGTGTCGGTGCTCACGAAGCGCATCCGGCACATCCTGCCACCGGTGGACGGACCGCCACTGGCCTCACTCCGGGGCACCGTCGAGTGCCCGGGCCACTGCCTGTCGCTGGCGGACCTCGCCGCGTGCGAGAAGCCGTGCGTGAACGCCCGGGACCGCGACCTCATCCGGATGGTACACGCCGTCCAGCAGGACCGCACGCAGGTTACGGCTTCCAGGGCATGGCGGGAACGGGGACCTTCGTCCTGAACGGCCCGGAAGCCAGCGTCCCCCACAGGTTCGCCCCCCGCAGGATCTGCCCGGAATACACGGACACGCCATCCCCGCCGGCCTGCCGGGCGCGGTATATCTGCGCGACCACATCGCAGTCCACGCAGAACGTCGCATCAACGGTCGGTGCGTATGCGCCCATCCCGATGTAGACGTGGCGGGCGTTGGGGGCCTTCGCGAAGTCGTCGGCGAGCCAGCCGAAGTCGAGGCGCGCACCGTACTCCTTGATGTTCCAGTAGATCATCGGGACGATGGCGTCGATGATCCCCTGCTGCGTCCAGCCCCGCGAGTCCTGGAGGCGGGCATCGTAGCCGGTGGCCACGTTGGACCAGCCGGCGGTGTTCCGGTAGATGCCCCAGACGGCGGCGGAGAGGCGGGCGGCGGGGCGAACCGCGTTCACCGAGTCGTACACCTCCCGGACGGCAGAATCCAGGAGGCGACGCCGCATGTCATCGTAGGATAACGCCGGCTCCGCGACGCGGGCCTGCTCCCAGGCGGTCAGGCTCTGGGCGTCGTACGACCAGTTCGCGTAGGGGTACCGGATGAAGTCGAGGTGTATGCCGCCCACATCGTAGCCGCGTGTGATGTCGGCCGACACCGCCGCGAGGTGCGCCCGCGCTGCCGGGTCGCCCGGTGTGATCCAGGTGCACCCGTCCACGTAGTCGCCGCCCGTGGCGGAGATCATCCGCCACTCGGGGTGCTCGAGGAGGATGTGCCTCGGCACCGTCTCGGGTATCGGGTCCTGCGTGCACCACCCGATGAGGGCATTGATCCAGGCGTGAATCTCCAATCCCCTGGCGCTGCCCACGTCGAGGGCTACGGCCAGCGGGTCCCAGCCAGGGTCCTGGCCCAGCACAAACGTGGGGGGGCGGTGTGCCCACGGCTCCAGGTTCGAGCGGTAGTATGCATCGGCGCGACCGCGGACCTGGAGATAGATGATGTTGAAGTTGGCCGAAGCGGCGTTCTCCAGGAGGGCACGGAGTTGCGCCTCGTCCGCCCAGTCCCAGCGGCTGACCCAGAGGGCGCGGGCCTCCTGCGGCGGGGACGGCACCTCCACCGGCGGCGGTGGCGGGTTGGGCGGGCCGACGGGGCTGCGGGAGTCCCCGCACGCACCCGCCAGGAAGGCGAGCGCCACGAGGGCACCCGCGCCCGGCGACCGGAAGTGATGGCGCATCTTGCCATCAGAGTGCACGTCGATGCATGTCGGTGCAAGGTCGTCCGGCGCGCGCCCGGCATATCGGAGCGGGAGCAGCCGCCCGTCCGCGCGATGGCGCCTGCGCGGCGGTGCCCTTCGCAACGGCGCCGATATTGCGCCGGCGGCGGTACGGAACGGCACGACGACACCAGATCGAGAGAGACGGGAATGGACGATCCGGCACAGGACACGGCGGGTGGCTTTTCATCCCTCGGCCTCGACCCGCGGCTGCTGGCGGCGGTGGCGGAGCTCGGCTACGAGGAGCCGACTCCCATCCAGCGCGAAGCCATTCCCCCGCTCCTGGAGGGCCGCGATCTCGCCGGACAGGCCGCCACGGGGACGGGCAAGACGGCAGCCTTCGCGCTGCCACTGCTCCAGCGGCTGTCGGCGGCGGGCGCGCGGCGGGAGTCCCCCTCGGCGCTGGTGCTCGTGCCGACGCGTGAGCTCGCGATGCAGGTGGCCGAAGCCGTCCACAAGTACGGGCGTGCCCTCGGCGCCACCGTACTGCCAATATACGGCGGCCAGTCGTTCTCACAGCAGCTGCGCGCGCTGCGACGCGGAGTCGATGTCATCGTCGCCACGCCGGGCCGCGCCCTGGACCACATCAACCGCCGCACCCTCGACCTCGAGAATGTAGCCGTGGTGGTCCTGGACGAGGCGGACGAGATGCTGGACATGGGGTTCGCCGAAGACCTGGAGGCCATCCTTGCCGCGACCCCGGAAGCGCGGCAGACCGTGCTGTTCTCGGCGACAATGCCGCCCCGCATCGCCGCCATCGCCCGTCGCCACCTCCGCGATCCCGTCCAGATCCGGATCGCTCGGGAGCGGGTGGCGGAAGGCGACACACCACTGATCCGGCAGACGGCGTACATCGTGCCCCGGGCCCACAAGCTCGCCGCCCTCGGCCGGGTGCTGGACCTGGAGGACCCGGATGCCGCCATCGTCTTCTGCAGGACGCGGAACGAAGTCGACGAGCTGACGATGACAATCAATGCCCACGGCTATCTGGCCGAGGCGCTCCACGGCGGGATGTCACAGGAGCAGCGGGACAGGGTGATGAAGAAGCTGCGCACCGGCGCGGCCGACCTGGTCGTCGCGACGGACGTGGCGGCCCGCGGGCTGGACATTCCCCGCCTCACCCACGTCATCAATTACGACGTACCGAATGCGCCTGAAGCGTACGTGCATCGCATCGGCCGGGTCGGCCGGGCCGGGCGGGAGGGCGTGGCCATCACGCTGGCGGAGCCTCGGGAGCACCGCCTGCTGCGCAACATCGAGCAGCTGACCCGGGGCCGGATCGAGATCGGGAAGGTCCCGACCGTGGCCGACCTCCGGGCCCGTCGCCTTGAACTCCTCAGGGCGTCGCTGCGGGAAACCCTCATCGCGGACGGCCTGGATCCGTTCCGCGTCGTGGTCGAGTCGCTGGCAGACGAGTACGACCCCATGGACATCGCGGCGGCCGCGGTGAAGCTGGCCCGTGACGCGGGCGGCGGTGACGTGGCGGAAGGGACGGACATACCCGATGCGGCTCCCCGTAACGGCGGCGCGGGTCGCGGCCCGAAGGGCGGCGGCGAGGCCCGCCGGGGCGGCCGGCCAGAACCGCGCCGCACCGGCAGGACGGGTCCGTCCGGCGCGGGGATGGTCCGGATCTTCGTCGGCGCCGGGCGTACCGCCGGCGTGCGGCCGCAGGACCTCGTGGGCGCCATGACCGGCGAGGCGGGGATTTCCGGGCGGCAGATCGGCGCAATCGAAATCGCTGACCGGTTCTCCATCGTCGAGGTGCAGGAGGATGTGGCAGGCGAGGTCATCGACGCCCTGCGCGCCGGCAAGCTCAAGGGGAAGCAGGTGACGGTCCGGCGGGACCGCGCCGAGAGCGACTGAGACGGCCGGCGGCGATTGCAGGCCTCGTCCGCGCCCCGATGTTTCGTTGCCGGGGCGCTGGTCGGCGCGCCATATTTCAACGGTTGCGGCCACGCAGCCCACGACGTGACCTCCCGCCTCCTCGCGGCCGGCCCTCCGTCGCGCTCCGATCCACGGGTGCGCCGCCCGGCCCTGGCACGGCGCACCCCGTCCGGGAGGTGCCCGATGCGACGACTCGCCATCCTGGCGGCAGCATGCGCCGCTCTGCCGGCATGCAGTGCACGCGAACCCGCACCGCTGCCTCCCGCTCCGCATCCGGCGCAGGCCGCCGCCCCCGTCCGCCACGAGCTGGACGGGACTCTGGACTACCTCCGCGCCTTCATGCTCCACGCCAATCCCGAATCGCCCATGACGGGGGCCAGCCTCTTCAGGGGCCGCTGCTCGACCCCGTCCGCATGGGTCGCCGCCTTCGACGTCATGGGCACGCTCACGAACGTGGGCGATGTCCGGGGCACGGCCACCCACTGCTCGCAAGTCACGCAGTTGGAGGAGGGGATTCGCGTGACGTACACGGACGGACATGTCTGGCTGCGAACGGCGAGCGGCGAGGACCTGTTCGTGGAGTACGGCAACGGCCGCGGCTGGATGATCGATGCGGAGAACCTCGCCTATGAGGACGACTGGATGATCGTGGGCGGAACCGGCGGCTTCGCGGACGTGAGGGGAGAGGGCGTGGACCGGGGAATCGCGAACGTGCAGACGAACGAGTTCACGCCGCTGAGCATGCGCGGGTTCACGGTGGGTGGCGGCGCCGGACGCCGGCCGGACATCCGCGGCACGCTCACGACGGAGCTACGCGCGCCATACGCCGCAGCCGGCCGGATGGATGAGGATCCCTGCGTGCTCGTACCCGGTCCCGGGTGGGCCACGGTCACGATGACGGGCCACGGAAGGGCGACGCTCCTCGGCACGTTCACCACGGATGGCGCGGCGTGCATCAATCTGGCCACGGGCGAGAGCAGCCAGCGCCGTCTCCGCGGAGTGACGACGCGAGGCGACCTGTTCGAGCTCGACGTTGTCGAGATGCTTGTGGACCTGCCCTGGTTCGTGCCGGGGCTGGATCGGACGTACAGCCTTCGCTTCGAGGAGCACCTCGCAGGGGGCACCGGACGGCTGCAGGGCGTGCGCGCAGAGATCTGGAGCGTGGGGCAGATCGACGCCCGCTGGGAGCAGGCCGGCGGCCCGCCGGTGCCGCGCTTTCCGTGGGTCCTCCGGAGCGACCTGACCGGCTGGCTGGAACCGTCGACGTAACGGGAGCCCTGCGCCCGGCGTCACGACGCCGGGTGCCCCGTCCCGTCGGCTGCGATCCGGCCCGCCCGGCAGGTGGCGGCAGCGGGCCGGTCCGCCTCAGACGCGGTGCCGGATGCGGTTCCGGGTCCTGCGCCGGCGGCTCCCCATCTTCCGCCGGCCGCGGTGCTTCTTCGGATAGCCCATGACGCCCTCCCGGGGCACGGTGCCTGACACCCCGGATCCAGTATCGCATGCGGCCGTACCGGCGACAGCCGGGTTGCGCGCGCGACCCCGCGCGGTGCGGGCCAGGAGCTGCTGCGACCCCGCGGCTGACTCGGCCCTACGCCGCGGAAACCACCGCGAGTCTCTGCACCACCTCCGCGAGACGATCGAGCGTGGACTCCATACCCGTCGCGCCGCCCGACTCCGCCCAGCCCCGGTAGTCCGCCGCCGTCCTGAACGTCGTGCGCATGACGAGCAGCGTTCCGCCCGCGCTGTCGAGGAAGTCGGACCGCTCCACGGCCTCGTGGCCGGGCATGGCTTCCATGCCCAGCGTGTTCACGATGAACTCCGGCCGGACCAGTTCCAGGTACTCGCCGCCGAAGGCGAACTCCTCACCCTCCGGCATCCGGAGCACGTAGCGGAAACGCCCCCCCGGGCGCAGATCCACCTCGCACACGACCATGTCCTGCGTGCTGCAGCCGTACCACTCCCGCACGTGCTCCGGCCGCGTGAACGCGTCGAACACCAGCTCCCGCGGCGCCGCGAACACCCGCGTCGCCACCAGCTCCCGGTCCGATGCGTCCGTGAACGAGCGCCGCACAACGGCAGCCAGCCGCTCGCCCAGGCGCTGCAGCGTCTGCTCGCCGCCCTCGATCGCGCCATGCTCCCGCACCACGAAGTCCCGCGCCGCCTTCGTGGGGAACACGCTCCGGAGCGTCACCCGCGTGCCGACGCCATCCACCTCGAACGTAACCGTGCTGTGGAAGGCCGGCGGCTCCCCCTCCACCGTCCCGTGGGCCCACGTCAGACGCTCCGGCCGGACCACCTCATCGTACACGATGAAGTTCGGGTAGTCCGTGCCGTCGGGTCCGTGCATGACGTGCGTCCATGTGCCGCCCGGACGTATGTCGATGCGTTCCGTCGTCGTCGTGAAACCGTCGGGACCCCACCACTGCCCGACGTGCGAAGGGTCCGTGAACGCGTCGAACACCAGCTCCCGGGGCGCGCTGAAGGTGCGGGTGATCACGACCTCGCGGTCCGCCACGGACTCATCGGCGGCAGCCGCCGCACTACGATTCGGTACCGTCATCCGATTGCTCCCTGTTCTGCAGGTCTTCGAGGTAGGCGTCCAGGCGGTCGAAGCTCTCCTCCCAGAAACGCCGGTAGTTGCCGATCCACTCCGCCGCCCCCTGCAGCGGCGCCGCCCGAAGCCGCGCCGGCCGCCACTGCGCCTCCCGGCCCCGCTCCACCAGGCCCGCCCGCTCCAGCACCTTCAGGTGCTTCGACACCGCGGGCATGCTCATCTCGAACGGGGCCGCCAGCTCCGTCACTGTCGCCTCGCCCCCCGCCAGCCGCGCCAGGATTGCCCGCCGGGTCGGGTCTGCGAGGGCGGCGAAGGTCAGGCTCAGCCCGTCACTCACCATCACCATGATTTAACCTTTCGGTTATTTAACCTATTGAGAAAGTACATCGCGACGGCGACGCAGTCAAGGGGGCTGATGCGGCGCCCGTTGAAACTCACCGCGCCGGCCGGCGTATGATTGGCTCGCGCCGTCCGGCTGTCGGGCGGCGCATCGCGCAGCCCCCGGGGACACATGGAGACACTCCTGCCGCGTTGGCCCGCCGTCGCGCTGATGCTGGTGTTGCCGGCTACGGGCTGCGGTACCCGGGCTCCGGCCGGCGGCGGTCCGGACCCGGCTCCCGGATCGGCGGCGGCCGCGTCGGCGGAGTTGGAGGCGCTGTACTGGGCCCGGGTGGACAGTGCCCGGGCGCGCTACACGGAGGCCGACGTCCGGTTCATGACGGACATGATCGCGCACCATGCCCAGGCCATCGTAATGTCTCGCCTCGCGCCGGAGCGGAGTGCGAGCGGGTCGATCCGGACGCTCGCGGCGCGCATCATCAATGCACAGCAGGACGAGATCGCCATCATGCAGCAGTGGCTCCGGGACCGGGGCGAAGCGGTCCCTGAGGTCCACATCACGGGGAGCACGCTGACGGTGCACGGTGCGGGCGACCACGCCATGCACATGCCGGGCATGATCACGGACGTCGAACTGCGCGCTCTGGCATCGGCGGAGGCTTCAGGCTTCGATCGGCTCTTCCTGACATACATGATTCGCCATCACCGCGGCGCGATCACCATGGTTCGGGACCTGTTCGCCGCGGATGGCGCCGGTCAGGACCCCGCCGTGTTCAAGTTCGCATCGGATGTTCACGTGGATCAGGCGACCGAAGTCGCCCGCATGGAGCTGATGCTCGCCGCCCTGCCGCCTGCAGCCGGCGGTCCGTGAGATGGCGGCCGGGATGTTCACTGCCCTACCCTGCACCTGAAAGGAACCGGGATGAGATTCGTTTCGACACGCGTGGCCGGCATCTTCCGGCCCGCCCGTCCGCTGGTGGCCGCCCTCGTCGCGATGGCTGCGAGCGTATCCGTTCTCGCGGCGCAGCCGGCGACCCCCGCGCGCGGCGCGGCGCCGGACGCGCCGTCGCCGGACCCGCGCATCGGGCTCGAGGCAGGACTATTCAATGCCGGCGAGGCGATCTGGAACCTGCGCATGGTGTCCACCACGCCGCCGCCTGCGGAGTTCGTGGGCGCGATGAACTCGGACCTGGCGTTCACGGGGAACTACGTGATCCAGGGCAACTTCAACGGCTTCCAGATCTGGGACATCTCGAACCCGCAGCAGCCGGAGCTGGTGAAGGGGTATGTATGCCCGGCGTCGCAGAGCGATGTCTCGGTGTACGGCAACCTGCTGTTCGTATCGGGCGAGGGTCTGGAAGGCCGGCTGGACTGCGGCACCGAGGGCGTGCCGACGGCGGTGAGTCCCGAGCGTCTCCGCGGCATCCGCATCTTCGACATCAGCGACATCCGGGACCCGCAGTACATCGCCAACGTGCAGACGTGCCGGGGATCGCACACGCACTCGGTGCTGGAGGACCCGAACGACCCGGACCACGTCTACATCTACGTGTCGGGCTCGGCGCCGGTGCGTCCGGATGCGGAGCTGCCGGGCTGTTCCCGGGCCGCCCCGGAGGATGACCCCAACTCCGCGCTCTTCCGAATCGAGGTCATCCGCGTCCCGCTGGCGAACCCGGCGGCGGCGGCCATCGTGAGCTCGCCGCGGATCTTCGACGGCCTCG
>DATHVO010000004.1:0-2068 GCA_035461265.1 Longimicrobiales bacterium
GACGGGTCGGCGTACGGCGGCCAGGGAGAGTCCGAAGTCGATGAGCTCCGCCGCACCCTCATCGTTCGCCACCCCTGCGATGTCGTGGAGGGACGGCTGCTCCAGGTCGAGGTCCATCAGCACGACGCGTCGCGGCCCGCGCCACTGGCGTGCGATGGCCACGGCGGCCCGGGCCGCCCAGCCGGACGCACGCACGGAATCGCCCGCCACGAGCGCCACTGCGGTGAGCGCCGCGGAGGGTCCATGGACGATTTCGTCTAGTGCGGGAGACGCGGCGCCGTCACTCAGTTCCAGCGGCGCCGTTCCGGGCCACAAACCCAAGACTTTACCGGGTGCGGGTGCGTGTTCTCGGGACGGCGTAATGTAGCCGCCGCATACGGGCTACGCGAGGGGCGAGTCGCTGGCGGCGGGCCGCTGGCTGCGACCCGCCCGCTATCCGTCCAGCGGCATGGAGGGGGCATCCCCCCACAGCCGCTCGAGCTGGTAGAAATCACGGGCGGCGGGGTGGAAGACGTGCACAACGAAGTCGATGTAGTCGATGAGCACCCAGCGGCCGCCACGCAGGCCCTCCACGTGGCTGGGCCGCTCGCCCTCCTTCTTCAACTCCTCGATGATGTGCTCCGCAATTGAACGGACATGGATGTCCGACGTTCCCGTAGCGATGAAGAAGAAGTCCGTGGCGTTGGAGATGCCCCGGAGATCCATCACGAGCATGTCCACCGCCTTGCGGTCCGCCGCGAGGACGGTGGCCCGCTCCACGATGGGCGGCATCTCGACGTGTGTCGCGGAATTCGGCTCCGTTGGCATCAGCCGGCCCCGCCTATTCCGCCTTGATGACCCAGACCTTGATCTCCGGCTTCACATCCGCATGGAGACGGATGGCGACCGGGAACACGCCCAGCGACTTGATGGGCTCATCCAGCTCGATGGAGCGCCGGTCCACCTCGAAGTCCACCAGGCCCTCGCCGTTCAGCCGTTCCGCGATGTCCGACGTCGTGATGGAGCCGAACAGCTTCGACTCCTCGCCGGCCCTGGCGTGGAAGGTCAGCGAGATCTCCTCGAGCTGCGCCGCCCGGCGGCGAGCCTCCAGGTAGTCCCGCTTCGAGCGCGCCTCCGCACGGCCTCGCTCCGTCTCCAGCTCACGCAGGTTGGCCTGCGTCGCCTCGTACGCGAAGCCACGGGGCAGCAGGTAGTTGCGCGCGAAGCCGGGCTTCACGGAGACGATCTCCCCCGCCGAGCCCAGCTTGTCGATGTCCTGCCGCAGGATCACTTTCACGGTCTTCATCGGTCTCGTCCCTCAGGAACCCGCCGGCGGCCGGGCCTCTCCCCGCCGCTTCCGGATGTCCAGCCACGTATCAGACAGGCCCACCAGGAATGTGGTGGCCATAACGAACGGATACAACAGCACGACCAGCACGCCGACCACCAGCATCCCCACCGGGCCCGGCACGCCGCTGATCACCAGCAGCACGCCCGCGCCCCGGAGGGCGTACAGCACCGCCATGAACGTGAGCAGGTTCTCGCCCACCCGCGTCGCCAGCGCGTCCAGCGGCAGACCCAGCAGCACCACGCCGCCGACGAGCAGCCACACCAGCTCGTCACGGAAGCGGAACTCCCGCAGCCGCCCCAGCGGAGCCCGCTCGCCCCGGGCCAGCCGGCCGAACGCCCACCACGCCACCCCCAGCGCGGCCAGCGACGCCAGCGCCAGCATGGCCGGGTACAGCTTCACCTGCAGCTCCACCGCCGCGTACAGCGTCCGGGTGATCTCGTCGCCCACACGCTCGAGCCCCACCGCACGCGTCCATACGGCGATGGCGTTGCTCGCCGTGAACCTCAGCTGCTCCGACACCGCGTGGTCCAGCCGGGAGAAGCCGCCGCGGTTCAGCAGCAGGAACACCGCCGCCGTCGCCACCGTCCCGCCCACCGCCGCCAGTGCCCGGGGCAGGAAGCGCCGGCCGGGCCAGACCGCCACGACGAGCACGAACCACGCCCCCAGCAGCAGGGCCCAGCCCCGCTCGAAATGCCACAACGTACCACCCGGCCCATCGCCGAAGGACAGCCAGACGAT
>DATHVO010000005.1:0-6332 GCA_035461265.1 Longimicrobiales bacterium
GAACCTGGCGATGAGCAGGAACTGCAGCCCGATCTGCGTGAGGCCCACGAAGCCGAGTGCGATGGAGAACTCGAGCCAGAACGGGCGGCCCGACGGCACCGGCGGCACCAGCATCAGCCCTGCCGGGACCAGCACCACGGCCAGGTAGAGCAGCAGCCAGAACAGTCCCGCGAGCGTCCGGTCCACCGTCACCTCATGCGGCAGTATCCGCCGCCGGTTTCGCGTCCGTCAGTTGCGGACCATCGTCTCCGCCATGCGCACGGCGGCGTACGCATTCACGATGCCGCCCGTCACCGACAGGTCGCCGAAGCGCACGAGGTCCTCGCCGCTGCCGGGTCGCGCGACCATGCGGTCCCCGTGGCGCGTCGCCGATTCCAGCAGGATGGTACGCACCTGCTCGGTGGTGAGCTCCGGATAGTACGCCATCAGGATGGCCGCGACTCCCGAGACCACCGGCGCGGCGAAGCTCGTCCCCGAAGCGGACCGGTAGTCGTTGCCCGGCGCCAGGGAGAGGATCGACGCCCCCGGTGCGAACACGTCCACCTGCTCGAGGCCGTAGTTGCTGAACCCGGCCGCAAGGCGGTCGGGGCCTTCCCACCCCGACGCACCCACTTCGATCCAGTGGCGGGCCCGGCCACCATCTGCATAGTGCGGATTGGGGTAGTTGCTCTCGACCGCCAGGTCCTTCGCATCATTGCCCGCCGCGTGGACCAGGAGGACGCCCCTCTCGTCGGCGTAGCGGACGGCGGCATCCACCACTTCCTTCTGGGGCGAATGCGCCTTGCCGAAGCTCATGTTGATGATGTGGGCGCCGTGGTCCACGGCGTAGCGGATCGCGTTGGCGACGTCCTTGTCGCGCTCATCCCCGTTGGGAACCGCCCGGATGGCCATGATCTGAACTGCGGTGGCAATCCCGTCGATGCCAATGTCGTTGCCGCGTCCCGCTGCCACGATGCCTGCGACGCCCGTGCCGTGGCTGGCGTCGGGACCCATGACGTCGCCGTTCCCGTACACGCGCTCCGTGGCGTCGGCGTAGTCGTCACCCACGATGGGGCGGGGGTCGAACTCCGGATTGAGTCCGAGCTCGAGGAGGCGGCGAACGCGACCGAGCTCCTCCGTGATCACGTCGGGCGTAATCTCGTGGGTCGCCAGTTCGAGGTACGCCGCGCGGGCCTGGCGCACGTCGTTCCGCATCGGCGTGATGTCCCGCACGGCCTCCACAGTCAGGCTGTCCGTTCCGAGGTGCTGGCGGAGAATCCGGTAGATGGCGGCGACGGCCAGGTCCATCTGCTGGAGCTGTGCGAGCATCTCCGCGTTCTCGCGACGCTTTGCGTCGAACTCGTCGCCGATTCCGGGACACTCGTCGGCCTCCACGCGCTCCGCCGGGGGCGCTGGGACCGGGGGCATGCGACCCAGCAGGCGCTCGCACGCGGCGAACAGGCGGGTCACCTCATACGTATCGTCATCCACGTGCCGCCCGTCTCCGCCGCCGATGAAGTTCCAGCCGTGGACGTCGTCCACCAGGCCGTCGCCGTCGTCGTCCCGGCCGTTCGCCGTCTCTGCCGGATTGCGCCACAGACTGCCGGCCAGGTCCTCGTGATCGATGTCCACGCCGGAGTCGATGATGGCGACGATCACGGTGCGGGCGGGCCGGCGCGCGGCGAGCACCTCGCGGTACGCGCGGTCCACCGACGCGCCGTACACGCCGTCCGTCTCGGCGTCCAGCAGCCACCAGCGCTCCGGCACCACGGAGAGCGGCGCAGCGGCAGGCGGGCTCGACGTATCACGGGACGCCGGCTCCACGGGGACGGCCGTGACCGGCGACGGGCGCGCGGCCGGGTCCGCCTGCTGGGCCGCTGCGGCACACGCGCCGGACAGCCACGCCGCCAGCAACAGGATGGGATACAGCTTCATGGAGGTGCTCCTGGATGCGCGAAAAGGAGCCGGAAGATGACGGAATGCCGCCGGGGAATCAACCGGCCGGCAGGTCTATGCGTCCGTCGATCGGTGGCCCCGGAACCGGGGGCCGGGCTTTGCCCGCGGGCGAAATGCCGTTATTGTGGAACGCCATCATGAACAACGCGATGAACTCCGCAGCGCAACCGGTCGAGTACCGGTTCATCAACTCGCCCGGCGAGCACGCGTGCCCGCTGTGCAGCTCGCAGTTCTCCACCCGCCGGGGCATGTGGCCCTTCCTCGCCGGCACGGCGCGGCCCGTCTGCGGGGGCGACGCCTGCCCCGTGGGCGAGGACGTCACGGGGCCATCGCCCTGCAACACGCTCTTCGCGTTCCACCCGCTTTCGGCCGAGACGCTGCACGCCCTGCGGGCACGGGACGGTGGCCAGCCCGTCGCGGAACGCCTGAGGGACGTGTCCCTCGACGATTCCCTGCCCCGAACGGACCGCGACCTGCTCCAACGCGCATCCATTGACCTCCTCTTCTGGGAGGCGAACGAAACCCGGATCCAGACGCTGGACCCGGGCCTCGTGCTTCAGACCTGCGGTGAGGCCGCAGCGGAAATGCTCCTCTCCGGCTGCGGCGACATCCTCTGACATCCACCGGCGGCCGCGAGAGGCGGCGCCGCGACTCCCCGGACGACACCACCCCACGACTGCACGAACCGCCGCGACACGGACCTTCAGGGCTGCGCCGTCACCCCCGGCAGAACTACCGTGTCGATGACGTGGATCACGCCGTTCGACGCGGTGACGTCGGCCGCCACCACAGTCGCGCCGTCCACACGCACGCGATCCCCGTCCACGCGTATCGTCAGGCGGTCGCCCTGTAGCGTCTGGGCCTGGCCACCACCCGCACGGATCACATCCGACGCCATCACCCGACCCGGCACGACGTGGTACATGAGAACCGCAGTGAGCCGCTCACGGTCCGCCAGCAGCGCCTCCACCGTTCCCGCCGGCAGCTTTGCGAAGGCTTCATCCGTCGGTGCAAACACCGTGAACGGACCCTCCCCCTTCAGCGCATCCACCAGCCCGGCCGCCTCGACGGCCGCCAGCAGCGTCCCGAACTGGCCCGCCTCCTGGGCCACCGCCACGATGTCCTTCATGGTCTTCTCCCCCGCGTACCCGCTGCCCTGTGCCTGAGCCGGCGCGGCACCCACTGCCGCCGCCGCCACGATGGCGGCACCCGCCGCCATTCCCGTCCAGAACCTGTTCATGCTCTCCTCCATTTTGTCCATGTTATGTCGTGGACAATACTCGCGAGTCCCGGGAGGTATGTCAAGGGGCGTCCTGGACGAGAGCCGGACGGAGGCTTGACGAGGGGGGGCGGACTGGCGAGATTGGGCCCATGGAAACGAAAAACGGGCGGGAAACGGCGGTCCACCCCATTGGCGTGGTGGCGGCGCGTACGGGCCTCACCGTGGACGTGCTGCGGGTGTGGCAGCGGCGGTACGGCGTGGTGGAGCCGGGTCGGACGGAGAGCGGCCAGCGGCTCTACTCGGAACGCGACATTGAGCGTCTGCGTCTGCTTGCCCGTGCCACGTCGGCCGGTCGCAACATCGGCCAGGTCTCGGAGCTGACCGACGATCAGCTTCGGGAGCTGGTACGCGGCGACGAGGCCGCGGCCCGGGGCCCGGTGCCCGAGGACAGGGCGACGTGGGTGGATTCTGCGTCCCTCGTGGAGCGTGCGCTGGTGCTGACCCGGGGGCTGGATGGAGCGGGACTCGAGGCGTTGCTGCGGAGGGTGGCGCTGGTCCGGGGCACGCCTGCGTTCCTGGATGTGGTGGCCGCGCCGCTGCTCCGCCGGGTGGGGGAGGAATGGCATGCGGGTCGGCTGAGCCCGGCGCAGGAGCATCTGGCGACGGGCGCCGTGGAGGCGGTGCTGGCGGTGCTCCGCTCGGAGCTCGTGTCGGTGAACGGTGCGCCAGGGCTGGTGGTGGCGACACCGGCGGGTGAGGGGCACGAGGTGGGCGCGCTTCTGGTGGCGGCGGCCGGGGCGGCGGAAGGGTGGCGGGTGACGTACCTGGGAGCCAACCTTCCGGCCTCCGAGGTTGCATCCGCCACGCTGGCTACGAGCAGCCGGGCGGCGGCGATGAGCGTGGTGTACGCTCCGGACCCGGCGAGCGTCATTTCCGAGTTCCGGGCCCTCCGGTCACTGCTCCCGGAGCACGTGACGGTGCTGGCCGGCGGGGCGGGGACCGCCGGGATGGTGGACGAGCTGGAGGCCGCGGGCGTCCTCGTGCTGCGGGACCTGGACGCGCTCCGGGGCTGGCTTCGCCCCTCCGACTGACGCCCGCCTTGTGCCGCCGGCGTGCCGGCGCCACTCTGTCCACCGTTCCGACCCGATTCATCAGGAAGCCGATCAAGACGGAGCGTCCCGCCGGTCCGGTGGTGGGCTCCGCGCCGCAGGAGGCCGTGGGTGCAGCAGCGTGAATACCAGGCGTGGCACAGCCCCGCGCTGGGCCGGCGCATGGAGCTCCTCGTACTGGGGCACGCCGGTGCCCGGGTGCTCGTGTTCCCCACGTCGCAGGGGCGGTTCTACGAGTGGGAGGACCGGGGGATGGCCGTCGCGCTGGGCGAGCACCTGGACCGTGGCTGGGTGCAGCTGTTCTGCGTGGACAGCATCGACGCGGAGAGCTGGTACGACCGGTCGAAGCCGCCGGGGGACCGGGCCTGGCGCCACGAGCAGTACGACCGGTACGTCCACGACGAGGTGCTGCCGTTCACGTGCCACGTCAACCCCAACCCGTATCTCGTTGCGACGGGCGCGAGCCTGGGCGCGTATCACGCTGTGAACTTCGCCTTCCGCCATCCCGATGCGGTCCGGCGGGTCATCGGCCTGAGCGGCCTGTACAACATCAAGGAGCTCACGCGGGGCTACGACGATGCGAACGTGTACGCCCACGACCCGTCTCACTACATGATCCACGAGCGGGACCCGGCATGGCTGGCCGCGGTCAGGCGCATGGACATCATCCTTGCGGTTGGCCGGGACGACCCCCATTTCGGGGACAACGTGCACCTGTCCGATACACTCTGGCGGCGAGGGATCTGGCACGCATTCCGGGCGTGGGACGGGTGGGCGCACGACTGGCCGTGGTGGCGGGAAATGATCCGGGCATACATCGGCGGGAGCGACTAGGAGGCGGGATGAAGGGGAAGATCGGGCTGCTGGTGGGCAGGGAGTGGTCCTTCCCGCCGGCGTTCATCGAGGAGGTGAACGGTCGCGGTGCCGGCGTGACCGCGGAGTACGTACGGCTCGGGGCCACGGCCATGACGGACCCGGTCGCCTACGACGTCGTCATCGACCGGATCTCCCATGAGGTCCCGTACTACAGGTCGTGGTTGAAGCACGCCGTGCTCGAGGGCGTGACGGTGGTGAACAACCCGTTCATGTGGACGGCGGACGACAAGTTCTTCGGTGCTTCGCTGGCCTCGAAGCTCGGCATTGCGCACCCGCGGACGATCGCCCTGCCGAACCGGGAGTACGTGCCGGGCATCAAGCACGACGAGTCCCTGCGCAACCTGATGTACCCCCTCGACTGGGATGCCATCCTCCAGGAGATCGGACTGCCCTGCATCCTGAAGGACGCCCACGGTGGTGGCTGGAAGGAGGTCTACGTATGCCGCACGAAGGAGGACGTACTGCGGCATTACAACGAGTCGGGCCTCCTCCAGATGGTGCTGCAGGAATTCATCGAATGGGACCGCTTCGTCCGCTGCATCTGCCTGGGCCGGGAGAAGGTGCTGCCCATCCGGTACGATCCCGGCGAGCGGCGCTACCACGTGGACCACGACCATCTCGGGCCGGAGCTCGGCGGCCGCATCGTCGAGGACTCGCTCAAGCTGGTACGGGCCCTGGGCTATGACATGAACTCCATGGAGTGGGCCGTGCGGGACGGGGTGCCGTACGCCATCGATTTCATGAACCCGGCGCCGGACATGGACATCAACTCCCTGACGCCGCACTACTTCCAGTGGGTGGTGGAGCACATGGCGGACATGGCCGTCCGTCTCGTGGAGGACCCGCGCCCGCAGCTCGCAGAGCTGCGCTGGAACCGGTTCTTCGGGAGCGCCTGATGGGCCTGGCCGCCGCGATCCAGCACTATCACGACCTGCTCACGGACGAGGTCGGCGGGGAGACGCAGGAGCAGCTCGACGACCAGCTCCGTCGGCGCGGCCTGTTCTTCGGGGACCGCCCGCTCTGCACCGTGCTGCGCCCGCGGTTCCTCACGGCGGCCCAGTACGCCTTCCTGCAGCAGAGTGTGGGCGCCCTGCTGCCGGCATTCGAGGGGGCGTACCGGCGGGCGATCGCCGACCCGTCCTTCCGGGCGCAGTTCCGGCTGACGGACTGGGAGGAGACGCTGCTGGACC
>DATHVO010000006.1:0-4707 GCA_035461265.1 Longimicrobiales bacterium
GGGGGGACAGGCCCCCGATTCCCGTTGCGGCCGGTCCCGCCATGATCTGTCCACAGCTGGTGACCCGTGGTGCCATGAAACGGGTGGGCGGGTCGGACGGGGAGGGTGCCCCGCAGTCAGTTTCGCTGGGCAGGCGGGGCGCTTCCATGGCTGGTCGTGGCCCAACGGGAATCGGGCGCCTGTCCCCCGGTGCTCGCCATCGCGTCCAGGACAGCCCCCCGCACCGACTCGCCCTGCGGGTCGATCCTGCCGAGCCAGTGCAGCCGCAGGCGCCCCTGCGCGTCGATGAGGAACGTCTCCGGCACCCCGATGGTGTTGAAGTGCCGCGTCACGTCCTGGGCAGGGTCGTGCAGGATGTCGAAGGTGAGGCCGTGCTCCTCCACGAACTCGCGGATGTCACGGGTGGCGCTCGCCGCATCGATGCTCACCGCCACGATGCGGAGGCCGCGGTCGCCCAGCTCGCGATGCAGGCGTTCCAGCGCCGGCATCTCCCGGCGGCACGGGAAGCACCAGGTCGCCCACACGTTCAACAACACCACCTCGCCCCTGAGTTCGCGAAGTTCGACCGACCGTCCCTCCAGGTCACGGGCGGAATAGGAGGGGACCCGTTCGCCCACGGCCACGCGTCCCGGCGGCTCGACGCACGCAGAAGCCGCGAGGGCGACGGCAGCGGTGAGGCACAGCCGCGTCCGACGTCCTGCATCCCTCACCATCAGAAGTTCTTCCTGAGGAACGCCCGCCGGCCCGCCAGGAACGGGACCGCCAGCCACGTCAGCAGGGCCGCGACGCTCACGGCCTGCCCCGTCCCGCTGCCGAAGAACTTCTGGAATACGGCGCCGGTGAAGCCCATGAGCGCCGCCGCATCCAGGTTCAGCAGGAGCAGGATGCGTCCAAGGTCGATGGGGTTCAGGAGCGACATTCCGATGACCGCCCGTTGCAGCGGATACGCCTGGAATACCTGGATCACCAGGAGCATGAGTCCGTTGTAGATCACGGCCAGGAACATCCATGCAGCGAGCGCCAGACCGAGCCCCCGGATGCGGTCCTCCGTCGCGAGGGCGAGGACGAACGCGAGGGCGACGAAGACGAGTGTGAGGAGCACGCCCGTACCCAGCAGCACGGGCAGCGCCGCGCCCGCGGCGCCCAGGGCGCCGTGGTAGAGGAAGGGCAGGGAAACGCCGGCTACGAAAGCGCCTGACAGAGGAATCGCCAGGCCGCCGAACAGCCCCGCGAAGAGACTGCCCCTGCGGATGGGCTGGGAGAGCAGCAGCTCGATGGTCTCCCGCGAGCTGTAGAGGAACATTGTGCCCAGCACCACGGCCATGAGTGGGACGACCAGCAGGACGACGTTCATGAGGCTCAGGATGACACGCGGGCCATCGCCGCCGAACCTGAAGAACGCATCGGTCATGGCGGCAAAGAAGAGGGCGTAGAAGAGCACCCACCTGCCCCGCAGGACATCCTGCAGCTGGTACCGGAGGATCTTCAGAGTCGTCATGCCACCGCCCTGATCATCATGCGCGCCATGGCGCGCTCCAGTGTGCCCTCGCCCGTACGCTCCAGTAGGGAGGCAACGGAGTCCTCGAAGTGGACGGCCCCGTCCAGGACGTAGACCACGGTGTCCGCCAGTTCCTCCACCTCGCTCATCACGTGCGACGTCAGCAGAATCGTCCGGCCGCGCTCCCTCTCCCGCAGGACCTTGTCCTTGAGCGTGCTGCTGGCCAGCGGATCGAGGCCGGCCGTCGGCTCGTCCAGGATGAGCAGGTCCGGCCGGAACAGGAACGCGACGGCGGCGCTCACGCGCTGGCGGTTCCCGCCGGAGAGCGTCTTGAACGGCTTGTCGAACTGCGACTCCAGGTCGAACACGCCGATGAGCTCCTCGTCCAGGCCCTCGAAGCGACCCCGCAGGTCCTTCACCATGTGCAGGATCTCCCGCACGGTGAGGTTCTCCGGATAGCGGGGCAGCTGGGGCATGTAGCCGATAGCGGCCCGGTAATCGCTGCAGCCGTTCACGCGTACGCCACCCACGTCGATGGTGCCGGCGTCCGGCCGGACCAGGCCGAGGATCGACTTGATGAGCGTCGTCTTGCCGGCCCCGTTTGGTCCCAGCACGGCCGTGACCATGCCGGGTGCAATGTCCACGTCGAGAGAGCGGAGCACCTGGAGAGTGCCGAACCGCTTGCTCAGGCCCTTTACGTGAATCACGAGTTCACCTCCCGAATGCGCGGACGCTCGTCCACGAGGGTCTCGGGTGTCAGTACCGGGGCGACTCGCTCGGCGATGTCCAGGAGGTCCACGAAGGCGCTTCGGAGCAGCACGAGGGCGAGGGGTGTCCGCTCGACGAGCATCGAGAAGAGGCGGACGGGTCTGAAGGGCACGTCCCCGAATCCGTCGCCGTTCAGGTCGTAGCCGGCATACCGGCTCCAGTAGTTGCCCTCGAAGACGTTGAAGTTGCGGCGGCTGTTCGTGGTCACGTCGAACGAGTTCTCGATGAAGTCGTTTTCGACGAACCGGTTCTCCTGGCTGTTCGCCATGACCCGGGCCGCCCAGCCGTTCCGGATGAAGCGGTTGCCCGCCACGTGCACGCGCTGGCTCCCTTCCGACGACAGCGCGACGGTGTTGCCGCTGAACCGGTTGCCCTCGATCCGGCTGTCGGCGATCTCCTTGAGTAGAAGGCCGTACGCAGCCGGGCCCCAGTTGTCCTCGAAAACGTTGTCCCGGATCGTCACGCGCCGGGCATACATCACCGCGACGCCGGCGCCGTTCCGCCGGAACGCATTGCCGACGTAGCTGTTGTCGTTCGAGAACATGAAGTGCAGCCCGTAGCGGAGATTGTCCTCGCTCGTGTTCCCGCGGATCGTCGTGCCCTGCACGTGTTCGAGGTAGATCCCGTCCCGCTGGCCCGCGATGTGGTTGTTCTCGATGACCGCGTCCGACGAGCTCCACAGGTGGATCCCGTTGCCGGACGTGACCTCACGGTCCCCCGACGCCGTGATCACGTTGCGGGCGACGACGCAGCCCGTCGCCCGGGCGAGGTAGATGCCGAAGAAGTTGTCCTCGAGGCGGTTGTCCTCGGCCACGCAGCCCCGGACGTCCAGGAACTCGATGGCCGCGTGGTCGCGCACGAAGCTCACACCCGCGTTGGTCAGGTGCAGGCCCCGGATGACCACGCTGTCCGCGATCACCCGTATGAGATGGCGTTCCTCGCCGCCGCCATCGATGCGCGGCATGCCCTCGCCCACGAGTTCGATGCGCCGGTCAATGAGGATGGTGGGCTCCCGGTACGTGCCGGGCCGGACCCGGACACGATCGCCTGGGCGGGCCTGTGCGACGGCGGCGGTGATGGTCCGGACCGCTTCGCCCGGACCCACCACGATCTCCCGCGGCGCCTGTGGTTGTGCCGGCGACGCGACCAGGAGCAGCAGAACGACGGTCGAGGCCCGGGTCAGGCCCGGAGGCGGGCGGCGGAGCATCAGTGGCCTCCCGCCCCGGTCTCGCCGGCGTGCGGGTGACCGGCGTGGCTGTGGCCGGACTCCGCGAGGCGGGCCAGGACGTCCTGCCACGTGAGGACATCGCCGCCGACTTCCTCCTGGAGCCGACGGGCGGTCCCGGCATCGGCATGCGCCACAAGCCCGCCGCCCATGGGGCTCCGGATGTTCGGGCTGTGGATGAACGTTGCATCCCCGGCAGCGACCCAGCCGTCCCTGCCGTCGGCGATCCAGACGGAATGGACGTCCGCATCGGCGACCGTGCCGTCATTGAGGAACGCGGCCATGCATTCGATCGCGTCGAACGCGTACGTGTTGCCGCGTCGGTCCACGACCTGACCGGCGAAGCGCTCGTCGCTGATCACCATCCGGCAGCGGGCGCATTCCTCGACGCCCCAGTGGACGGGGTCCGGCCCCGCGGCGCAGGCCGCGAGTACGACGGCCGAAAGTGCGGCCATGCCCGCGTGGCGGCGCAGCTTCCAGATCAGCCGCCAGAGGAGGGACTTCACAGCGACCACTCCCGCCGCACGTAGTCCAGGACCTGCGGCCAGGTCATCCGCTCGCCGCCGAAGAAGAAGTGCAGGTTGTGGGCGATCTTCTCACTGTCGGAGGCGAGCAGGTTGAGACCGTTCGGGCTCCTGCGCTGGTCGCTTCTGACATAGAGCGCGGACTGGGCGTCGATGAGCCGCTCGCCGTCGCTGTAGTCCACCACCCTCATGCCGCGGATGTCCGCGCGCGGGATCGATCCGGCGGCAATGAATCCGGCCAGGCACTCCACCGACATGAACCGGTACGTCTCACCCGACCGCGTGGTGACCTCGCCGCCGAAGCGCTCGGCAGGGATCTCCCCGCCACAGTATGCGCAGGTCCCGCCTGCCGCGAAGTCGGGCGCGGCTTCGAGGCGGGTGCCGCGGTCATCGCCCGCGGCCTGCCCGCACGCCGTCACCGCGACCAGCGCGATGATGGCGGCCGCCGCGGAGAAGGGGCGCGGCGCGGGGGCGGCTTGCGCCGTCTGGGAACCCGCCTCGGGCCGTCTGATCCGGAGCACCAGCGCAGTCACCGCGGCGGCGAGCGCCAGCATCATGAACAGCGTCCCCCATGATGGATACGAACTCGCCTTGATGGTGAGCAGCGTCTTGGTCCCGATGATCGGCGGGACGTACGTCATCCAGGGCACCTTGATGGGTGCATCCGGGCTCAGGTTGTGGCCGTAGTCATA
>DATHVO010000007.1:0-9126 GCA_035461265.1 Longimicrobiales bacterium
AGCAGCGTCGCACCGCCGGCGACCGCGGGATCCATGGTGCCGAGGCCGAAGCCGATCACGCACAGCGGCGGGACGAGTGCAATGCCGATGGCCGTGCCTGCCGCCGCGCTCGTCGTCTCCGACGTGCGCCGGACACTGGTGAAGGCGGCCGCCAGCGCAACGAATACCGCGATCATCAGGTCGAGTGCGGTGGGCAGCGTGCGCGATGCGATCTCCGGCGTCATCTCGTGGAAGGGAAGGGCGAGGGTGAGCAGCGCCGCACCCAGCACGACGGCAGCCACACTGCCCATGACCCTGATGAAGGAACGGACGGTCAGCCCGGGCGCGCCGATGGTCAGCGCCATGCCGAGCTCGACGATGGGTCCCATCAGTGGCGCGATGAGCATTGCGCCGATGACCACGGCGGTGCTGCCGAGGACGAGGCCGAGGGTCGAGATGCCCATGGACAGCAACAGCAGCAGCCAGTAGTTCGCGGCGTCCCTGCGCCCCTTCAGGAACATCGACTCCACCGTGCCGACGCGGTCCTCCGGCGACAGTCCGAGCACATGCAGCGCGCGATCGTGCAGTCGGTGCTCCAGGCCACGGATCGTGTGACCTATGGGCAGCCGTGTGCGGCGTGTGGAACGATCTGAGTGCGGATCCGTGTGCATGATCACCAACCGGAGGATCGATCTGGTCCACGCCGCCTTCAGGCAGGTCGGCGCACCTCCAACGTACGGACGCCGCGTGGCCCGTACAACGAGGACGTGCCTGCCCCGCCCGGCCCCCTACCGGTTCTCCAGCTGCTCCTTCAGCTTCCGGCTCGACTGGTAGAACTCGTCCAGGTCCATCTCCCGCAGGAAGACAAGTCCGCGCGTCGCCCGGATCAGGGCACTGGGGTTCTCGTGGAACCACTCGCGACCGAGGCAGACCTTGAGCGTCTGGTACTGTTCCACCTGGATCTTCTGCGCGAGCTCCGAGAACGGGCCGTCATGCTCGTAGCTGGGGAACGACGCGTCCTTCTGGGACAGGAACGTGTTCATGAACGCGTTGTGCATCACCGCGAACATGTTCAGTGACACGGGCACGTACACGTTGGCCTCCGCCGGGTGGAAGCGGTACCAGACGTTGCGGTAGCCCCAGATCTTCAGGTCGGCCCTGCCCGTGCGCTCCACGTACCGCTCGATGGCCGCGTTCGTGGCCTGCAGGACCTTGTAGTGCGTGTCCGGCCCGCTGCCCTCGGGGTCGAAGGCCACGGAGACGACGTCGGGCTTCACGGCTTCGAGCATGTCCAGGATCGGCACGACATCGCGATCCAGCGTCGGCTCCTCCGTGAAGATGTCGCCGGTGTAGAAGCCCAGCCGCAGGTGCATGACGTTGGAGCAGTTCCAGCCGAAGTAGCCCCAGATGCACTCGGCCTCGTACTCCCGGGTCATGCCCTTCAGCTGCTGGATGTCCGCGGGATCCTTCTTCCCCGGGTACTGCGTCTCGAAGTACTCCGTCAGGTGGCGGATCCGCTGCTTCAGGGCTGCCGCGTCCGACTCGCCGTAAAGCGCGATGAGGTCGCGGACCGTGCGACGGGCGATGCCCTCGTGGCGCAGGTCCACGTTCTCCGACGCCACGCCGTCGAGGTACTGCCACACGTCGCGGTTCCGGGCCATCCCGTCGTCGGTGGTGAAGTACCCGTCCGCCAGCAGCTCGTCGAACTCGCCGCTGTCCAGGAACTCCTCCGCCCAGGTCAGCCGGGTGTGCATGAACTGGTTGGTCACCGCGGTGAACCCGCTGGTGAGGCACGCGAAGAAGTGGGTGTTGCTGCCGTCCCGGACGTGGCGGACGATGTACGGCAGGTAGCCCAGCATCAGGTCGTCGTGGTGCGGCTCCGTGTGGAGAAACGTGGTGTTCAGCCGCGACTGTGAGCCCCGCTCGATGCGCGTGATGAGGTCGGCCGTCACCTTCGCCGTCAGGTCCGCGATGGACTCCGGGCGCCGGCTCAGGACCTCGGAGGCGATCCGGCTCTGACCGAAGTCCTCCTCGGTGAGATCGAGGATCCGCTTGCGCCGCGCCACCGCCAGGTCCACGATGGCGCGCTCGACGTCCTGGTCCGTGATCCGCGGACTCTGCTGGAGCGCGAACAGGCGCCGTTCCGTGAGGTTCTTTGCCGCGCCCTGCGTGATGTAGAAGCGGGCATTCGGCAGCACGTGCAGCGCCGTCGCCGGGTACAGCACGTTCGACTCGCTCTCGATGGCCTGCCGCACGATCTCCGCCTTCGCCTCGCCTGCCGCGATGATGACGGCCGTGCACGCGGGGTTGTACGTGATGGTCTCGAGGCCGATGGTGATGACCAGCCGCGTACCGGAGACCTCGATTCCGCCGAGGTCGCCGGCCGCCGCCGCCTGCGTCTCGTAGTTGGTCCGCGTGAGGCGCGTCGTGGAGTAGTGGTGCGATCCCCGCACATTGAAGCCGATGTGGCCGTCGGGGCCGATGCCGCCCAGGAAGAACCCGATGCCGCCGAGGGAGCGGATGCGGTGCTCGTACTCCTGACACCACTGGTCCACCCGCTCCAGGACGGCCTTCTGCTTCTGCTCCAGCTTGGTCCGGCCCGCCCTGACCCGCAGCGTCAGGTCCACCTGGTGGTCCGGCCACACGGACTGGAGGGTGTCCCCGGGCTCAAGCCCGATCCGGGACGCATCGATGAGCATGGCCTTCCGCGGGTCGAGGCCGAAGCCCTCGATGTAGTACTTGTTCGTGTAGTAGAAGAAGCTGTTGTGCTGGCCGGGATCGATGGGATAGAACTCGTCGATCTGCACGAAGTGGAGGTTGCCCATGTCCGGCCGGACGCCGGGATCCACGCCCGCCTCCTCCAGCAGCGCCCGCGTCGCCGGCTCATCCCACGTCCCCAGCAGGTGGACGACCCACGAGATGAAGTGCTCGGGCGACTTGCCCGTGGGCAGGGAGACGACGCCGCCCGGGTTGTTCTGCACCCACTCGATGAACCGGAGCGCGGTGAGCCTGCCGAGCGCCGGGAAGTTCTCCACCACCAGCGTGGCGATCTTCTCCGTGGGCGGATAGAGAATGCCGAACGGCGACGCGGAAAGCCCGTGCTGTTCGACGGGTGTCGGGTGCGGTGTCGCACTCATGCCAGGTCCTTTGCCCCAGGTATCCGATTCATTGCTGCCGTTGAGGATGGGCGTCGGAGGTACGGGGGAGCAAGTGCGCCGCCGCGCCGGCCGCGCCGGCACCGGTCCCGGGCGCGCGTCGGGCCCGGCTTGACCGTGTCCCGTGGCCCCATCTATCCTCGGGGGGGCGCCGGTAGCGGCGACCGAAGGTGTCGTACCCGAACGAGGAGGCGAACGTGAGGTGGGGCCCGCGTCTGGCCGCAATCACATCCATCCTGGGCATGTCCCTGCCGGCGGCCCTGCCGGCGCAGGAGGTGCCCCGGATCGAATTCGAGAAGTTCACGCTGCCGAACGGACTGCAGGTCATCCTGCACCAGGACCGGTCCGTGCCGGTGGTGGCGGTGAATGTGTGGTACCACGTCGGGTCCGGTGACGAGCTGCCCGGCCGGACCGGCTTCGCCCATCTCTTCGAGCACATCATGTTCATGGGCTCGCAGAACGTGCCGGCGGGCATGTTCGACGGCTGGCTGGAGGCGGCCGGCGCGAACAACAACGGCTCGACGACGGAGGATCGGACCAACTACTACATCGACGCCCCGTCCAACGCCCTGCCCCTCGCCCTCTGGCTGGACGCGGACCGCATGGGCTGGCTCCTGCCCACCATGGACCAGGAGAAGCTGGACCTCCAGCGCGGCGTCGTGCAGAACGAGCGGCGCCAGGGCGTGGACAACGTGCCCTACGGGCGGGCGCGGGAGACGCTGCAGGCGGCCCTCTTCCCGCCGGACCACCCGTATTCCTGGCCGGTGATCGGCTCCATGGCGGACCTGGGCGCGGCCACGGTGGAGGACGTGAACCATTTCTTCCGCACCTACTACGCGCCCAACAATGCGAGCCTGGTCATCGCAGGCGACTTCGAGGCGGACGAGGTCCGGCGGCTCGTCACCGAGTACTTCGGGCCGATCCCGCGCGGCCCCGCCATCGAGCGGCGCACGAGCGTGCCGCCGCCGCAGATCGCACGGGACACGTTTCTCGTCCTCGAGGACCGCGTCCAGCTACCCAGACTGTACTACCTGTACCCGTCCGCGAAGCTCTTCGCCCCCGGCGACGCCGAGCTCGAGATGGTCGCCCACGTCCTTGCGGGCGGGCGCTCGTCGCGCCTGTACCGCCGTCTCGTCTATGAGCTCCAGGTCGCACAGGACGTGGCGGCGTTCCAGAGCGGCCGCCGCCTCGACGGCGCGTTCTGGTTCATCGTCACCCCCACACCGGAGCACTCGCCGGCGGAACTGGCGCGCCTCGTCGATGAGGAGATCCAGCGCATCGTCCGGGAGGGTGTCACCGAGCAGGAGCTGCAGCGGGCCCGGAACACATTCGCCGCGAGCTTCCTCGACCGGATGGAGGCCGTGGGCGGCTTCAGGGGCAAGTCCGACCTCCTCAACTTCTACAACTACTTCGCCGGTACGCCGGACTTCGTGCAGCAGGACGCGGCTCGCTACCAGGAGGCAACGGCCGCCGACCTGCAGCGCCATGCCCGGGAGCTGTTCGCGAGGCCGCGTGTCGTGCTCACGGTCGTGCCGGAAGGGAAGGCGGACATGATGGTCACGGGAGGCGACTCATGAGAGCCGCTCGCTACCTGCTCCTGCTGTGCGTTCTGGCAACCGCCTGCGCACCCCGCAGTACCGCGCCGGCGCAGTCGCCGGAGCCCGCGGTGGCGGAGCTGCCGCAGCCCGCCCGCTCCACACCGCCGCCCCTCGGGCCGGTGAAGCCGTTGACCCTGCCGGAGGTGGTGGAGCGCGTGCTGCCGAACGGCCTCCGCCTCCTCATCGTCGAGCACCACGAGCTGCCGGTGGCGGACTTCGTGCTGGTCATCAACACGGGCGCCGAGGCGGAGCCGGACGGACGTGGCGGTCTGGCCAACCTGACGGCGGCACTGCTGGATGACGGCACCCGTACCCGCAGCGCCCTGGACATCGCGGAGCAGATCGGCTTCCTCGGTATCCAGCTGGGCACGGGCAGCGGCTGGGACGCGTCCCGTGTCGTGCTGCACACGCCCACGGCGCAGCTGGACAGTGCCCTGGCGCTGTTCGCCGACATCGTGCTCAACCCCGCGTTCGCGGACGACGAGCTCGAGCGGCTGCGGCAGCAGCGGCTCACCGCGCTGCTGCAGATGCGGGACCGGCCGCCGGTCATCGCCGACCTGGCGTACAACCTCATCGTCTTCGGCGACGCCCACCCCTACGGCCGGCCGCTGGCGGGCACGGAGCCGTCCGTGGAGGCGGTCAGCCGCGACGACCTCCGGCGCTTCTACGAGACGTACTACCGGCCGAACAACGCGGCGCTCATCGTCGTCGGCGCCATCGCGGCCGACGAGGTGGAACGCCGTGTCCTCCACGCCCTCGGCGGCTGGGAGCGGGGGAACGTCCCCGCGGTGCGCCTGCCCCGGCCCGCCCCGCCGCCGGCGGGCACCCTGTACCTCATCGACAGGCCCGGCGCCCCGCAGTCGTCCTTCCGGCTGGGCGGCGTCGGCGTGGCACGGGCCACCGAGGACTACTTCCCGGTCCTCGTGATGAACACCATCCTGGGCGGTTCCTTCACCAGCCGCCTGAACGCGAACCTGCGGGAAACCCGCGGCTATACGTACGGCGCGCGCTCCATGTTCGACATGCGCCGCGAGGCCGGTCCCTTCGTGGCATCCGCGGAGATCGTAGCCACGAAGACGGACTCCGCCCTCATCGAGTTCGTCCGGGAGATCCGGGGCATGCACGATGCCGTGCCGACCGACGAGCTGGTGAAGGCGAAGCAGTACCTGCAGCTCCAGCTGCCTTCCCAGTTCGAGACGACGCGGGACATCGCTTCCCGGCTCGTGCCCCTGGCCGTCTACGACCTGCCGCTGGACTACTTCAACCACTACGTCGCGCGCGTCGATGCGGTGACGCAGCAGGATGTCCAGCGGGTCGCCCGGCGCTACCTCCGGCCCGACGAGATGAGCATCGTCATCGTGGGCGACGTGCAGTCCATCCAGGAGGGCGTACGCGCCGTGCACACCGGTCCCGTGGAGATACGAGACCCGGCAGGCAACGTGAGGCCGTAGAAATGCGGACGGCGACGCGCCGGCAGGCTCCGGTCTACCGGCGCGTTCGCGGTGGCTCGTAGAGGCGCAGCACCCTCATGGCGGGCCGGGCACGCGGGACGGGTCCCGGTCGTGCCCCCAGCGAAGCGGCGCCGACCCGGCGAGCGGGCGGCCGAGATCGAATTCGATCCGCCAGTCGTACTCCCCGTCGTGCGTCGTGCCGTAGGCGTAGCGCACGCCCGGCTCGATCTCGATGCGCCAGCCCACCGTGACGCCTGCTGCGGTGCTGCGTTCCGGGGAAACGAAGTCCTGCTGCGTCCCCGTGCCCGGGGATTCCGTGATCCCGCCGTACCATGTCCGCGTGGACTCCGAGCCGTCCGGCTCCCGGTGGTCGTGTCGCAGCTCGAGGCGGTCGCCGTGCCTGATGACGTGCCACGTGCGTGACCGGTCCCAGCCGCCGTCGTCGCGCTCGATGTGAAATGGAATCCTGACTTCGTCCGCGTCGCAGTCGAGGAAGTGGACGATGAGCTGCTCCGTGCCCGTGAGCATGGGATCGCCCTCGGGCTCCAGTGCCAGGCGACCCGGGAAGTGCCCGGCGCACTGGGCTGCCAGGTTCGCCATGAACGCTTCTGCCGGGGAGTCCGGAGCCGGTTCAGGCGCGGCCGCTTCGGCGGCCCCGTCGTTCCCATCCCGTGAAGCCGGCGTGCCGCACGCCATCAGCAGCATCGCCACCAGGGCTGCAGTTCCGACCATCATGGCCCTGAACATCGGGATCATCGACCCTCCACGAACGCGTCCGCGTGCGCCTGCGATTGCGGCGCAGTCATCAGGCTGACCGCCACGAGCAGGACGAGATTCACGATCACTCCGTAGATCCCCTCGTGCACATCGAACGGCCGCGCCTGCGGGTTCAGGAAGAGAACGAGCGTTGTGAACGTGCCGCCCGTGAGCCCGGCGAGGGCGCCGGCGGTGGTGGCGCGCCGCCAGTACAGGGCCGCAATGACCACGGGCGCCAGCTGCACGACCACGCCGTACGATGACAGCAGCAGTCGGACCAGGCTGGCGGGCGTGGCGAGGGCGAACGCATATGCGACGAGTCCCACCGCGACGACGAGCAGGCGCATGAGCAGACGCTGGAGCCGGTCCGGCATGCGGAAGAAGGGCCGGACGCCGTCTTCGACGACAATGGACGCGCTCGCATGGAGCAGCGCGTCGCCGGTGGACATGGATGCGGCGAGGGCGCCGGCACAGAACAGGCCCACCACCACCGTCGGCAGCCCGGTGGACAGCACCATGTGGGGCAGGATCGCGTCCGGGGCCGACGGCGGGGAGGGGAACAGCACGCCCGCAAAGCCGATGAGGAAGACGGGGATCAGGAACAGCTGGAACGACGGGAACAGGACCACGGTCCGGCGGATCGTGTCGTCGCTCCGCGCCGTGAACGCCTTCATGAAGAGGTGCGGCCACATGGTGAAGCCGATGGCACTCACCAGGATGGCCGACGAGTAGCCGCCCCACGTCCAGGGCGCGCCGCCGCCGGTGAGTCCGGGGACCGTCAGCAGCTCCGGGCGGCTGGCGGCGATCTGCTCGAACATGGGGCCGATGCCGCCATACAGGTGGTACGGCAGGTATAGCCCCAGCGACCACGCAATCACGATCATGAACACGCCCTGCAGGACATTCGTCCAGCCCACCGACGTCACGCCGCCGTACAGCACGTATGTGAGCACGACGCCGTAGGCGAGCGCCGCACCCAGCCAGAAGGGCACGCGGCCGTCCGTCACCGCGTTGAACACGATCCCCGCGCCGCTGATCTGCAGCGTGATGTACGGGATGAACGCGGCCAGGGACACCACCGCGAGGAGCACGGACAGGAAGCGGCTGGGAAACCGCCCCACCAGCATCTGAGCCTGCGTGACGTAGCCGAAGCGTCGGCCCAGGGCCGCCGCCCGGGGGCCCAGCACGTACCACGGCGCCATGCCGATCACGCCGTACGCCAGGATGTAGAACGCAGCCGCGCCCCGCGAGTACGCCCAGCCGGGGCCGCCAAGGAAGGCGAACGCGCTGTACACCGTGGCCCCCACCACGAAATACATCACCACCAGCCCGAAGCCACGGTCCGCCGCGACGTAGCCCTGCACACTGGCCGTCGCCTTCCTCCCGACGAACAGCCCGACGCCCAGCGTGAACAGGAGGTATGCGACGGTGATGCCCGTCACCAGCTGCCAGCGCTCCATCAGCGCTCCGCCCGGCGGTCCGACCGGTAGCGCAGGATGAGAACGAGCCAGCCCAGGAGGACCCACGCGACGACCCACGCCATGGAGAACGGCAGCCCGAGGATGAACGGCTCGATGCGATTGAACCCCTGCATGACCGGCCAGGTCAACGCGACGAAGTACACGACGAAGAACACGACGAGTCGCATCAGCGCATTCACTTGCGGTGTGGTGGGAGTGAGCCCCGACGGCGGATACAGCCGCACCGCCGGGGCCGGCCACTCATGAAATGCCAGGCCGAATCACGGGTCGCGGGGACTAATGGGCGTGCCCGGCTGATCCCTTGTGGTGCTCGCACGTAACGGCCGGGTTGAACGGGGTGAAGACCCCGTTCGGGTTCTCCCGGAAGATCCAGACGTGCCGGTCGTAGTGCGGCTCGAAGCCGTGGGCCTCATCCAGTTCCGTCGCAGGATCGTTCACCATCCGGTCCCAGGTCACACCATGGAATGCGGGCGGTCCGCTGTTGCCTGCGGCTTCCCATGCCGCCATGAACACCAGGTTCTCGACGCCCACCAACTCGAGAGAGCCGTCGGCCTGCGGCTCGTAGAGGAGGACGGCCGGCTGCAGGAAATCGGTGTGGGTGCCCGTCCCATCCACGCGCGGCTCCGTACCGGTGATCTGGAGCAGGTCGGGCCTGAAATAGTGGATCCCCATGGCACCCGCCTCCGTCGGGAGCCCCATGTTGTCC
>DATHVO010000008.1:0-10367 GCA_035461265.1 Longimicrobiales bacterium
CGACCGGGACATGGACACGCTCGCCTCCCTGCTCCGCGTCGGCGCGGCCCGGGGCGAAGAGACGTGGATTCTCTGCGACAATCCAGGCCAGCTCGAGCGACTCGAGGAGCTCGTCGCGGGCCGGGATGGCACGCCTCCCGGAACCCGGCTCGCCATCGGGGCCGTCCACGGCGGTTTCGTGCTCGAAGGAGCCGAGCCACCCGTTCGCATCCTCACCGACCACGAGATCTTCCGCCGTGCACGCCGGCTCCGCCGGGCGCGCCGCTTCCGCGGCGCCGTCTCGCTCGAGTCCCTCGCGCAGCTGAACGCAGGCGACTTCGTCGTCCATCTCGACCACGGCATCGGACGGTTCCGCGGTCTCGAGCACGTCCGGGTCGGCGGCCAGGAGCTCGAAGCCCTGGCCATCGAGTACGCCAACGGCGAGATGCTGCGGGTCCCCGTATACCGCCTCGACCTCATCGAGCGCTGGGTCGGAGACCATGAGGAGGCGCCTCAGCCGAGGCTGCACAGGATCGGCGGACGAACGTGGAAGAACCTCCGCCGGCGGACGGAGGATGCCATCCAGCAGATGGCGGCGGAGCTCCTCGAGCTGTATGCGGCGCGCCAGGTCGCCGAGAGGCCGCGCTACCCGCCCGACACGAAGTGGCAGAAGGAGATGGAGTCGGCGTTCCTCTACGAGGACACGCCGGACCAGCGACAGGCCACGGCCGACGTCAAGCGGGACCTGGAGTCCGCCCGGCCGATGGACCGTCTGCTGTGCGGTGACGTGGGCTACGGCAAGACCGAGATCGCGATCAGGGCGGCATTCAAGGCGGCGCAGGATGGCCGGCAGGTCGCGGTCCTCGCGCCCACGACAATCCTCGCCGAACAGCACCTGCACACGTTCCGCCAGCGCCTGGCCGGGTACCCGGTGCGCGTCGAAGCCATCTCGCGCTTCCGCACCGCCCGCGAACAGCAGGACATCCTCGCGGCCCTCGCGGCGGGCAGCGTCGACATCATCGTAGGCACGCACCGCCTGCTCGAGCGGGATGTCGAGTTCAGGAACCTCGGCATGCTCATCATTGACGAGGAGCAGCGGTTCGGCGTGAAGCAGAAGGAGCGCCTGAAGGAGCTCCGACGGAACATCGATGTCCTCACCCTCACGGCGACGCCGATCCCGCGGACCCTCCACTTCTCGCTCACCGGCCTGCGGGATCTGACCCTGCTCCAGACCCCGCCGCGGGACCGCATGCCCATCATCACGCACGTGCTCCCGTGGGTGGACGAGGTCCTCCAGGATGCGCTGCACCGGGAGCTCGACCGCGGCGGACAGGTCTTCTTCCTACACAATCGCGTCCAGTCCCTGGCCGCCATCGGGGAGCGCATCCAGAGACTCGTGCCCGAGGCGAACGTCGCCATGGCCCACGGCCAGATGCCACCCGCCGAACTCGACGCCCGCATGCGGCAGTTCCTCGAGGGTGAGGCGGAGATCCTGCTCACGACGTCGATCATCGAAAACGGTCTGGACGTACCGACCGCAAACACGCTCATCGTGGACCGGGCCGACTACTTCGGCCTGGCCCAGCTCTACCAGATCCGGGGACGCGTCGGCCGCTCCCACCACCGGGCATACTGCTATCTCATCGTTCCCGAGGACATCACCGACGATGCCGAGAAGCGGCTCCGTATCCTGGAGCACTACACCGAGCTCGGAAGCGGATACCACATCGCCATGAAGGACCTGGAACTGCGCGGCGCCGGCAACCTCCTCGGCGCGGAGCAGAGCGGCTTCGTCGCAGCCGTCGGCCTGGAGACCTACACCCGCCTCCTCGAGGACACGATACGCCGGATGAAGGGCGATACCGCCGTCGCTGCCGTCCCGGCCGAAGTCACCGTGGAAGGTGCCGCGTACCTGCCGGACGAGTACATAGCGGATTCCGCCCAGAAGCTGCACCTCTACCGCAGACTGTCCCGCGTCGAGCGGAATGCCGACGTGGCGGCGCTCGGTGCCGAGATTCGTGACCGCTACGGCCCCCTCCCGGCCGAGGTTTCCCGGCTCCTCATGACCGCACGCCTGCGGCTGCTCGGCACCGCCCTGGGTGTGGAGCGGATCCTGGTCCAGACGGACGCCGCCCGCGTCTCGTTCCGCGACGGCGCGAGCCCCCGCATGATCGACCTCCAGAAGGCTTTCCGGGATCACCAGGTCGAGGTCGAGATCCGACGGCCGGTGCCCCTGTCCATCGTGTTCCGCCGGGCGGGCGCCGCCGCCATCGACCAAATCCTCGCCGGCGGCCTCGAGACCCTCGCGGCCGGCCGACCCTGACCCCGCGGCCCGCCCGTCCGGACTGCGGACCCCGTGGCGGGAACTGGCGTACTAACGGGCACCCCGGTAACTTTCGCAGTCTTTGTCAGGCCAAATCCGTAAGGAGATCTTGATGACGAGGTTTGTCGCATTCACCGCCCTGGTCGGCGGGTTGACCCTCACTTCCTGCGACAGTCTTGGCCAGGCCATGACGTCGCATACGGACGTACTCGCCCGGGCGGCAGGCCACGAGTTGAGCGTCGAGCAGGCCACGGATCTGCTCGCGCCCGCGACGCGGATTCCCGCCCAGCCGGACGTCGTGGACGCCGTCGCCAACCTGTGGGTCGACTACATCCTCCTGGCCACCGCGGCGGTGCAGGACCCGACCCTCCAGAACCTGAATCTCGACGCCATCGTCGAGCCCTTCTTCAACCAGCAGCTTGTCTTCAAGCTCCGGGATCAGGTCATAGCGGTCGATACGGTCATCGGCGAGGATGAGCTCCGGCGGATCTTCGAGCAGGAGCAGCCGAACGCCGAGGTCCGCGCCCGGCACATCCTCTTCCGGCTACCGACCGACGCGTCGCCGCAGGTGCGGGACAGCGTGATGGACCGGGCGCGCCGGGTCATGGAGGAGGCGCGCGGGGGCGGTGACTTCGCGGCGCTGGCATCCCAGCACACGGAGGAGCCGGGCGGCGGCGAGCGGGGCGGCGACCTCGGCTACTTCGGTCCGAACCAGATGGTGCAGCCCTTCGAGGAGGCGGCCTTCCGTCTCCAGCCAGGCGAGATCAGCGAGCCGGTGGAGACCCCGTTCGGCATCCACATCATCAAGGTGGAGGACAAGCGGCTGCCCGATTACGCCGAGGTGCGGGACCAGTTCCACGACATGATGGTGCAGCAGCGCGTCGCGGAAGCGGAGGAGGCCTACCTGAAGCAGCTCTCCGACGCCCGGCGTCTGGAGGTTCAGCCCGGCGCGGTGGACGTCGCCCGCGAGCTGGCGCGCAAGCCGACGACGAACCTCAGCCGGCGTGCGGCGCAGCGCCAGCTCGTGCGGTACTCCGATGGCGCGCTGACGGCGGGTGAGTATCTCAACCTGATGCAGCAGCGGCCGGCGCAGCAGCGCGCGCAGGTTTCCGCCGCCGGCGATGAGCAGCTCACCGAGTGGCTTCGCCTGCTGGCCCGCGATGAGATCCTCATCGGCGAGGCGCGCCGTCTCGGACTCGCTGCACCGCAGGAAGAGCAGGACTCGGCCCGGCAGGAGATCCGCGACCAGCTCCGACAGGCCGCCAGCGAGGCGGGCCTGCTGCCCATCCAGGCGGCGGACGGTGAAACCGTGAGCCAGGCCGTGCAGCGCCAGGTGATGGAATTCCTCGCCGGCATCATCAACGGCGAGCGTGAAGTCGTGCCTCTCGGCGCCATTGGCTTCACGCTGCGGGAGCAGTACGGCGCGGAACTCTTCGAACGCTCCATCCCCACCGTGGTCCGGCGAGTGGAGGAGCGACGGCCCGCCGCAGCGCCCGAAGGCTTCCCCGGCATGCCGCAGGATCCTGCACAGCCCCAGCCCCCACCCGGCAACTGACCGTGGGCGGGCCCCGGGATGGACAGGAACACGTTTCCTGCGAGGGGATATAACCACGGGCCGGCGTGAAAGCGCCGGCCCGACTCATTCCATAAGGCACCATGACGCGATTCCGAACTCTCGCATACGCCATCATCGCCGTGGCCGTGGCCCCGGCCAGCGCCGCCGCACAGCAGCCGGCCGCGCAGCAGCCGGACCGCATCGGACACATCGTCGCGTTCGTCGGCGACAGTGCGATCCTGAACTTCGACGTGCAGAACGCCATCCTCGCCCGGGAGGCCACGCTGGGCCGCCGGCTGCCGGAGAGCGGACCGGAGCGTGAGCGCGTCGTGGAGGAGGTGCTGGAGGAGCGCATCAACGAGCTGCTCCTGGTGCAGGCGGCCGCCCGCGATACGACCATCGTCGTGGCCGAGGACCAGATCGCACGTGTCGTCCAGGCCGAGATCGATGAGCGCCAGCGCGCCCTCGGCGGTGCCGCGGAGCTGGAACAGGCCCTCAGCCAGAGTGGCATGACGCTAGCCGCCTTCCGCGACATGCTCACGCAGCAGCAGCGCCGTCGCATCATGATCGAGCAGTTCATGCAGCGGAAGATGGCGGGCCGCAAGTCGCCGCCGGTGAGCGATCAGGAGATGCGGGCTGCGTTCGACGCGCGACGGGGCCAGTTCGAACGGCGCCCCCCGACCGTGACGTTCCAGCAGGTGCTGGTGCGGACCGACCCGTCGCCGGAAGCGCTGGCCCGCGTGCGGGCGCGCGCCGACTCCGTGTTCGAGCGGGTCCGGGCCCGGGAGGACTTCGAACAGCTGGCCCGCCGCCACAGTGAGGACGGCACGCGGGATCGCGGCGGCGACCTCGGCTTCTTCCGCCGGCACGAGATGGTGCGCGAGTTCGCCAACGTGGCCTTCGCACTGCGGCCGGGCGAGGTGAGTGCGCCGGTGCTGACGCAGTTCGGCTACCACATAATCAAGGTCGAACGCGTGCGGGGCGCGGAAGTCTCGGCCCGCCACATCCTGTTCAGGCACGAACTGACGCCGGCCGACGCCCAGCGGGCCCGCGCCCGGGCGGACACCGTCGCCGACCACATGAGGGCCGGCGCCGACGTCGCGGAGCTGGCACGGCGATACGGGGACCGGGACGAGCAGGTCCGGATCGGGCCGTACCCCATCGCCGATGCGAACCGCCTGCTGTCCATGGACCTGTCCGATGCCACGCCCGGCCAGGTCATTGGGCCCGTCCCTGTCGGCGGCGACGACATCGCCACGCAGTTCGTGGTGGTCCGCGTGCTGGAGCGCGATCCCGAACGCGATTGGACCCTCGATGACCCCATGCTTCGGGACAACCTCCGTCAGACCCTCGAGCGGCAGAAGCTGTTCGATGAGATCATGCAGGAGCTGCGGCGCTTCAGCTACGTCGAAGTCCGCAGTCGCTGAGCTGCAGCGGAGCCGGACGTGAGCGACGGCGCTCCGGAATCGATGCTCCGCATCGGCGTGACCCTGGGTGACCCACGGGGGATCGGCCCGGAGATATGCCTGGCCGCGGGCCTGTCCTTCCGGGCGGTCGCGCCGCATGCCCTGGTGTTCATCGGCGCCGCCGGCACCGCTGCCGACGACGCCGGCGGCGAGTTCATCCCGGTGGGACACTGGCACGGTGGCGGGACCGCCGCCCAAGCCGGCCACCTCGCCGGCCTCACCATCGAAGCCGCCGCCCGCCTGGCCGTCGCCGGCGACATCGACGCCGTCGTCACCGGACCCATTGACAAGGCCGCACTGAACGCCGGCGGCTTCCACTTCCCCGGACACACGGAGATGCTTGCCTCGGCGTCGGGTGCAGCCGATGTTGTCATGCTGATGGCCGCGGAGCGGACCGCGCTCGGCGGGCCGCTGCGCGTAGTGCTCGCCACGACGCACATCCCGCTGGCGGACGTACCCCGCACATTGAGCGTCCAGCGCCTCGTCACGCAGACCCGCATCACCGTGCGGGCGCTGCAGGACGGCTGGGCAATGGCCGCCCCGCGCATCGCGCTGTGTGCCTTCAACCCGCACGCGTCCGATGGCGGTCTGTTTGGAGATGAGGAGGAGCGCATCTACTCCCCTGCCCTCGAGGAACTGCACGCGAGCGGGCTCGATGTGACGGGCCCGGTGCCTGCCGATACCGTCTTTCTCCGCGCCTGCCGCGGAGAGTTCGACGCTGTCGTCGCACCCTACCACGACGTCGGCATGGCGGCGTTCAAGACCGTGGCATTCGGCCATGGCGTGAACGTGACCCTCGGACTCCCCTTCCCCCGCACGAGCCCGGACCACGGGACGGCGCTCGACATCGCCGGACGCGGGCTCGCCGATTCGTCATCCATGCACGAGGCCCTCATGCTCGCGGCGCGGCTCGCCGCGGTACGGCGCCACGCCGGCGGGACGGTATCATGATACGGCTGGATCACGTGACCATGACGTACCCGCGGACCGGCGACGCCCTCACCGACGTGTCGCTCGAGCTCCACAAGGGGGAATTCTGCTTCCTCACGGGCCACAGCGGTGCGGGCAAGTCCACGATCCTGCGCCTCATCCACATGGGCGAGCGGCCCACCAGCGGCGAGGTGCGGGTCAGCGGCTACTCGTCCACGAGCATCAAGTCCCGGGACATTGCGCTCCTCCGCCGCAAGATCGGATACGTCTTCCAGAATTTCCGGCTGCTCCAGGACCGGACGGCCGCCGAGAACATCGCGTTCGCGCTGGAGGTGACGGGCGCCCGACCGACCGTGATCCGATCGAAGGTCGGACGCCTGCTCGCCCAGGTCGGCCTGGCGGCGAAGTCCGAGAAGCTGCCGTCGGAGCTGTCCGGCGGCGAGCAGCAGCGGGTGGCCATTGCGCGGGCCCTCGTCCACGATCCGCTGGTCGTGCTCGCGGATGAGCCCACCGGGAACCTCGACGAGCGCGCGACGCACGGCGTGTTCGATCTGTTCCGTTCCATCAACGCCTCGGGCACGGCTGTCCTGTTTGCCACCCACGACCTGGAGCTGGTGCGCAGCCACGGCCACGTCCGCGTCGTGGAGCTCGACCAGGGCCGCATTCTCTCCGACACTGCGCTGGAAGGCAACGCCTGATGTACGCCCTGAAGGAAGCCGTCAACGCGTTCCGCCGATCGCCGGTGCTGTCGGGCCTGTCGGCATCCATGATCGCCCTCTCGCTCTTCGTCATCGGCCTGTTCGGGCTCGCCGCGCACAACGTCCGTCTCGTGGTCCAGGGCGTGGAGTCCCGCGTCGAAATCGTCGCATACCTGGCCGATGACGCGGGCGCGTCGTCCATCCAGCTCGCGCAGCAGCAGATCCAGGAGTATCCGGAGGTGCGTGCGGTGCGGTACGTGTCCAGGGAGGAGGCCCTCAACATCGCCCATCGCGAGTTCGAGGAGCTGAGTACCGTGCTGGGCACGCTCGAGGGCAATCCACTGCCCGCGTCGCTCGAGATCTCGCTCAATCCGGGGATGGCGGATGCCGACGCAGTGCGGGGTGTGGCCGGAAGGGTGGAGCTGTACCCGTTCATCGAGGATGTCCGCTACGGCGAGGACTGGCTGGACAAGGTGTTCGTCCTCCGCCGCATCGCCGGCGCCGCGACGCTCACCCTGGGCGCCGGCTTCGCCGCCGTCGCCGCCCTCATCATCGGAGCCGCCATCCGCATGGCCATCTTCGCCCGGCGCGACGAGATCACCATCATGCGCCTCGTGGGGGCCACCGACGGGTTCATCCGGCGGCCGTTCGTCATCGAGGGCATGATCACGGGCATCATCGGCGCCATCCTCGCGGTGCTGGCGACATGGGGGGTGTACAGACTCCTTTCGGGGTCTGTCTTCGAGCTGGAGTGGCTGCCTGCCGGCTGGCTGCTGGCCGGCCTGGCCGGCGGCGCCCTCGTCGGCCTGGCGGCCAGCGCAATCGCCGTGCGGCGACACCTCCGGGAGATCGTGACGTGATCCTGCGGCGTGCGACCCGGATCGCCGGCATGTTCCGGTCGGATCTGCGGACCTGGCCGGCCCGCGCAGCCGTCCTCGCCACCGTGCTGCTCGTTCTGCCGGTCGCCTCCCCTGCCTCGGCCCAGACCCCCGTGCAACGCGACCTGCGGGACAGCCGGGCGAAGCTGGACTCCATCCAGGCGGAGCGCCAGCGGCTGCAGCGGGACATGGACCAGCTGCAGACCCGCGTCCGCGACGCCTCCAGGGAGCTCCTCAACATCGAGCGCCAGCGGGAATTCTCCCGGAGCGCGCTGCTGGAGATCGAGTTCCAGGCGCAGCTCCTCAATGAGGACGTGGAGAAGGCGACGCGCGAGCATGAGGCGACCCAGGAGCGCCTCCGTCTGAGAATCCGCGTTCTGAACGAGCGGATCCGATCCATCTACAAGCGCGGCCGGGCCCATACCGCCCAGGTGCTCCTCTCCTCGAGCACGTTCGGCGACCTTCTCAACCGGTACAAGTACCTCCACCTCATGGCGCTGTACGACCGCATGGTCGTGCAGGAGGTCGCGCGGCTGGAACGGGACCTTGCCGCCCAGGAGAGGGAGCTGCGGGAGTCGCTCGCCCGCGTCGACCGCCTGCGTGAAGAGCGGGCGGAGGAGCTGGCCCAGCTGGAACGCGTCGAGCAGCAGCGACAGGCTGCCCTGCGTCAGTTCCGCCAGCAGGAGACCCGGACGGCGGGGCGGCTGACGGAGCTGGAGCGCGAGCAGGAGCGGCTCACCGGCGCCATCGCGGACCTGGAGCGGCGGCGCCTCGCGGAGGAGGCCCGCGGCGCGACGCCGACGGCGGTGGCCACCATTTCCACCCGCGACCTGGGCACGCTGCCGTGGCCGGTGGATGGAAGCGTGGTGTACCGGTTCGGACCCGACCGCAAGCCGGACGGGATCATCCTGAAGAACCAGGGAATCGGCATCGGCGCACCGGCGGGCACGCCCGTCCGGGCTGTGGAGAGTGGCGTAGTCGAGTTCGCCGGCGCATTTCCGGGCTACGGACCCACCGTCATCATCAGTCATGGCGCCGGATACCGCACCCTCTACCTCTACCTCCGCGACATCGGCGTGCGCGTGGGACAGCAGGTGGCCGCCGGCGAGCACATCGGCGCCGTCGGCGGCGAACAGACGCGAGAGGGTGCGCATATCGAATTTCAGGTCCGCGTCCCGATGGCGGGGAGCGTGGAACCCGTCGATCCTCTGGCCTGGCTGAGGGCCCGGGCCGGCGGCACCGACCCGTGAGCCTGCCAACGGTAGAGGGCCACGCCGCAACGCGGGACGCTCTCGCGTCCGCCCTGCGCGCCGGCCACCTCCCCAACTCCCTCCTCTTCCACGGCCCGCCGGGTGTGGGGAGGCAGCGCCTGGCACTCTGGCTCGCGCAGCTCCTCCTCTGTACCGCCGCGTCGGAACGCGAGCCCTGCGACACATGCCACGCATGCCGCCTCGCCACCCGCCTCGAACACCCGGACCTGCACTGGTACTTCCCGCTGCCCCGACCCAGGGGGACCGCGCCGGACCGTCTCGGCGACGCGCTCGAGGAAGCACGCGCCGCCGAGCTGAGCGCCCGGCGTGCCGAGCCCCTCCGCGCCACCGTCCCCGACGGGATGAGCGGCATCTACCTCGCGCACATTCACGTGCTCCTCCGTGCCGCCGCCGCCCGGCCGGCCATGGGGAACCGGAAGGTGTTCATCATCGGCGATGCCGAGGCGCTCGTACCCCAGGAGTCCAGCCCCGAGGCGGCCAACGCGCTGCTCAAGCTCCTCGAGGAGCCGCCCGCGGACACCACGCTGATCCTCACGGCCGCCGACCCCGACGTGCTGCTGCCCACCATCAGGTCCCGGCTCCTCGCCGTGCGCCTCGCACCGCTCCCCGACGACCGCGTGGCCGCTTTCCTTCGCGACCACGCCGGAGCAGCCGACCACGACGCCGCCACCGCCGCACGCCTCGCCCAGGGCGCCATCGGACGCGCCCTCGCGTTCCTGCCCCGGAACGGCCAGGCTGGTCCCCTCGAGGACGTGCGCGCCGCCGCGCGCAATCTCCTGGAGGCCGCCATCCAGCCGCCGGCCGCCACCCGCTTCGCCGCCGCCCTCGCCGAAAGCCCGGCCGGCGCGAGAGGCGCGTTCAGCGACACCCTGGAGTTCCTCATCCTCTGGCTGCGGGACCTCGCCGCCGCGGCCACGGGAGTCGAGGACCTCGTCGTAAACACCGACGCCACCCCATGGCTGGGCGCGACGGCGCGGCGTTATCCCAATGCCGCCGCCGGCGTCCCCGACGCCATCCGCCACGTGGAAGCCACCCTCCAGCTCGCCCGCCTCAACATCAACCCGCAGCTCGCCCTCGCGGGGCTCCTCCGCCAGCTCAACCACTGCCTCCTCCCGTCAGGCACCCGAACGCCCAACGGCTAACTCATTGCACAACAACACGTTATGACAACGCCCTTCACGCGTGTGCCGGCCGCCGCTTAGATTGGCTGGATCCGGAGGTCACGAGGCGACAGGAGCATGGACGTGGACATGTCACTCAGCGAGCG
>DATHVO010000009.1:0-5263 GCA_035461265.1 Longimicrobiales bacterium
TTACGGGACCGGAGCGGGACCGGGGAAGCAGTCGTACGACGGGAGCGGGACCGGTTACGCGGACGGGCGCGGGAGGACCCCCGCCAGACCGCAGAACGGGAGTGGAGCCTCGCGGCCCCCTCCCGTTCCCGTTCCCGTAAACGTTCCCGCTCCCGTTCCCGTTTACGTTCCCCTTCCCACTCCCGCCGCCGTCAGGCGCGCCGTCAGGCGCCCACCTCCTCCTTCTCCTTCTTTGCGGCGTCGACGACCTTCTGCTGGACGTTCGACGGGACCTCCTCGTAGCCGAACAGCTTCCGCGAGTGGAATGCGCGCCCCTGCGTGATGGACCGCAGCGTGGTGGCGTACTTGTACAGCTCTGCCTGCGGGACCAGCGCCTTCACGCGCGTCTTCTGCCCGTCCTGCTCCATGCCCAGGATCTTCCCGCGGCGATGGTTCAGGTCACCGATCACGTCGCCCATGTACTGCTCTGGCGTCACCACTTCCACTTCGAGGATCGGCTCGAGGATGACAGGGCTCGCCGCTTCGGCCGCCTTCTGGAACGCCATGGAGCCGGCGATCTGGAACGCGATGTCACTCGAGTCCACCGCGTGGTACGAGCCGAAGTAGCACTCCGCCTCGAAGTCCACGACGGGGTAGCCGGCAACGATGCCCCTGCGTGAGGCTTCCTGCACGCCCTTGTCCACGGATGGGATGAACTTGTTTGGGATGACGCCCCCCGTGATGCCGTCCGTGAAGACGTATCCTGAACCGCGCGCCAGCGGCTTGATGCGGACGTGGCAGTCGCCGAACTGGCCGTGGCCGCCCGTCTGCTTCTTGTACTTGCCCTGCGCCTCCGCCTGCTTGCGGATGGTCTCGCGGTAGGGGATGCGCGGCTCCTCGGTGATGACATCCACGTGGTACTTCCGCTTCAGCCGCTCCATCTGCACGTCGAGGTGCAGCTCGCCAAGCCCGCGCATGATCGTCTGCCGCAGCTCGCCGTCGTAGTAGTAGCTGAACGTCGGGTCCTCCTCGTGCAGCTTCGACAGGCCCGTTCCGATCTTGTCCTCGTCGCTCCGGCTAGCCGCCCGGACCGCAAGCGCCATGTCCGATTCCGGGAAATTGATCTGCTGCAGAACCACCGGTCGGTCCTGCGTCGTGAGCGTATCGTTCGTGTGCGAGTTCTTGAGCTTCGCCACTACGCCGATGTCGCCTGCATGGAGGACCGGAACCTCGATCCGCTCCTTCCCCTGCGGTACGGCGATGTGCGCCAGCTTCTCTGTCGCCTCCTGCGTCGCGTTCAACACGTCCTGGCCGTTCTTCACCGAGCCGCTGAAGATGCGGAAGAAGCTCAGCTCTCCCACGTGCGGCTCCGTCGCGGTCTTGAAGATCAGGGCGGCCAGCGGCGCGCTGTCCTCGCCCTTCAGCTCCACCACCAGGTCGAGCCCCGGCCGCTGTGCCAGCTCGTGGGGCGCCTCCGCCGGGCTCGGCACGATCTTCACCAGCGCCTTGAGCAGTGTGCGCATGCCCTCCAGCTTCTCCGCCGCGCCGCAGAAGACCGGGAACAGCTCGCCGCCCAGCATCGCCGTCTTCAGCGCCGCCAGCGCCTCGTCCGTCGTGATCTCGCCCCCCTCCAGGTACCGCTCGAGCAGCTCGTCGTTGGTCGCCGCGATTGCCTCGAACAGCTCCTGCCGCAGCTCGTTCGCCCGCTCCCGGAGCTCCTCGGGGATTTCCTCCTCGTCCTTGTTGCTCGCGAAGATGCGCGCCCTGCCGGTGAACAGGTTCACGATGCCGCGGAAATCGTCGCCCTCGCCGATGGGCAGCTCCGCCGGATACGCGTGCGGCGTGAGGTGGCGCCGGATCTCATCGACGACCTTGTCGAAGTCCGAATGCTCCTTGTCCATCATCGACACGAAAAACAATCTGGGAATCCCGCGCGGTTCGCAGTATTCCCAGACCTTTTCCGTCCCCACCTCGACGCCCGCCGTGGCGCCCAGCACGATTACAGCGCCATCGGCAACCCTCGTGGCGGCTACGGCGTCGCCCGTGAAATCGAGGTATCCCGGCGTATCCAGCAGGTTCACCTTCACGCCGTCCCAGTCGGCATGGGCGACTGAGCACTGGACCGAAATCCCGTGGGCGATCTCCTCTTCCGTGTACATCGTCAGGGCGGTACCGTCCTTCACGCTGCCGTGCCGGCGCGAAGTGCCCGTCGCGAAACAGAGCCCGTCCACCAGCGTCGTCTTCCCCGAGCCACCATGCCCGAGAATCACGACGTTGCGGATCCGTTCCGAGGGATAGGCTTTACCGGCCGTCATCTGTTACCTCCTGGCACACGCTGCGGGGTGAAGGGGGCTGCCAACGTAGAAAGAGGCTACGGAGGGTGTCAAGGCCGCGAAAGCAGGGAAAACCTTACGGAGTGTAAGGGGGATTGGGGCTGTAGGCGCGGAGGCGACGCGGGGAGCCGGCGGGTGGGGGCAGCCCCGGGGCGCGTCAGTCGGACTGGTAGCGGCGGCTCACGTCGTCCAGGAGGCGGCGCTCCTGCGGGGTGAGGCTGCTCATGCCCTCGGTGCTGATCTTCTCCAGTACGCGGTCCAGCTCGTCCAGCAGCTTTTCCTCGTCCGGCGTGCTCCCGGCCCGGCGGCGCGACGGGGGCGGCCCTGTGCGGACGGGTTCCCGCGGGGGCTCGCGGTCGGGGACCACCTTGAGGTGGCGTCGGTTCATCATCTTGCGGAAGCCGCCCATGCTGCTGCCCGGACCAGCGAACTTCAGGTACAGGAATCCGGCGACGAACCCGCCGAGGTGCGCGGCATGTGCGATGTTGCCCGCCCCCCCGCCGACCATGGACATGATGGAGATGACGGCCAGGAAGGCGACCAGATACTTCGCCTTGACGGGCAGGATCGCCCAGATGTAGATGGGCGAGTCCGGCCAGTTGAGGGCGAAGGCCAGCATCACTCCGTAGACGGCGGCCGACGCGCCGATGATGGGCGAGTGGAAGGCGAAGAGGAACGAGAGGGCGGCGCCGCCGAGCCCGCAGATGAAGTAGTACTTCGCGAACTCCGTCGAGCCCCACCGCGCCTCCAGAGGCGGCCCGAAGAAGAACAGCACCAGCATGTTGAAGAAGATGTGCCAGAAGCCGCCATGGGCGAACATGTACGTGACCACGGTCCACGGCCGCATCAGGATGTCGCCGGGCACGAAGGCCAGCAGCATGGTGAGCTGTGGCCCGAGCATCATCTGGAGCATGAACACCGCGGCGTTCATGATCAGGAGGCGCTTGACCCACGGGGTCAGCCCGGCGCCGAAGCTGAAGCTATCTCGATATACCATGGAATTGGTGTCTGGCGGGCACGTGCCCGCGTGATACTAAACCCGACGTCGCTGGGAGTGTTCCTCCATGGCGAGCCGGCACAGCCGCTCGCAGACCTCCGGGAAGCCGATTCCCGCCGCCGCGGCACCCTTCGGGAACAGGCTTGCGGCCGTCATGCCCGGTAGCGTGTTCGCCTCCAGGCACCAGAACTCGCCGTTTTCGTCCATCCTGAAGTCCACCCGGCTGAACCCCCGCAGCTTCAGTGCGCGGTGCGTCTTCAGCGCCAGCGCCTGCACGGTCACGGCCTGCGGCCCCGTCAGGTCGGCCGGGAAGATCTCCTGGGCGCCGCCCGGCTGGTACTTCGACTCGTAGTCGAAGATCTCGTTCTTCGGAATGATCTCGCCCACGGGCAGCGCGTCGTCCCCGAGGACGGGCACGGTCAGCTCCCGCCCCGGGATGAATGCCTCGATCATGACCTCGTCGTCGTAGCGGCCCGCGACCTCAACCGCCGCCTCCAGCTCCTCCGGCCGCCGCACCACGGTGAGGCCCATGGTCGAGCCCTGCTTGCTGGGCTTCACCACGCATGGAAAGCCGATGTGCTCCTCCACGTCCGCGAGCAGCACCGGCGTCATCAGCCAGGGCGCCGTCGGCACACCCGCATACAGCATGAGCCGCTTCGCAATGTCCTTGTCCATGGCCATGGCGCTGCCCAGCATGCCACTGCCCGTATACGGGATCCCCGTCATGTCCAGCAGCGCCTGCAGCGCACCACCCTCGCCCGCGCCCCCGTGCAGCGCAAGGAAGAGAACATCCACTCCCTGCAGTTCGGGTGAGCGCGTCAGCGCCGTGGCGTCTCCCGTGCGGAGCAGGTCGAGCGCCTCCTCGTCCGGCGGGATGTCGGGTACGTCGCCCCGCAAGAACTGACGTTCCGCCGCCGCATCCAGCACGCCGGTCGCCGTGTCCACGGCCACCACCTCGTGGCCGGCCGTCCGGAGCGCCCCCACGACCTGGGCGCCGCTGGCAATGGACACATCACGCTCCGAGCTGGTGCCGCCGAACAGCACCGCGATCTTCAGCCGGCCTTCCGCCCTGTCCTCCACGGCTCCCCCCGTTGTAGTGATCCCGGCCGGCCCTTATGCAACAATTCCGCCACCGGTCAGGTGGCGAGGTATCGCACCATGTCGTAGCGGGTGATGATGCCCGTGAGTGCTCCTTCCTGCCGGATGAGAACGGCGGGGCACTGGCGGGTCAGGAGCCGACCGATGCGTGCCATGGGCAGGCTGCTTTCGATGACGGGGAACGGTGCCTCCATGACGTCGGCGACGTGCTGGTCGAGTGCGGAGGGGTCCTCTATGATGCGTGACATGAGGGAGGACTCGAGTACGGAGCCCACGCACTCCTCGCCTGCACAGACGGGGAGCTGGGAGACGTCGTGGCCGGTGATGAGGCGGAGAGCCTCGCGGACGGGCGTCTCCGGTGCGACGCTGATGAAAGCCGGCGCTGCATGCTCCTTCCGGAGGACCATGTCCATGGCGGTGATGCGATCCGGTTCGATGAGCCGATGTTCCCGGAGCCATTCATCGTTGTAGACCTTGGAGAGGTACCGTTCGCCGGTGTCCGGCAGGATGCAGACGACGAGGGCGGCGGGGTCATCCAGGTCGGCGGCGACACGCACGGCGAGTGCCGCGATGAGCCCGGCGGACCCGCCGGCGAACAGCCCTTCCTCGCGGGTGAGGCGGCGGGCCATGTGGAAGGCGTCGCGGTCGCTGACGGTGTGGAACTCGTCGATCACGCCGAAGTCGAGGGTCCCGGGCAGCTTGTCGTTGCCGATGCCCTCGACCTTGTACGGGGCGCCCTCCCCCTTCTCGCCGGTCCGGTGGTACCCGGCGAAGATGGAGCCCGCGGGGTCGCCGGCGATGACACGGATGCCGGGTTTGCGCTCCTTTAGGAACCGGCCGGCGCCGGAGATGGTCC
>DATHVO010000010.1:0-3095 GCA_035461265.1 Longimicrobiales bacterium
GGTTCCGCCGTACCGGATCGCCGTGGCCCCTGCCGGCGAGCGGTATGTGTTCAACGTGGCGGGTCACGAGATCGACCTGGCCGGACTCGTCTGCCTGTTCGATGCCGGCGGTCCCTGCGGGAACGCGGTGAAGGATGCGCAGCGAACGAAGACCCGCCCCGCGACGACGGCCACGTTGTCCGTGGTGTGGGGTGTCGCGGGTCACGAGGCGCGTCTCGCGCAGGCGGTGGATTGGTATCGATCGCTGCTGGAGGATGCCGGCGCGACGACGGAGGCGGTGCCGTCCTCGCCGTCGTCAGGTTGAGCGCAGAGCGAGCACCCTCTCGATGGTGTCGGCGTCGGCAGCGGCCTTGTCCGGACGGTAGCCCCTGACGCGGGCGAAGCGGAGCGCTACGCCGGCAGGATAGCGGGGACTGTCCTGGACCCCCTCGAACGCGACTTCCACCACGAGCTCCGGCCGCACGTACACGACGTGACCCTCCCGCCGGGTTGCCCGGGCGAGGAGCTCCGCGGTCTGCCATTCGAGCATCGCGTCGGTCAATCCCTTGAACGTCTTCCCCAGCATGACGAACCCGCCGGTGACGGGATCGCGGGCGCCGAGGTGGAGGTTGCTCAGCCGGCCACTCCGTCGGCCGCTGCCCCACTCCGCGGCGAGGACGACGAGGTCGAGGGTGTCGGCGGGCTTGACCTTGAGCCATGCTCCGCCCCGCCGTCCCGGGTCGTATGCGGCATCGAGGTCCTTGGCGATGATGCCTTCGTGGCCGGCGGCGAGGGCGGCGGCCATGAACGCTGCGGCCTCGGCGCGGTCGGCGGTGATGGTGCGCGGAACGATCCGCTCCGCCGGCACGAGGCCCGCCAGGGCATCGAAGCGGTCGCGGGCCTTCTCTTCCACCATGGACCTCCCACCGGCGTACAGGCAATCGAAGAAGAAGACTGAAAGGGGCAGTGTCGTACGCAGCCGTTCGACATCCACGCGGCTGCCGAATCGCGACATCGTGACCTGGAAGGGGCGGGGCCTGCCATCGTCGGACAGGGCGATGGCCTCGCCATCCAGGACGAAATCCCTGCCGCCCATCCCGAGGGCGGCCGCGACGATCTCGGGCACGGCGGCGGTGACGTCGTTGAGGCGCCGTGTGTAGACGCGCACATCGTCGCCGGACCGGTGGACCTGCACGCGGGCGCCGTCCAGCTTGTAGTCCAGCGCGGCCCGGCCCAGCCGGCGCATGGCATCGTCCACATCCTGCGCGGGCTGGGCGAGCATGGGCTGGAGGGGCCGGAACAGGCGCACGCCGAAGGCGCCGAGGGCCTCGGCTCCGCCCGTGAGCGCCGCGCGCGCAATCGTGGGCAGGTCGCCGGCGTGCTGGGCGGCCCGTCGCACGTGGGCGGCGTCGAGACCAGCCGCCCGCGCGAGTGCATCGGCCATGATGCCCTGGAGTGCGCCCTGGCGCAGCTCGCCCTGGAGTAGTCGCGCCAGGAAGGCCTGCTCGTCCCTCGACGCCCGGGCGAAGAGCTCCTCGAGCATGCGGGCCCGCGCAGCCGCCGACCCGGTGCCGGCGAGCCGGCCGATGTCCGCAAGAGCCTCCTGCACGTCGGCGGCCGTCAGGGCCGGGGCCGGTGCGGGGGGTGTGGCCAGCGCTCGGCGCACGGCTGCGGGGCCGATGCCAATGCGACCCTGGAGCAGCTCGCCCGTGAGCCAGCTCACGGCGATGGCGGCTTCGTCCGGGCCCGCGTCCCGGAGCAGTTCCGCGATCCGGGCGATCTTCGCCGATCGCGCGGGCGTGGCTGCCACGTCCCGTGAGGCGGCGGCGATGTCGGCGAGTGCAATCATCGGCGTGCGTGCAGGCACATCGACGCCGGTCCGCGCCCGGCGCCGGGCGTCAGGTCGTGGGGAGGGGCCCGGCCTGTCGGCACACGGCCTCAAGCTGCGCGAGCTCGGCGGAGTACACGAGGCGCATGAGGGACGGCGTCACGGCGCGGTCGAAGAGGCCGCTCACACCGGGACGCGGCAGCCACGTGGTGGCGATGGTCACGCTCGTCCGACCGTCATCCGTTGGATCGAGCGTGAAGCTCGTTACCATGTCCGAGTCCAGGTCCGCCTCCTCGAGGACGCGTCCCGGCTCGGGCTCCGAGACGCGCATCCGCATCGTGCGGATGGAACCGAGCACCCGCATGTGGACGCGGAAGACGGTGCCCTCGCCCACGCCGCCCTCCTCGACATCGAGGCCGGCGAAGTACCGCGGCGGCAGGATCGACGGGTGGCCCTGCCGATAATCCGCGATGATGGACCAGACGGCTTCGGGCGGAGCCGTGATGATGGCCGTGGTCTGTGCCCGGATTCTGGACATTGCCGCCTCCTCTCACACCCGAGGCAAGGTCGCCCCGGCGCGTGCCTCGCGCCAGCCCGGCGATGTCAGCCTTCGTCGAGCGGGCGGACCCGCAGCGCCAGGCGCGCGACGGCCGTGACAATGCAGGCCAGCACGAGGCCGGCCGCCGTGGCGGCGAGCCACCGGCGGTGCACCCAGCCCGCCGCGCTGAGCGTGAGGGGCGTCGTGGCGAGGAACCAGCCGGCCATGAGCGTGCCGGCGACGCAGAGCCGGAGTGTGTAGCGCCGCGGCCGCCACGGCCACAGCAGGGCGAGCAGGGCGCCGACCTCGATTGCACTGCGGCCGGCCAGCAGGGCGATGGAGCGGAGTGTGGGGATGCGCACCATCCGAGCCTGCTCGAGACGTTCCGCAGTGGGGAACGTGGCGAATGCGGACCAGAGGTGGAGGAGCATGACGAGCCAGCCCAGGACCAGCGCGGCCCATACGGCGAGCCGCCAGTGGAGGCCGGGCCCGCCCTGCTTCACGCCTCGACGGCCGTGTCCCGGTGGACGAGGAGGAGGACGAGGCCGGTACGGACGCCGCCGGCCGTCGTCTCCCGGAGTACGACGCAGTCGGTGAGCTCGCGGCGTTCGATGTACGCGCCGGCGCGTGCGGCGTCATCAGGGCTCAGGTGGCCGAGCCGTGCACTGCCGGCGTCGTCCCACACGCCGAGGCGCTGCGACGCGTCATCACCCTCGCTGAGGAGCTGCACGCCGCTGCCGGGGTCGAAGC
>DATHVO010000011.1:0-3048 GCA_035461265.1 Longimicrobiales bacterium
GGGGGCCCGGCCCGACATTGTGCAGGCGTGGCAGGTTCTCGATGAGTTCTCGGCCATGAGCCCGGCGCAGGTCCGCGAAGTCAACCGCCGGCGGGGGATGATGTACATCTCCATGGCCCTGGTCCGGGCCGGGATGCCGGACTCGGCGAGGGCCGTCGCCCGGGCCGCACGCACGGGATCAGACGTTGACCCGCTCCGGGAACTCGCCCAGCTGGAGTCCATAACGCAGACGTGGCTCGGCAACACGGATGAGGCCGTACGCCTGCTCAGTCTCTACCTCTCGGCCAACCCCGGCGCGCTGGAAGGACTCAGGGCCAACGCCGAGGACCGCGAACTGCCCTGGTATCACAGGAACCTGATCGACGAGCCGGCCTTCCGTGCCCTCGTCGGCATGAACTGACCTCTCCCCGACCAGGAGCTCCCATGAGACCCATCTCAGGCAGGCTCATCTTGCCTTTGCTCGCGCCCCTCGCCCTGGCTGCGTGCATGGACAATGCACCCTCTGCCCTGCCGGCGGAGCCGGAGCTGCCGCTCCAGGCAGCGCTCAGCCCCGGCGACTGCACGCTCTCGAAGGACCTGGCGCAGGCCGCGCGGTCATGGTTCCCGCGACCCGAGCGCAATGACGCGGCCTCCCTGGCGCAGGACCTCCACCGCGCCTGCACCCGCGAGCGGCCCGCCGCCGTGAAGACCAAGGCCCTGGCGCTGCTGGACATGATGGAGACGATGCTGAACGAGGGCCGGGGCGGCCCGGCGGGGGACGGCTCGTCCCTCGCCAACGTCCTCCTCGCCTGCACGCGGGGTTTGTGCAATCCCGCGGGCAATCCGGGCCTCGACCTGGTGGCGGCCCTCCAGCACGCGGCGGGCGTGTTCGCCATCCGCCACGGCTCTGAGGACAGCCGGCCGGTGCAGGCACGCTCGTGGACGCCGTTCAGTGATGGCGTCGCGGACAACCATGCCCTCTGGGGCATCGATGTTGATGCGCCGTGGGCCGAGGTGGCGAACGCCGATCCGGTCCTGCTGTACGGCACGCCGGTGAGTACGCTCCAGCTCCTGGACCCCGGCCTCGGCGGCCTCCAGTACGACTTCAACCGCTGGCCGGCCGTGGGCCTTTTCGATGACGAGCTCCACGTGTGGGTGTGCTTCGCGGATGAGGCCGGGCTGCCCCATGCGCCCGACGTCGAGCCGGAGGGCCGCATGCAGCGGGAGAGCACGCTCCTGGAGGACTACACGCCGAACTGCCCCCAGTACGTGGCGTCGAGCGGTGCCACGCTCGCGACGCCCTTCATGCGCCTGGCCCGGGCGATCCTGCCTCAGCCGCTCCATGCATTCGCCATGCGCACGGACAGGGGCGTGCGCCACATCGGCGGCTCGCCGCTGGACTTCAGCCGGTTCGCCCCGGTTGGAGCGAATCCCGACGGGGAGCTGGAGTGGGAGGTCCCGCCCGCATCCGTGGTAACGGTGGGCGGCGCGCTCAATGTCCAGGTGAGGGCACGCACGGGCTCCGGCACGCCCATCGAGAAGGTCAGGGTGATCCTAGAGGTGGCGGGCAACCAGGGCGCGCCGGCGGGCGCCTTCGTGTCGGACAACGAGGCGCTCACGCGGGAAGCCGACGGCATTGCCGTGTTCGACAAGGCCGCCGTGAACAAGCCGGGCGGCTACACCATCTGTGCCAGGGGCGAGCTGGACGGCTTCACGTTCGAGCCCGTGTGCTCGACCATGTTCCACGCCCGCAACAACTGACCGTCAGTCCGCTGCCGGCGGCGTGAGGGCGGCAGCAGACTCAGTGCAGCGGTGCCGGCCGGTCCCGAACGGGGCCGGCCGGTGCCGCATCCAGGTCCCTTCGGTGGATGGTGCCCCGGATCCCGGTGAGGGAAGGCGGCAGCGATTCCGTCGATACGTGACGCAGCGGGCTCTCCCCATCGAGGGCGAACGTAGTGAGCGTGAAGCCGCCGCCGGCGCCATGGAAGTCCAGCAGTGTCACGGTCCGCGGCGACGGCTCACTGCGGCCGAGAAGAGGACGCGACCCGTCGCCCACGGCGCCGGCGTGGAGGAGCTCCAGGCCGCCGTGCCGGGCGGGGTAGTAGGCGTGGTGGTGGCCGCTGATGTACATGTCCACGTCGAGTTCCCGGAGAAGCGCCAGCAGCTTTTCCGTGTCCGCCAGCACCTCCCCGGGACGGTCCCTGCCCTCGGCCACGGAGAAGAGAGGCAGGTGCCCGAGTACGATGCGGAACGCCGCGCCTCGTGCGCGTTCATCGGCCAGCTGCTGCCGCAGCCAGTGGATGACGGCCGTGTCGGATGCGGTGCCTTCCCATGCGGCGTCCCAGACGGCCACGAAGACCGGACCCGCCCGGAAGCTGTAGTAGAGGGGAAAGTGGAGATCGTCGATATAGCGGAGGCCGGCGTCGGTGCCAATACGCCGCCAGTGCTCGATGGCGAAGGATCGGTCGCGCCGGTGGTCCGGGTAGGGCGACGCGTCGTGGTTGCCCAGCGTGAATCCGAAGGGGATGCCCGCCTCCCGCAGTGGTGCCGCCACGACGGAGTCGAAGGCCGTCCACATGGCCCGGACGTTGTCGTCGGTGAGGGACGGCCGCTGGCCGGCGATGAGGTCGCCGGCGGCCAGGACGACGTGCGGACGCCACTCCTCGCGGAGGAGCGCTACCGCCCTGCCAACCTCCGGTCCGTACGTCGTGGACCCGTAGGCGCTGTTCAGATCGCTGATGACCGCGACGCGGAACACACCCGTGTCGGCGGCGGCGCGTCCATCGTTCTGCGGGCCGGCGACAGGGATGGCCGTCCGGGCGCACGAACACGCCATCGCCGCGCCGAGCAGGACAAGGATGCCTCCCGTACGCGTGCTGCGGATCGCCATCATGTCGTGAGTCCTCGGGAGAATGGGCAACCGGGCACCTGACTGCAGGTTACGCGGCTCGGGGCCGGACGGCAACGTACGCACCCTGAAACCCTCGCCCGGGACGACCGTAGGGGGTGGCGACTCGGAAAAAGGAGACGACAATGCGCGTTACCATCGCGCCTGCAGCATTCTTCCTG
>DATHVO010000012.1:0-5866 GCA_035461265.1 Longimicrobiales bacterium
CAGCATCCGGGCGTGCCTGAGGTGGTGGCGGAGCGTGTCGGCCAGGTAGCGGTAGCCGCTCGCTCGCAGTGCGTCGGGCACCATGGGCCGGAACCCCCAGTTCTGGCCGCCGGTGAAGAGCGGGTCCGGCGGCGCGCCGGCGGAGATGCCGTCGGCGAACAGGTCGGAGTAGCGCCAGTTGTCGAAGCCGTCGGGGTTCACGCCCAGCGGCATGTCCAGGTAGAGCCGGGCGCCGGCACGGGCCGCGTCCCCGAGCTGTCGATCCGCCTGCCACTGAACGAAGGTATGGTAGTCCCGGTCCGCCGGGTCGAAGTCGTCCTCCGTCAGAATGCCGTCGCGAAGGCGCCGGGGCCACGAGTGCCAGCCTTCGCGCCGCCGGTCGCACGCTGCCCGGAAGCCGGCGTACTCCAGGGCGAGGGGCCTCGCCGTGGCGAACCGGCGCACCTCGTCCATGACGTCCGCGTCTCCCCGCGCATGGTGGAGGGCGCGCTCCAGCTCCCGCCGCTTCAGATCGGCGATCCGGCGGTAGTCCACCAGGTCGCCGCGGCGGCATGCCTCAATCTCCGCCTGCAGGTCGCCGGCGGGGCCGGGCCAGCCGGGAACGCGACGGACATCGAGGAACAGCTCGTTCCAGAAGAGGCGGCTTGCAGGCGAGTACGGGCTCGGCTCGAAGGGCGCATCGAGAAACGTTGCCAGGAGGGGCAGCGTCGAGACGAAGCCGCCTCCCAGCGAGGCGATCCAGTCGGAGGCCGTCGCCAGATCCGAGTAGTCGCCCACGCCCCAGCTCGTCTCCGAGCCAACCGCATACAGGGGAAAGAACAGCCCCCACTCCCGCTCCGGCGCGGCGGGCGACCAGGCCCGCCGGGGTGATGCCACAATGAGCGTCTGGAAGGTCTGTCGCTCCACCTCCACGCGGGCCGTGTGATAGCCAGGGGGGAGCCGGCGGCCGATCTCGAGGGCGTGGGTCGCGGTCCAGCCGCGGAGCGCCCGTCGGGGAAGGACCTTCGTCAGGGTGCTCAGGACCACCACCTCACCGTCCTCCAGGCGCAGCTCCACGGAAGCAGCCTGCTCCCGTGCACTCCGGAGCCGGATTCTCAGGGGGGGTACGTTGCCGCCCCATGCCACCTGTACGGGCTGAATCGGGAGGGCGTCCAGCTCGGCGCGCCGCGCCCGCAGGGCATGGCGCGCGCCGCCGTCAGCGTCGAGTTCCGCGCCGAGCGCACGGAGCACGAGGGCGAGCGCCCCGTGGTCGGCCCGGTGGACGCCGCCGCCCATCCCCTCATACGACGTTTCCACACCGTAGAGGCGGGCGAGCTGGAGCATGCCGTGGCGCCTTTCCGTCATTCCGCCGGCTCGCCTCCGTCGAGCAGCTGCAGGAGACCGCGCAGCGGGATGGCAGCCCAGGCCGGACGATTGCCGAGCTCGTAGCCCAGCTCGTAGATGGCCTTCTCGAGGAGGAACACCTCGAGAAGCTTCGCGAGCTCGGCCTCGGCGGCAGGGAGCACGTCGGTGGCGACCATGGCATTGAGATAGCCGTTCAGGAACGCTGCGCTGACCGCACCGTACCAGCTCTGCGCCCACCACTCCATGGCTGTCCGGTCCGTGGGCCGCACGCGGCTCCGCTCCTCCTGCGCCATGAGCGCCGCGTACGCGGCATAGTGGAAGGACCGGAGCATCCCCGCCACGTCCCTGAGGGGTGACCGCTTGAGCCGCCGCTCGGTCAGTGGGCGAATGGGTTCGCCCTCGAAGTCCGTTATCACGAAGTCGTTCCCGGTGAAGAGCACCTGTCCGAGGTGGTAGTCGCCATGGCAGCGAATGCGGGAACCGCTGATCTTGCTCTCGATGACCGCGTGGAAGCGGCTCAGGACGGCGCGTTCCAGGGCCAGCACCTCCCGGGCGGCATCGAGGGCGGGCTGCGGCATGTCGTCCATCCGCCCAGCGAGCTGCTGGCTCACCCGTCCCCAGAGATTGCGCATGGACTGATAGAGCGACCGCTGGTAGAACAGCGTGAACGGTTCGGGCGCGAAGGCGGGATCCGAGGCGTCGGATGCCAGCACACGGTGCATGTCTCCCGTGCGCTGGCCGAGAACGCGGGCTTCCTCGAGGTACGGGCCGACGAAGGCGCGCGTGCGGTGGTCGGTGCCCTCCGCCGCCATGCGGAGCAGCCCGCGCGTACTGGCGTCGGGCGGCGGCGGCGGCGCCGGGTCCGTCGCGGCCCGCTCGTAGAATTCGTCCACGGCGTCGAGCGTGAGAGCCCACGCGTCACCCTCGTTGAGGATGTACTGTTGCGCGACGGCGAGGGTGCGGGCCGGTCCGTCCGGACCGTACCGGTAGTCCAGCGAGCCAAGGACTGGCGGCGTGTGGGCGAAGCCATGGTCCGCGAGGAAACGTCCCATCTCGTAGTCCAGACTGACGCCCTCCTCCAGCCGGCGGTAGAGCTTCAGTACCACGTCCCGCCCGAAAACGATGGACGTGTTGCTCTGTTCCGTCCCCAGCAGCCGGCTCTGCGTGTCGGCCATCGACGCGACAGCGCGACGCAGGCGACCACCCGACGTCCCGTGCACCTCGCCGCGCTGGGTCTTCAGCCGCTTCCGGCCGGCGACGATGTCGAAGAGAGCGGTCCTGACCTCGTGAAGGATGGACGCATCCACCACGAGGGCGGCCGCCCCGTCGTCCGTCGGGACCTCCGCGATGACAGCAGGGGGGCTGTCCTCCAGGATCTGCCGTGCCCGCCCGCCTTCCACCAGGGCAACCGGCACGACGTACGTCTCCGTGGGCTCTTCGACGTACTGCACATCGACCAGGAGGATACGGTGGCCGCCGGCCGCCGCCGGCAGCGGCAGCACATCCCGCACGGCGAGGCCACGGACGGGTCGACCCTTCCCCTGGTACCACCGCTGCACCACCAGCCAGCGCTGCAGCGCGGTGGCGAGGGCGGGCGCGTCACCGCCATCCATGGCGGCCTTCCAGGCCGCCGCCGGGATACTCGTCGCGGGGCGCGGCCGCGTCCCGGCCACGACGACGTCGCCGCGGTCCGGCGCACGGAGCTGGAACCAGTAGAACGCGTGGGGGCCCAGGGTGACGAAGAAGGGGTCGGAGCCGAGGCGCGGGAACTCCGTGAGACCGAAAAGCTCCACGGGGATGTGATCACGGAAGCGAGCCAGGTCGAGGCGGGCGTACTGCACGAAGCGCGACAGGTTGGCCACGACGAGGACGGTCTCATCCTCGTGGCAGCGCAGAAATGCCAGCACCTTCCGGTTGTCCGGGTACAGGAACTCGATGGACCCGCGCCCGAACGCCTTGAACCGCTTCCGCAGGCCGATGAGCCGCCGCGTCCACCACAGCAGCGAGCTCGGGTTCGCCTGCTGCGCTTCCACGTTCACCGTCTCGTAATGGTATTCCGGGTCCACGATGACGGGCAGGTACAGACGCTGCGGATTGGAGCGCGAGAACCCCGCATTGCGGTCGGGACTCCACTGCATCGGCGTACGCACGCCGTTCCGATCACCCAGATAGATGTTGTCACCCATGCCGATCTCGTCGCCGTAATAGAGCACGGGCGTGCCGGGCAGCGAGAAGAGCAGGGAGTTCATCAGCTCGATCTTCCGCCTGTTGTTGCCCAGCAGCGGCGCGAGGCGGCGTCGGATGCCGAGGTTAATGCGGGCCTGCGGGTCGCTGGCATACATGCGGTACATATAGTCGCGCTCCTCGTCCGTCACCATCTCGAGGGTCAGCTCGTCGTGGTTGCGGAGGAACGTCGCCCACTGGCAGTTCGGCGGGATGGCCGGCGTCTGCTTCAGGATGTCCACGATGGGGAACCGGTCCTCCATCTGGATGGACATGAACAGGCGCGGCATGACGGGGAAGTGGAACGCCATGTGGCACTCGTCGCCGTCGCCGAAGTACGGGACCGTCTCCTCGGGCCACTGGTTCGCCTCCGCGAGGAACATCCGGCCGTGGTGGTTGGCGTCGAGGTGCGCCCGCATCTTCTTCAGGAAGCCGTGGGTCTCCGGCAGGTTCTCGCAGTTCGTGCCTTCCCGCTCGTAGAGGTACGGGATGGCGTCCAGCCGCATGCCGTCCACGCCGAGTTTGAACCAGAAGTCCATGAGCTTGAGGAGGGCATCGTGGACGGCCGGGTTGTCGAAGTTCAGGTCCGGCTGGTGCGAGTAGAACCGGTGCCAGAAGTACTGCTTCGCGACGGGATCCCACGACCAGTTCGATGACTCAAAGTCCTTGAAGATGATGCGCGCCTCGCGGTACATCGCCGGGTCGTCGGTCCACACGTAGAAATCCCGGGCCGCGGAGCCCGGCTTCGCGTGCCGTGCCTTCTGGAACCATGGGTGCTGGTCCGATGTGTGGTTGATGACCAGCTCCGTGATCACGCGCAGGCCCCTGGCGCGCGCCTCGCGCATGAACCGCTTGAAATCGGCCATGGCTCCGTACGCCGGGTGGATGTCGGCGTAGTCGGCGATGTCGTACCCGTCGTCCCGCCAGGGCGACGGGTAGAACGGCAGCAGCCAGATGGCGGTCACGCCGAGGTCATGGAGGTAGTCGAGCTTCTCGGTGAGTCCGCGGAAGTCGCCCATGCCGTCGCCGTTGCTGTCGTAGAAGGCGCGGACGTGCGCCTGGTAGATGACGGCATCCTTGTACCAGAGCGGATCGTCGGCGAGGGTGATCTCCTGCCTGCCCTCCCGGGGCGTCCCCGTCTGCGGTGTCGTTGCGTCCATGTCAGCCGGCGGTCTGCGTGATGTGGAAGATGTGGGCGGGCACGACGTGCGGGTCGAGCTCGACGTAGTTCCAGGCGCCGCGCCACGTGTAGCGCGTGTCCGTGAGCAGGTCATGGGCCGTGAACGGCACGTCGTCGCGGAGCCCGAGATCGCGGAGGGGCAGGCCGACCCAGCCCCGGTGAGGGCGGCGCGCGTCCAGATTGACCACGGTGAGGATGAGATTGTGGTCAGGTCCCGGCGGCGGCGGCGTGAAATCCTCGTGGCGGTAGATGGCCCGGCCCGTGGGCGTTACCGGCGCGGCGGCGCTGGACTTGGAGTAGGCCAGCAGGTGCGGAGATTCTGCGCCGTCGAGCTGGACGTCGTGGAAGCGGAGCGTGCGGTTGTGGTGCAGCGCCGCATTGCGTCGGCGGATGCGGTTCAGTCGTGCGATGAAGTGGCGGAGGCTGTCCGGCTCGTCGAGGTCGCGGTGGCGGAGCTGGTACTTCTCCGAGTCCAGATACTCCTCGCTGCCGGCCTCCCGGGGCCTGTGCTCCATCAGCTCGAAGGCCGGCCCGTAGATGCCGTAGTTCGAACTGAGCGTCGCGGCGAGGACGATGCGGCTCATGAAGGCGGGCCGTCCTCCCGTCTGGAGGGCCTCGGTCAGGATGTCGGGTGTGTTCGGCCAGAAGTTCGGTCTGAAGTACTCCGCGACTTCCGTGCGCGTAAGCTCCTCGAGGTATTCCGTCAGTTCCGCCTTGGTGTCACGCCATGCGAAGTACGTATACGACTGGTTGAAGCCGAGCTTGGCCAGTCGTTCCATGCGGCGCGGCGTGGTGAACGCCTCGGCCAGCAGGACGACCTCGGGCTGTTTCGTGCGCAGGCGATCGACGCACCACTCCCAGAACCCGAACGGCTTCGTGTGTGGATTGTCCACGCGGAAGGTGCGCACGCCCTGCTCGATCCAGAACTCGAACACGCCTGCGAGCGCGTCCCACAGCTCCCGCCAGGACGGCGTCTCGAAGTCGAACGGGTAGATGTCCTGATACTTCTTGGGCGGATTCTCGGCGTACTGTATGGTGCCGTCCGGGCGCGGTCGGAACCACTCGGGGTGCTCCTCCACCCAGGGGTGGTCGGGAGCGACCTGGAAGGCGATGTCGAGG
>DATHVO010000013.1:0-12085 GCA_035461265.1 Longimicrobiales bacterium
AATCGCGATGGCGCGCATCCCGAACGTGCCGCTGACGCCGGCCAGGGGCGCCAGTGACGCCGCGAGCGCGGCCACGGTGCACCCGGCCATCACCTGCACCAGCTCGCGGTGCCGCCCCCTGCCCGCCCACATCGCCGGCTCCTGCATGGCGACGAAGATCCGTTCGCAGAGCACGACGAACGCGCCGAGCAGCAGCACGTTCTTCACGGAGACCCGCAGCAGCAGGAACTCCTCGAGGCCGCCGAGCCTGCCGTGGGCCGTAATGATGAAGGCCGTCGCCATCACCGAGACTACGACGGCCGTGTCGGTCATCCGGAGGAGCCCCGGATGGGCTTCCGCCACGGGTGCAGGGGATGGCACCGGCATGGCGGCGGGTGCCCGGACATTCCGGTCCGGCAGGGCGGCGGGCAGCGACGATCGGTTGGATGCACCGCGCACGAGCGGTGGGCTCCGACGAGCGGGGAGGGTGGCTGGCATCGTCTGCACGGTCGCCTGGGGGCGCCTCCGCACGCGGGGGTCACGGCCTGTCCGGCGCCGGGCTCATTCGGTACGGAGTCGCCGCCTTCGGGTAGCCTCGACGGTCAGGCCAAAGCTAGGCCCGGCGGCTGCGGGCGTCTGTAGAGAAATGTGCCCACGCAATGAGACGGGGCGGTCCCCGGCGGGCGTGTAGGGGGTGTCCCCGGCAGGCAGTCGGTGGGTCTAGCCGTCGCCGTGTCCCGAGTGGATGGCGTCGCGCCGCAGCCGGCGCATGCCGTTGAGTCCGAGCTTCTCCATGAGCCGGGCGCAATAGGACTCCACCGTGCGCGTACTGACCTGCATGGCGGCCGCGATCTCGGATGTCGTGGCACCTTCCCCGAGCATCCGGTAGACCTGGCGCTCGCGGCTGCTGAGGTCCCGGAGCCGCGACCGCTCTCCCGCGTCGTCGCCGTCGCCGATCCCGCGCAGGTGGGCAGCCAGTGCGTGCGCGGCCCTCGGGCCCAGATACTCACGGCCTGCATCGACTTCCCGGATGGCCTCGATGAGGACCCTGTGCAGCTCCCGCTTCGTGACGTAGCCCCGGGCACCCGCGGCGAGGGTGCGGCGGATGATGGCGCCATCCTCGTGCATCGAGTAGATGAGCACGGGAATGCCGCGATCCACCAGCACATCGATGAGATCCATCCCGCTCTCCGCGCCCAGCGAGAGGTCGAGAAGGGCGATCCGGGGGGATCCCCTCGCGAGAGCTGCCTCGAGCTCACTGCGCCCGCCGGCCTCCGCGAGCACCGCAATCCCGTCCTGCGCCAGGAGGAGGGCGAGACCTTCCCGGACGGCGGGGTGATCGTCCACCAGCAGCACGCCGGCCGGCTGCTTCGATTCACCCTCCATCGTCTCCCCGGGGTACGCGGCAGAGGACGCGGGTCCCGCCTCCCTCGGTCCGCTGGAACTCCAGGCGGCCGCCCATGCGCTCCGCACGGTACGTCATGATGCTCAGCCCCATCCCGTGCGCCGGCGCCGGGCACGGCAGCCCGCTCCCGTCATCCTCGACGGTCAGCACGACATGGCCGTCCTGGCTGGCCAGCGCCACGTCGATTCGACCCGCGCGGGCATGCTTGCCGGCATTGTTTACTGCTTCCTGCGCGATGCGGTACAGGTGCAGCGTCTTCTCCCTGCCCAGGTAGTTCACCTCACCCGATTCCCTGTATTCGCTGCGAACGCCGTAGGCCCCGCCCGCCCTCTGCGCCAGCGTCCGGAGCGCATGACCGAGGGATGTGGGATGCATGTCGATGGGCGCGAGGCTCCTGGCGACCTCCTGCACCTCACCCATGGCGGACTCGAGGAGCGCGCAGAGTGCGTGGGCCTCTTCCGCCCTGGCCGGATCTTCCACAGAAAGGTGCTCCTCCAGCACTGCGGAACGCAGCAGTGCCCCCGCCAGCTGCTGGCCCACGCCGTCGTGCAGGTCGTGGCCCAGGCGGCGCTGCTCCACGTCGCTCACGTGGGCGATGTCCTGCTCCAGCCGGTCCCGCTCGGACACCGCATCCGCCAGCGCCGCGTGCGCCGCGGTGCGCTCCGCGATCTCCTGGGCGAGGCGCGCCGAAAGCTCCCGCTCCGCGGCGAGTGTCCTGATCTGGAAGCGATAGAACCCCCGCAGCAGGAACATGAGCGGAATGAAGAACGCCATCCACATCGCTGCCCGGGCTACAATGACGCGGGTGCGAGTCTCGTCGAAGCTCTGGACGCTCCAGCCGTCGGCCAGACCGGCCGCCGCTGCGGTGGCATGGAGGACGACGATGGCGATGCTGATGGACGCGGCGACCAGGGCCGTGCGCGGCCCGCCTAGCACCAGTGCCAGGACGGGGATTCCTGCGAGCCAGACCCGGGCTATGGCGCCGGTATACCATAGGAGACCCTGGACGGACGCGATGAACGTCAGCCCCATTATCAGCCAGATCCGCACGTCCACGGGCCAGCGTCGCACCGTCGCGGCCGCCGCCACGAGCAGCACCAGTGCGACGACTGCGACAACCTGGCCCGTCGCCGGGAGGTCGAAGCCCAGCAGCCACAGGAGGATCTGGGGAAGAGCGGCGAAACCGATGAGGAGGAGCATCACGTCCGCGGCACCGGCCCGCCAGAGATCGTAGGCGGCCTCGGCGTCCAGCGAAGCAGCAGGCTTCACAACCTCGCTCACGTACCCCTTCCTGCGGTGGGAACTCCGGTGAACGCAGGGACTGGAAGCGCAGCGCGCGGTTGAGGCGGGAGGTCTGTGCTGCGCTGATCTCCCGCTGTCACGGCGCCGCAGCGCACGGCCAGGGGACCAACCATTTCGGCAGGTATTAGATTGCGGACGGCGGCAGGACCGGTCAAGGACGACCGTGAGCGAACCCGCGCCCGCCCGGCGTGTGTGGTGGCAACGCACCTGGCCCTGCCCGGTGCCCGGTTACGCGCAGCCGATCCTTCATCCGGAGGGACGTCATGTCACGCGCCTTCGTCCGCGAGGACTCGGACGACAACACGCAGCCCCTCCGCTTCGCCCTGCCGCCCCGGCGGCATCCGGACTTCCCGGCGGCGGCGGCCATGGCACTCCTGGATGCGGCGTACGCTGGACGGACGTCGGACGGGGAGGAGGCCACGGGTCACCACTGGGGCGACCCCGCCCTGGCGGAGGAGGTCCGCCGCATCATGGCGGAGGAAGAGGCGAAGCCTGAACTCGACCAGGACCGCCGCCTGGTCCAGGTGGCGCGGCGCTACCTCGCCGCCGGCTGATCAGTCCGCGGGCGGACCCGTCTCCCCGGCCGCCGCCTTCCGCCGCACCAGCAGGTAGACGGGCAGGCTCAGCGCCAGCAGGGCCAGCGCCCGGAAGCTGTTCGCCCGGTCCCCCAGCACCGCCGCCACCAGGAATGCCACGGACCCCAGCAGCGCGATGCCCGGCACCCACGGGTACCCCGGCACCCGGAACGGCCGCGGCACGTCCGGCTCCCGCCGCCGGAGCACGAACACCGACGCGAAGGACAGCGCGTAGTTCGCCACGAAGAAGAACGCCAGCAGTGCCAGCACGGTGTCGAACGTGTTCGTGGCGATGAAGGCCAGGGCGATGGCCGTCCCCGTGAACAGCGCCGTCACCGGCGTCCCGCCGGGGTTCACCCGGGTGAGCCGTGCGGGCAGCAGGCCGTCCCGGCCCATGGCGTACGGGATGCGGGACGCCATGAGCTGGAGGGCGTTCACCGCGGCGATGAGGGAGATGATCATGAGGACGCGGATGATCGTGTCCCCGTTCGGCCCGAACAGGCGGGCCGCCGCCGTCGCCGCCACGAACGGGTCGCCGGCCATCTCCTCGATGGGTACCACCCGCAGGAACGCCACGTTCAGCGCCAGGTAGATGGCCAGCACCAGCAGCACGCCGCCGATCATCGCACGGGGGATGTCACGGCCCGGGTCCTTCACCTCCTCGCCGAAGTAGATGGGACCCGTCCAGCCGTCGTACGTGAAGATGGCCGACTGCAGCGCCACCACCACCGCCGCCGCCAGCAGCAGGCCCCCGGGCACGGCGGACGGCCCGGCCGCCGTTGCCGCCGCGGCTGCCGGCTCCCCGCCGCCGCCCAGCGCCAGCGCCACCAGCGCCAGCCCGATGAGCGCCACGGCCTTGAGCAGGCTGGTGAACTGCTGCGCCGCGTCGCCGATGCGGATGCCGCGCCACTGCATCAGCGCGAACGCGAGGACCACCGCCGACGCCGTGAGCGCCTCGCGCCCCGCCAGCGCCGGCACGAGGGGACCCGCATACTCGCCCAGGACGATGCTCACCGCCGCCATGCTCCCGCACGTGGACAGCCAGTCCGACCATCCCACCACGAAGCCGGGGTAGCGGCCCAGCGCACGGCGGACGAACGGGTACTGTCCGCCCGAGCGCGGGTACGCCGCCCCCAGCTCCGAAAGGGACAGCGCACCGAGCAGCGCGTAGACGGCGCCGGCCACCCAGATGCCCAGGAACAGCGGCACCGATGGCAGGTGCGCCGCCACCTCGCCCGGCGTGCGCAGGATGCCCATGCCGATGGTGTTGCCGATGACGACGGCGAGGCCGAAGGCGACGCCGAGTACCTTCAGCAGGCGGCCTGCCGGGATGCCGGGTGCAGCGTCCATCGCGGACATTCGCGGAGCTCCGGTGGGGGTGTCGGCGCCGTGCGCGCCGCGGCCCATGATACCTCCGGCCGTGCACGTCTACAACGCCGGCACGTCAACAAAACTCTTGTATTCGGCCCCGGCCGTATACAGAATGGTACGGTCGTAGCGGGACGGCCCGGCCCGGCTCGATCCCCGAACCCCGACCAGTATGGCGGTCTCGACGATGAGGACCCCGAGGGGCGGCGGCGGTGTAACTGCTTGCGGTTGCAGCGCTCCGGCCGAGGTGCGCTCGGTCCGGGGGTGTCCTGCGGAAGCTGCGACGGCTGTACGAACGGACACGAAAACCCTATCAGGAGACGACACATGAAGCACTGGAAGTCTGCTATCGCAATCGTGGCGGCCTTTACGGCGTTCAACGCCGCCGAGGCCAACGCCCAGGTCGGATTCAGCGTGGGTGGCGGCCTTACCATCCCCACGGGCGACCTCGGTGACGTGGTGAAGACGGGCTTCAACGCCCAGGTCGGTCTGGACATCGCGCCGGTCACCCTGCCCGTCGGCTTCCGCTTCGAGGGAGCCTTCAACCAGTTCGGCGTTGACGAGTTCGACAACAACTGGCGGATCCTGTCGGGCGTCGCCAACGCGGTGCTCAACATCCCGTCGGCCGGCGTGACGCCGTACATCATCGGTGGCCTCGGCATCTACAACCAGTCCATCACCGACTCGGACTTCGACTCGGAGACGGACTTCGGCATCAACGTGGGCGGCGGCATCAACGTCCCGCTGCAGGGCATCCGCGGCATCTTCGTCGAGGCCCGCTACCACAACATCTTTACCGAGGGCAGCTCCACCAGCTTCATTCCGATCACGCTCGGTCTCCGGCTCTAGTCCGGAACCGCTGCAGGGATGAACGGAGCCCGGCGACCGTGCGGTCGCCGGGCTCCTTCGTCTTCCCGGCCCCCGGAAGAACGTTCTACGGCACGACGGTCACAGGCGCCGTGCCCATGCGGTCCGCCCACCGCACCTCGATCCGGCCGCCATCCTGCCCATCCACCACGCTGATGGTGAACTGCTCCGCGTGCGCCGGCCCGTCGGAGACGGTGAGGGCAGTGCTCCCGACGTCGTGCGCCGGGTCCCGCGCCAGCCCGCTGATGCCTGTCTCGTGGTTGACGATGAGCGTCCAGCGGTCCTGCGCCGGCTGCAGGAACAGCGTGTACGTCCCCGGTTCCAGCGTCACGTCGCCCACCCGGATGCGGCGGTCCGTGGCCAGGTGGGCCGCATCGTTCGCGCCCATCCGCCACACCTCGCCCCACGGCACCAGCCCGCCCCAGATGGGTCGGCCACGGGCGCCGGGACGGCTGTAGTCCACCCAGATGTTCGCGCCGCCCACCTGCGTGCGGTACGCCTCACGCGGCGAGAGCGGGCCCATGCCGCGCCCCGTCGCGTCCCGGTTCGCGAAGTCCCGCACCATGGCGTCCAGGTCCACCCAGCCCACGCGCTCCACCGTGGTGAACGCCGGCGTGGACAGCGACACGATGTTGCCCGCCCCGTCCACCGCCGCACGCATGGGCTCGCCGAACTGGTTCGTCAGCGTGACGGTGTCGCCGCCCGCCCGGGCGAAGGGGATGTCCACCGTGGCGGCGCCGCCCAGCATGGTTACCGTGGCGCTGGGAGCGCTGCCCAGACGGCGGATGGCCAGCTCGTACGGCGAGTAGAACGGCATGATCACGGGGATCGCGCCGCCGGCGAAAACCCGCTGCGCCCGCGTGGAGCCGGCCTGCGTCGTCTCGATGGCCGCGCTATCGCCGGCGAAGGTGATGAGCCGGCGCATGCTCGCCTCCCGTGCGCCCGGACGGCTCACGGTCCACTCCGTGCGCGTCACCGCGCCCCGGGACAGGGTCATGTCGATGCGGTGGACGGTCGTGGCGGGGCTCCGCTGCACGGCCTCGGCCACCAGGCGGTCCGCCGTCCGGACGTAGCGCTCCACGGCCACGGTGTCGGTGCCCAGGCGGATGATGAACGCTGCGCTGTCGGCAGTGGACTGCGCCGCCGCCGGCACGGACGCCAGGACGGCCAGCGCCGCGATCACGGCGCAGACTGCAGGTACGGGATGTCGCACGATGGTCCTCCGGGATGGGTGTCGCGATGGCAGGAATGTGCGCCAGCGCCGGCGTCGCCACAAGCCGACGGGCGCGACAGGCCCCGTGAGCGGGCTACTCCCGGGGGTCCAGCAGGTCCGCCGGGCCGATGGCGTCGCGGCCGAATCGCGCCCGCAGCGCATCCGTCGCCCGGGTCAGGCGCCGGTCACGGTCCGTCTCCAGGACCGGGCCCCCATCGAACAGCGCCATCTGCGTCGCCTCCGCCGGCCGCAGGCTGGACGCCGCCACGCCCAGGAGCCGCGCAGCCGTCCGCCGCTCCTCCCGCAGCCGCCGCAGCAGCGGCGCCGCCAACTCCAGGATGGCGCGGTCCGTCTCCACCGCCTCTTCCACCGTCCGCGACGCCTGCCGCGTCCGGAAGTCGGCATCCCGGATGCGCACCGTCACCGTACGCGCCCGCAGGCCGTCCGCCCGGAGGTCCGCGCCCAGCCGGCGCACCAGCTCACGCAGCTCACGGCGCAGCTCGCCGTCATCCTCCAGGTCCCGCGGGAAGGTCTCGTCACGGGACAGGCTGCGGGCCACATCGTCCACGGCCACCGGTGTGTCGTCGATCCCCCGCATCCGCCTGTACAGCCACGTCCCCCGTCGTTCGCCCAGCAGCCCCGTCAGCTGCGTCGCCGGAAGCGCCAGGCCGTCGGGCATCCGCTTGAGCCCGAAGCGCAGCAGCTCCGCCGCCAGGACCGGTCCCACACCCGGTATGTCCGCGATGTCGTGCTCCGCCAGGAACGCCGCCTCGCCGCCCACCTCCACCACGTGCACGCCCGCCGGCTTCGCACGGCTCACCGCCAGCTTCGCCACCAGGCGGTTCGTCCCGCCGCCGATGCTCACGTGGATGTCCGTCTCCGCCAGCACCGCCGCCTGTATCCTCCGGGCCGTTTCCGCCAGCGGCTCCGCGCGGTACAGCCGTTCCGTGCCCGTGAGGTCGAGGTACGCCTCGTCGATGGATGCGGGCTCGACCACCGGGGAGAAGCGCTCCAGCACCACCCGGATGGCCCGGCTCTTCTCGCCGCACAGGCCCCGGGGCACCGGCACCACGACCGCCCGCGGGCAGAGCCGCTGCGCCGTCGCCGTGGGCATGCCGGACCGCACTCCGAACGCCCGCGTCTCGTACGACGCCGACGTCACCACGCCGCGGCCGCTGGCCGAGCCGCCGACGAGCAGCAGCGACTCGCGCCCCGCGCCGTCGGGATCGGCGAGGCGCGCGCACTGGACGAAGAACTGGTCGCAGTCCACCAGGAGGATGCGTCGCATGACTGAATCTACCCGCTGACGCGGGGAAAGCGCAGCGCCGGCCGGGCGGGACCCGGCCGGCACTCGTCACGTCAGGACTCAGACCTCGGCCGGCTCCTCGTGCGGCACGGCGGGCTCGCCCAGCGCGATGCCCTGGCGCGGATGCCGCATGAAGAAGTCCCAGAGGAACAGCATCACGCCGGACGCGAACACGACAGCGGCGAAGACGAGCATCTGGAAGTGAACATGCAGCAGGAGCTGCACGTCCAGGTAGCCCATTCCGAGGATCCGCTCCATGTACACCTGGCCGATCCCCGCCGCGCCGAAGGCCATGGTCATGCCCGTGATGCCGGCCACCATGAGCCAGAACGCCCAGAGCCCGATGCCGCCGTGCCGGTGCGCCTTCTCCGGGTTGCCCGTGAGGAAGGGCGTCGTGTAGCTGATCATCCCGAGGATGATCATGCCATACGCGCCGAAGAATGCCAGGTGCCCGTGCATGGGCGTCACCATCGTCCCGTGCGTCCAGCGGTTCACCGCCGGCCATGTGTGGGCGAGGCCGAGGAGGCCCGCGCCGATGCCCGCCATCAGCGCGCTCCCCATGGCCCAGTGAAGGGCCACGCGGTTGGGCGGCGCCACCTTCATCTGCCGCAGCGCGTAGTACGCCATGAGCGCCATGGCCAGGAACGGCAGCGGCTCCAGGGCGCTGAAGAACCCGCCCAGCGGCAGCCAGTACTCCGGCACGCCGATCCAGAAGTAGTGGTGCGCCGTCCCTATCAGTCCCGTCAGGAACGTCAGCCCGACGACGATGTAGAGCCACTTCTCCATCGTCGTCCGGCTCACCCCCGTCAGGTGCATGAGGAGGAACGCGAGCATGGACGCCTGGATGAGCTCGAACACGCCTTCCACCCACAGATGGATGGTCCACCACCGGTAGAACGTGGCGACGGTGTAGTTGCGGAAATCCAGCAGCGCGGGGAGGAACAGCAGCGCGGCACCCAGCAGGCCGGCCACGAGAACCACTGCCGTCCCCGTTACGCGTGGTGCCTTGCGCATCGTCTGCAGGATGTTGTACGCGAACATCAGCATCACCACCACGATCCCCAGCTTGATGGGCAGCGGCTGCTCCAGGAGCTTGTTGCCCGCCGTCCAGCCGAACATGTATCCGACGATAGCGACGACGCCGAGCACGGCCAGCAGCAGGAGCGTCCACACGGCCATGCGCGTGCTGTGGAGCTCCGTCTCGCACTCCTGCGGTACGATGTAGTAGGCCGCCCCCAGGAAGCCCATGAGGACCCACACCACCAGCAGGTTCGTATGGATCACCTTCGTGACGTCGAAGGGCAGCACGTTGAGGAGCGGGTCGGGCCCGAGGTACTTCGCCACGGACAGGAAGCCGAAGACGAGCTGCAGCGCGAAGAGCAGCATCGCGACGGCGAAGAACCAGTAGGCGACGGATTGCGACCGGTATCGCATTGTTGCCGTCCTTTGCTCAGCGCAGGGTCATGAGGTACGCCACGAGGTGCTCGATCTGCTCGGGCGTCAGCAGGTCGCCGTAGTTGTTGGGCATGAAGGACTGGCCGTCGGCCGAGTACAGGTCGCCCGGTACGATGTGGGCGCTGGGCTCCAGGATGGACTCCCGGACGTATCCCTCCGCCGTCTCCGCGGCGCCGGTGTACCCCTCGCTCGCCACCACGTCCGCGGCGCGCGTGGCCATGTTCGCCAGCGGCGGGCCCGCCATGACGACGCCGGGCGACAGCGCGTGGCACGCCGCGCAGCCGGGCGGCGCTGCGTGGAACAGCGACTCGCCCATTGCCACCGGATCGTCCGACGTCGCCGCAGTGGCGCGACGCCCCGTGGCATAACCGCCCGGCACCGCGCCGCCGGTCACCAGGATGGGCCGCGGCGGCCAGTTCTGGTTCTCGATCTTCGAGATCCAGTCGAGGAACGCGATGACGTCCCGCTTCTGCGCATCGTCGAGCTTCGGGTCCGGCATCAGCCGGCGGTGCTCCTCCTCCGAGTAGAACCGGCTCGGGTCCGTCAGGAACTGGACGAGGTATGCCTCGCCCCGCTGCATCGTGATCTGCGTGAGGTCCGGCGCGTAGTACGCGCCCTCCCCCATGAGCGTGTGGCAGTTCACGCAGTTCTTCCTGTGCCACACGTCCTTGCCCGCCAGCACCTCCGGCGTGATGTCCGCCTGGTTCGTCAGCCCCGGGAACGCCGTGTGGCTGTGGATGGTCAGGCCGACGAAAACAGCGGTGAAGAGGCCGGTGGCGCCCACGGCGAAGACTGCCGCCTGTCGTTTGGTCATGGACGTCGCTCCTGCGTGGGTGGCGCGGCGACGCCGACGGCCGGTCGGGCCGCTCGGCCCTGCCCGCCTCGATGACTAGACTCCGACCTGGTCCCAGTAGCGGACGACGATCCAGCCGGCATAGCCGACTGCCGCCACCACGAGCACGGAAAAAACGATGAAGAGGGCCTTGAAGAGCGCCGGGACGGCGCTCCGGGGGACGGGCTCGGCGTGCACGGCCGCCTCCTTGAGAACTCGCCGGTACAACGCTCGCACGGCGCGCGCCCACGGATGCAGACCGGCGCGCGACCGGTGCGGTACGATCCTGTCCCGGGACGATGCCCGGCACGCTGGTGACCAGCAAGGAGGCGGAGCGCGCGTTTGCGCCCCGGGGCACTACCAGCCGCGCAGCACCCGGCGAGGCGGACGCGGCGCGGACGTGAGGGTGAGTACGGGCAGTTCCGGCCGGGACAGGAACCGCACCGGGAGATGAGTCGTCCCGATTCCCCTCGACGTGTAGACCTGCGTCCAGGGCCGCCGGCGCACACCCGCCTCGTAGAGGTGGGGACTGGCGGCGGAGTTCACTATGGCGCCCAGGCCGGGCAGACGGACCTGGCCGCCGTGCGTGTGGCCGCTGAGGATGAGGTCCACACGGTCCACGGACCGGCGCGCCCGCTCCGCCTGGTCCGGGTGGTGCGCCAGCAGGATGGTGAAATCACGGTGTCGCTCCGACAGCCCAGCGAGGTTGGGACGGCCGTGGGCCAGGTCATCCACCCCCGCAACGCACAGCGTCGCTCCGCCCTCCCCCTCGCCGCCCACCCGCAGGAAGCGCACACGGTTCGTCAGGTCCACGGGCGACTGCCGGCGCCCTACCGCGTCATGCCAGCGCTCGATTCCCACGTCGCGATAGTCGTGGTTGCCAGGGACCACGTAGACCCCCAGCGGCGCCGCCAGCTCCGCCAGCGCGTCCAGCGCTGCCTCCAGCGACGCCTCGTCCTCCGCCAGGTCGCCGGACACGGCAATGAGATCCGGTCGCGCGTCCATCACCAGGCGCACCGCCCGGGCCAGGACACCCCGGGGCGTGTGGCCGCCCGCGTGGATGTCCGTGACCAGCGCGATGGTCAGACCCTCCAGGGCCGGCGGCAGATCCGGGAAATGGAGGCGCGGGCGGGTGCGATGCAGCCACCGGGGCTCCACCAGAACGGCGTAGGCCGCCGTTGCCGCGGCCGCACCGCCCACGGCGAGCGCCAGTCTGCGGAAGGTCGTCGTCACGCCGGCTCGCGGGGTGCAAGGGGTGAGCCAGGCAAACCCGTCCGCCTGTCGGAAAGAACCCGATGCAGAATCAGGGAACACCCGTATTGCCCGCGGCATTGACCGTCCCTAACTTGGTCCGCAGTTGAGAATCGTTCTCAATCTCATGGCGAGAGGCAGGGATAGATGGCACGGCGGATGGAGCGGACCCTCGTAATGGCACTGCTGGCGACGGCGATCCTGGCGGCTCCCGGACGCGGACAGTCGTTGGGGCTGGCGGGGGATTCGCCCCGGGCCGGGGAGCTGGCGGGCCGGATCGATGGACGGGTGACGGGGGAGACGGGCGAGCCGCTGGGCGGCGTCCTGGTGGAGGTGCGGGAAACTGGTGCCCGGGTGGCGTCCGACGCCGCGGGCAGGTTCATGGTGGACGCCCTCCGCCCCGGCCGCTACACGCTGGATGTGTCGCTCCTGGGCCGCGCCCATCGCACGCATCACGTGGATCTCTCCCCCGGCGGCACGGCACGGGTCGAGGTGACTCTGGCCCTCGCTCCGGTCGTGCTCGATGCCCTGA
>DATHVO010000014.1:0-14680 GCA_035461265.1 Longimicrobiales bacterium
CGAATCCGGGCAGGTCTGGCGCCAGGACGCGATACCGCCTGGCGAGGGGGGCAAACAGCCGGAACCAGTTTGCGCCCCCGCCACTGCCGCCGTGGAGCAGCACCACGGGCGGGCCGGCGCCCTCCTCCAGGTGATGGAGCGCCCCCGGACCCTTCCCGAGCACGCCCCGGGCACGGGAGCCGCCGCGCTGGAGGAGCCGCTCCATCGCCAACCGCACGACCGATCTTTCGCCCATCAGGGTCCCTGATGCAAGAAGCGGCCGCGGTTTCTCACCGCGGCCGCCCCCGTCCGTCCCGGACTGCCGGAGTCTCAGCCGCGAAGCGGCTCCTCGGCGACCTGCACGGAGAAACGGACCGAGTCCGGACCCCGGGCGGTGACCTCCAGCGGCGTGTTGCAGTAACTGCAGCTCAGCAGACACGACGCCTCGTCCGGATCCAGCTCCGCCGCGTCCCGGTGGCCGCAGACGGGGCATCGGTATGTCCCGTAGAGCTGCTCACCCTGTGTGGCCATCATTGATCCTCCAGCGCCGGCGTGAACGCCTCTATCGGGTCGGAACGCGCGAGATGTGTGCCAGTATCAGCGGCAACAGGCGCATTGGACCCCGTCCGCCCGCCTCGATCAACGGTAATACAGAGCGGCGGCCAGCGTCAATGACAACGGCCACCCCCTGGAGTGGCGTCGTGGCTGCGCCCCTCCAGGTGGTGGTCCGGCAATTACTTGGACATCAGCTGCTAAAGCGACTTCGCAACGTACTCGGCGAGGTCGACGCAACGAACGGAGTAGCCCCACTCGTTGTCGTACCACGCCATGACCTTCACCATCCGCTCATCCACGACGAACGTCGAGAGGGCATCGACGATGGAGCTGTGCGGGTTGCCGGTGTAGTCGATGCTCACGAGCGGCTCGTCGGAAACCGCCAGGATCCCGCTGAGCGGGCCGTCGGCGGCGGCGCGGAAGGCATCGTTGACGGCCTCGACCGAGACGGCCTTCTCGACCTCGGCCGTGAGGTCCACGATGGATACGTCGGGCGTCGGCACGCGCATGGCCATGCCGTCGATCCGCCCCTTGACCGCGGGGAGCACGAGGGCGGTCGCCTTGGCTGCTCCCGTGGTGGTGGGGATGATGGACATGGCGGCCGCCCGGGCCCGCCTCAGGTCCTTGTGGGGCAGGTCGAGGATGTTCTGGTCGTTGGTGTAGGCGTGGACCGTGGTCATCAGGCCCCGTCGGAAACCGAAGCTGTCGAGGAGCACCTTCACGACCGGGGCGAGGCAGTTGGTGGTGCAGCTGGCGTTGCTGATGACGTGGTGGGCAGAGCCGTCGTACTGGTCGTGGTTCACGCCCATCACCACCGTGATGTCCTCGCCCTTGGCGGGGGCCGTGATGATGACCTTCCGGGCGCCACCCTCGATGTGCTTGGCGGCATCGTCCCTCTTGGTGAACCGCCCCGTACCCTCGAAGACCACGTCGACGCCGAGATCCTTCCAGGGGAGCTGCGCCGGGTCCTTCTCGCTCAGTACGCGGATTTCATCGCCGTCCACCGTGATTCCCTGACCCGACACCTCCACCTTCCCATCGTACGGGCCGTGGACGGAATCGTAGCGAAGGAGGTGGGCCAGCGTGTTGTTGTCCGTCAGGTCGTTGACGGCCACGAAATCGAGCCCGGCATCGTATTTCTTCGCGGCGCGGAGGATGAGCCGCCCGATCCTCCCGAAGCCGTTGATCGCGACCCGCGTGCGTCCGTTCTTCCCAGCCATGTCGTCCACCCCTGTCGGTTAAGCGGCCTGCTGGCGCAGGCCATCCGGGCCGCGAATGTCGAAGGCCCGTGCGAATGTGACCAGTCCGGTGCAGCAGGCCCCCGCCGCAGCGAGAGCCCGGGCGCATTCGGCGGCCGTGGCGCCCGTGGTGAGAACGTCGTCCACCAGGACGACGTGTGCACCGTCCACGGAGCGGGCCGCCTGGAACGCCCCGGCCACGTTAGCCGCGCGTGCAGCGGGCTGCAAGGTGGTCTGGGTGCGCTCGCCTGAGACGCGGGCCAGCAGGTCCGCTACGTGCAACCCCATGCGCGTCCCCAGGGCATCGGCGAGAAGCCGGGCCTGGTTGTAGCCGCGACGGCGGAGGCGGCGGGCCGTGGTGGGGACGGGGGCCAGGACGACGGGTCCGTGGGCGACCTCCGGCCACGGCATCCCTGCCATGCGTTCGGCCATGGGCTCCGCGAGGCTGCGCCAGCCGCGGTATTTCAGGGCATGGACCAGCCGGTCGGCAGGCGGCCGGAGGATGCACGCCGACCGGGCGAAGCCGAGCATGTCGGGCCAGAGCGCGCACTCGGGGCACCCCCAGGCCGGCGGAGCACGACCTGTCCGGCGGTGCGGAGCTCCACAGCGTGCGCAGAACGGCGCTGGCGGCGGATACAGTCGGTCGAGACACCGGGGACAGACCATGCGGCCGGGCGCCGAGGGCTGCAGCACGGCGTCGCACCCGAGGCAGACGGGTGCAAACACCAGGTCCAGGAGGCACTCGAGGAGACGCACGCCCGGATATGCGCCCCGTACCCGGGCGATGCCATGGCCGGGAACGCCATTCAGCCGTTCCGGAGGGCGGCTTCCATGACCGTGTTCGGCGGCTCGACGCCGAACCACAGGCGGAAAGCGGCGGCACCCTGGGCCAGCAGCATGGCCGATCCGTCCGCCGCGGGGACGCCGAGGTCCCGGGCGTGGCGCACCCATGGCGTTTCGCCGCCCGTTCCGCACACCAGATCGAGGGCCCCGCGGACTTCCCCGACGACGCGGAGGTCGAGGGGCAGGCCGTCGTTCGTGTGCAGTCCCAGGCTGGTGGCGTTCACGACCAGATCGAATGTCCGGGCGGCCAGGGACCCGTCCGGTACGGCGACCTCCACGGTGCGGGCGTGGGGGTCGAGGCGGGCGGCGAGGTCGCGGGCGCGTGCCGGCGTGCGATTCAGGAGGGTCACGCGCCCGGCACCGGCATCCAGGAGGGCGCATACGGCGGCAGCCGCGCCGCCGCCTGCACCCATGATGAGGACCCGGCCGCCGCGGAGGACGGGGAGGAGCGCGTTCGCGGCGGCAGTGAACCCCGCGACATCGGTGTTCTCGCCGCAGAGGTCGTTCCCGTCACCCCAGAACGTGTTGCAGGCGCCGGTCCGTCGGACCAGATGGGAGGCGCGGTCGAGGCAGGCCGCCGCGGCGGCCTTGTGGGGGACCGTGACGTTGCCACCGCCGCCGGACCGGACCAGCGTCCGCATCAGGGCCGGGACATCCTGCGCGGCACTGGCCAGGGCGACGTACACCGCGTCGATGCCGGCATGGCGGATGGCGGCGTTCTGGAATGCGGGGGAACGCGAATGCCGCACGGGATCGCCGAGGAGTGCGAATACACGGGTCGCGCTGCCCGGCCCTGCCGGCGCCGTCATGGAGCGAGGATCGGCGCGAGGCGATCGAGGGCGGCTTCGACGGCCTCCGTGAGCTGGCGGAACGTGTCGCTGTAGGCTTCGTGGTCGCCCCCGAACGGGTCGGCGACCGCGCGCCCGGCATTGTCGCCCAGGGCGAAGTCGGCGACGAGTGCGGCCCTGCCCGCGCCGCCGAGGTCTTCGACGGCGCGCAGGTGGGCGGGCCCCATCACGAGGATGAGGTCCGCCCAGCCGACGAGATCCTCCGTGAGGGGCTGCGACCCGTGGGACTCCAGCTCGAGCTGGTTCTCCCGGGCGACGTCGATGGCGTGGGCACTGGCCGGCGAGCCGGCTGCCGCGGCCGTGCCCGCGGAGCGTACTGCGACGTGGCGCCAGCCACGACCGTCGAGTATGGCCCGGGCGATGGCGGCGGCCATGGGGCTCCGGCAGGTGTTGCCGGTGCACACGAAGAGGAGGTTGTAGGTCGTCCCGTCGGCCTTCACGTATCGCCTCCCGCGAGCAGGATCTCGGCCACCGCCAGGTCCATGCGCGAGGTGACCTTGATGTTCTCGACGGCCCCGTCCACAACGGCTACGGCGTGGCCCGCCGCGGCGGCGAGTGCCGCGTCGTCGGTGGCACGGATGCCGGTGGCCGCCGCGTGGGCGTGTGCGGCGCGTAGCACCGCTGCCGGGAACGCCTGCGGCGTCTGGGCCGCGCGCAGCAGGCTGCGATCCGGCGTGTCCAGGATGGTGCCATCCGCTGCGATGCGCTTGATGGTGTCGGTGACGGGTACGGCCGCGACCACGGAGCGGCCCGCCCGCGCGGCTGCTACACAACGCTCGACCACCTCGGCGGACACGAGCGGTCGTGCCGCGTCGTGCACGAGAATGACGTTCGCATCCGGGGGAACGGCCTGCAGGGCGTTCCGGACGGACTGGTCGCGCTCGGCGCCGCCCGCCACCGTCCGTACCCTGGGATCCGCGAGCAGCCAGGCGGGCGGCGCGGCATGCAGATCCTGCGGGAGGGCGACGATGATGGCGTGCACGTCAGGACGGGCCAGGAACGGGGCCAGACTGCGGGCCAGCAGCGGCGCGCCACGCAGTTCCAGCAGCGGCTTGTACACGCCGCCCATGCGGCGGCCCGACCCGCCTGCGGCGATGATGACGGCGACGCGGCTCACTGCGGTGCTCCCGCGGATGCGGCGCGCCCGAAGAGGCGCTGGACGAGCTCGCCCGCCGTGGCCGCGGGGACGAGCACCATGTCCGAGCCGGAGGGCGCCCGTCCTCCGGCACGTCCGGGGAAGTACGCCGTGCGGAACCCCATCCGGGCCGCCTCCGCCAGGCGCCGCTCGAGCTGGCCGATGGGACGGAGCTCGCCGCCCAGACCGACTTCGCCGAGGAAGACGGCCGACGGGTCCGTCGGCAGGTCGTACACGCTGGACGCCAGGGCCGCGAGCAGCGCCGCGTCCGACGCCGTCTCCGCGATGCGGATTCCGCCGACCACGTTGATGAACACGTCCAGCGCGCTGAAGTCGATGCCGGCGCGCTTCTCCATCACGGCCAGGAGCAGGGCGAGCCGCTGCCGGTCGAAGCCGGTGGCAACCCTCTGTGGAGCGCCGTAGCTCGCCCGCGTGCACAGCGCCTGGACCTCCACGAGGAGGGGCCGGGTGCCCTCGATCACGGCGGCGACCGCCGTACCGCTCACACCGTCCGCCCGGTCCCGGATGAACAGCTCCGACGGATTCGCCACGGGCTCCAGGCCGGCTGCGGTCATGCGGAAGACGCCGAGCTCGTCGGCAGCGCCGAAGCGGTTCTTTGTGCTCCGCAGCACACGGTGGTCGAGGGTCCCCGTCTCCTCGAAGTAGAGCACCGTGTCCACGATGTGCTCGAGCGTCTTCGGTCCGGCGACCGTACCGCCCTTCGTCACGTGACCGATGAGGAAGACCGCCGAGCCGGTCTCCTTGGCCAGCCTCTGGAGCCGGGCCGCACACTCCCGCACCTGGGTGACGCTCCCGGCGGCACCGTCGTAATCCCCGCTGTACACGGTCTGGATGGAGTCGATGAAGAGCGCATCCGGGCGGTCCCGAGAGACGACGTCGAGGATGGCCTCGAGACGGGTCTCCCCGAGGAAGACCACATCCCCCGCCGGTTCCTGCAGGCGGTCGGCCCGCATCCGGACCTGGGCAGCCGACTCCTCGCCCGACACGTAAAGCGTCGTCCGCCCGGAGGCCTGGAGGCGCGCGGCGGCCTGGAGCAGCAGCGTGCTCTTGCCGATACCGGGCTCACCGCCCACCAGGACGATGGATCCGGGTACGATGCCGCCGCCGAGGACGAAGTCCAGTTCCCGCGCCCCGGTCGCCCACCGGGCGGCATCGGCGCCTTCGACCTCGGAGAGCCGGACGGGGTCGGCCACGGGCGCTGCCGCCACGCTGCGCGCGTTGCGGGCCGGTCGTGAAGGCTCCTCCACGAGGGTGTTCCACGAGCCGCACGCCGGGCACTGGCCCTGCCACCGCGCGGCTTCGTTCCCGCAGTCGGTGCAGAAGAAGGCAGTCTTCAGCCGCGCCACGATGCTCCCCGTGTCGCCGTGCTCAGTGCTCGTACCGCTGGTCCGGGGAGGGCTCGAAACGAGCGCACTCCTTCCGGAAATAGAGGTCGACGGCGCCGGTGGGGCCGTTGCGCTGCTTGCTGATGATGAGCTCGGCCTTGCCCTGCAGTCCCTTCTCCTGCGCCTCCTCCCGCGTATGGTAGTACTCCGGTCGGTACAGGAACATGACCAGATCGGCATCCTGCTCGATGGAGCCCGACTCGCGCAGGTCGGACAGCTGCGGACGATGGTCACTGCGCTGCTCCGGGGCGCGGGACAGCTGGGACAGCGCGATGATGGGGACATCCAGCTCCTTCGCGAGAGCCTTGAGACCCCGGCTGATGGCGCTGACTTCCTGCTGGCGGTTCTCTGCGTCGTTTCCGCCCGACATGAGCTGGATGTAGTCAACGACGATGAGACCGAGCTCCGGCTGGTCGGCCTTCAGCCGGCGGGCCTTCGCCCGCATCTCCAGGACCGTGACGGAGCCGGAGTCGTCGATCCACAGGGGCGCGGTGTTGAGGTGGCCCGCTGCCTGGGCCAGGCGGCCGAAGTCGTCGTCCTGCAGACGTCCCCGCAGGAGACGGCTCAGGTCGACCAGGGCCTCGGAGCAGAGCATCCGCTGGACCACCTGCTGCTTCGACATCTCGAGGGAGAACATGGCCACCGGGACCTGCTGTGTGATGGCCGCATGCAGCCCGACGCCAGTGACGAAGGCCGTCTTGCCCATGGACGGGCGGGCGGCCACGATGACGAGGTCGCCGCGCTGCAGGCCGCCGGTCATCTCGTCGAGCTGGTGGATGCCCGTGGAAACGCCCGTGATGCCCCCCTTCGATGCCTGCAGCTGCTCGATCTTCTCGAACGTGGGGTAGAGGATCTTCTTGATCCAGACGAAGCCCTCGCGCTCATGGGACTGGGCGACCTGGAAGATCCGCTGCTCCGCCTCGTCCAGCACCTGTTCGACGGTGCGCTCGCCCGACTCGTAGGAGTCCCGGATGATCTGCGACGATGCCTCGATGAGGCGGCGCAGAAGTGCGCGCTCGCGGACGATCCTCGCGTGGTACTCTATGTTCGCCGCAGTGGGAACCGCATCGAGCAGCTCGGCGATGTACGTCATGCCGCCGACGCCCTCGAGCTCGTCCGTCTTGGTGAGGTCCTCGGCGAGCGTGACGGGGTCGATGACCTGGCCGCGCTGGAAGAGTCGGGTCATGGCGCGGAAGACGCGGCGATTCGCCTCGCGGTAGAACATCGCGTCGTCGACGAACTCCAGCGCCTTGGGCACGGCATCGCCATCGATGAGCATGCCGCCCAGGACGCTGATCTCCGCCTCGGGGGCATAGGGCGGCTGCCTGTCCATGGCGACGGGCGGGCCGCTGCGGCCGAAGGCGGTTTCCATGTCAGGCCTGGCCATCGAGCACCTTGCGAACGAGCTGGAAGTCCTGCCATGCGACCCGCGTCATCTGCGGACTCCGTAGCAGATAGGCGGGATGATAGGTCACCACGAGCGGCGTTCCGCCGCAATCATGCACGGTATCGCGCAGGCGGCCGATGCTCTCCTCGCTCCGGAGCAGCGACTGCGCCGCGAACTTGCCCACGGCGAGGAGCACGCGGGGAGACACGGCCTCGATCTGGGCGTACAGGTACGTCCGTGTGCAGACATGAACCTCATCGGCCATGGGGTTGCGATTGTTCGGCGGCCGGCACTTGAGCACGTTGCAAATGTACACGCTTTCCCGTGGGAAGCCCGCCGTCATTAGAAGCAGATCGAGGAGTCGCCCCGCCCGGCCGACGAAGGGCCTGCCCGTGCGGTCCTCCTCCTGGCCGGGTGCCTCGCCCACGACGACGAGCTCCGCCGTGCCGCTGCCTTCCCCGAACACGACGTGGGTGCGGCTCTCATGAAGCCGGCAGAGGGTGCAGACGCTGGCGGCGGCGGCGAGCGGCGCCAGGGCGTCGGACTCGGGCGCCGCTGCCGGCGAGGCGGCTGCCAATGCCGAGGCGGCCGCTGCCGGAGGTAGTGGCCACGCTGCAGCATCCGGGGGCATGGGCCCGGGAATGGGCGGTGCCGTGGCGGCCCGGCCCGTCAGCAGGTCTACCGCTTCGGCGGCCGTGAGGCGCTCGAAGACCACGTCGTCGCCTCCCATCTCCGCGAGCTGGCGCAGGTAGCGGGCAAGCAGCTCCCTGTTCACCGCCACGTCCGGGGCGCCAGCAGGCGCTCCGCCCGGTCCAGGAGCAGTTCCGCCACCTCGTCCTTGGTCAGGAGCGGGAGCTCCTCTTCCCTGCCGCTGGCGTCCAGGATCACCACGCGGTTCGTCTCGGCGTCGAACCCGGCGCCCGCCTCGTCGGCCGGATTCAGGACGATGAGGTCGAGCCCCTTCGCCCGCAGCTTCTCCCGGGCGCTGGCCCGGCCATCGCCCGTTTCCAGGGCGAATCCGACCACCGCCGTTCCCTCGCGCCGGTCATCCCGCGTCGAGAGCAGCACGTCCGGCGCGGGCTGGAGGGCCAGCGACTCGGGCGCGTCGGACCGCCGCAGCTTGCCCTGCGCGGGGACGGGCCGGAAATCGGCGACGGCGGCAGCCATGAACAGGATGTCGGCCGCACCCAGCCCATCGCGGACCGCCGCGAGCATCTCGTCGGCCGTCTCCACGCGGTGCAGGGATGGTCCCGCGGGGGCCGGGACGGAGGTGGGTCCGGCCACGAGGGTGACGTCGGCGCCGCGCCGCCAGGCCGCGGCCGCTATGGCGAAGCCCATCCGACCGGACGAGCGGTTGGACAGTGTCCGAACGGCGTCCACGCGCTCCCGGGTCGGCCCGGCGGTTACGAGGACGCGGCGCCCGCGCCAGGCGGCCTCCGTTCCCAGGGCGCGGCCGATGTGCTCGACGATCACGCCGGGCTCCTCCATGCGACCCGGACCCGAACCCTCGCCGTGGGCGAGAGGGCCGTCGGCGGGACCCACGATCCGATACCCCAGACGGACCAGCTCCTCCACGTTGGCCGCCGTGCGCGGGTGCGTCCACATGGCGTCGTTCATGGCGGGACAGACGAGGACCGGCCCCCGGGCAGCCAGGACCACCGCGGCGAGCATGTCATCGGCCCTGCCGCCGGCGGCCCGGGCGATGAAGTCCGCCGTGGCCGGGGCAATGCAGATGGCGTCCGCTTCCCTGGCCAGCCGGATGTGGTCCAGTGCGCGGCCCTCGTCGAGGATGCCGCCGGCCACCGGGCTCCCCGTCAGCGCCTCGAAGGTGATGGCGCCGACGAAGGACCGGGCGGACGTCGTCATCACGACGTCCACCACGGCGCCGAGACGGGTCAGGTCCCGAGCGATCTGTGCGGATTTGTACGCGGCGATGCTGCCGGTCACGCCGAGGACGACGCGCCGGCCCTGCCAGGGTCTGCGTGGCTCCGCGGCGCCGGGACCGGGCCGGCCCGGCCCACCCGCCGCGCCGACGTCGCCCGGCACGGCTCAGACCGCCTTGTTGCGGCGGCGCTTCACCAGGGAAAACTCGACGCTGCCCGAGCAGAGTGTCTCGAGGGCGCGCGTCGTCAACTTCTCCTCCAGGCCCGTGGGCACTGCGTCACTCGGCAGGGCATTCAGCTCCCGGGCGTAGCGCGCCGCGACGAGAACACCCAGGTACTTGCTTCCGGAATTGTGGGCGAGTTCGCCCGGTGTGAACACCCTCATTAATCGCTCCTTCGCATGGTTTGGTCCATCTCGTGGCGCATCGCCTCCAGCACCGGCGCCAGATCCGCCGTACGGTCCACCCGCGCCCTCTCCGCCGCGACCACGGCTTCGATGACATGGAGCGCCCGCTCGAAATCATCGTTCACGACGACGTAGTCGAACTCCTCTACTACCTCCAACTCGGCCCGCGCGGTCCGTATCCGGGTCGCAAGCTCCTCGGCGCTCTCCCCGCTGCCGCGGAGCGCCAGCCGGCGCATCATCTCGGCGACACTGGGCGGCAGGATGAAGATCAACACGGCATCAGACAGCACGCCGCGTACCATCCGGGCCCCCTGGACGTCAATGTCCAGAACCACGGTCCGCCCCTCGTCCAGACCCGCCTGCACGCCCCGCCGCAGCGTCCCGTACCTGCGGCCGTGGACGGACGCCCACTCCAGGAGCAGGCCGTCTGCGATGAGCGCGTCGAACCCCGCTTCGTCCACGAAGTGGTAGTCCTCGTCATGTCGCTCCCCGGGCCGCGGGGCACGGGTCGTGGCGGACAGCGCGAACACGGCGTCGGAGGACCGTTCCACCAGGGCCCGCGCCAGCGACGTCTTGCCCACGCCGCTCGGCGCCGCGATGACCAGTGGAAACGACCTCCGGCGGATCACTCGACGTTCTCGATCTGCTCGCGCAGGCGCTCGATTTCGTCCTTGATGGCGATGACCTTGTGCTCCATGGACGCGTCGTTCGCCTTCGATCCGATGGTGTTCGCTTCCCGGTTCATCTCCTGCGTCAGGAAGCTGAGGCGCTTGCCCACCGGCTCCGGCGCGGGATCGCCGAGCGACGCCCGGAACAGCTCGATATGGGAGCGGAGCCGGACGATCTCCTCGCTCACGTCCCACCGCTCGGCCATGTACGCGATCTCACGGGCGATCCGGTCGTGGTCCAGCGGCACCTCTCCGAGCAGCTCCGCGACCACGCGGGTCATGCGGTCGCGCTCCGCCAGGAGCCGCGCCGGCGCCAGCTCTGCGATGGCCGACATCGCTGCCTCGATGGCGAGGAGCCGCCCCTCCAGGTCCTCCGCCAGACGCAGGCCCTCCTGCTCACGCATCGCGACGACGGCCCGCGCGGCAGCCTCCGTGACGGTCCGGACTTCGTCGGCGTCGGGATGCTCCGCCCCGGCCTCGTCATCGTCCACGACCAGGTCCATGTACCGGCTCAGGAGCGTGAGGTCCACGTCGCCGGCCAGCCCGAGTCGGTCCTTCAGGCCCCGGAGCAGCGTCACGTACTGCTGGGCCTTGACCTCGTCCACGCGGAGGGAGAGGCCCGCCACATCCCCGCTCGTCGCGTCCTGCGGCTCGAGCCGCAGCGAGAAGTTGACGTGTCCACGGGGCAGCCCGGACCGGAGCCAGTCGCGGATCTGCGGCTCGTACCGGTCGAGACCGCGTGCGAGGCGCATGTTCAGGCTGAAGTACCGGTGGTTGACCGTGCGCGCCTCCGCCCGCAGCCGTCCAGCCGCCGTAGCGAGTTCCGCCTCGCCGTACCCCGTCATGCTCCTGATCATCCCTCGCCCCGCAGCCGGTGGAAGGTAGAGGAAGCCCGCACGGGGGTCAACGCAGCGGACGGCCGACGACGCACGGTCGCTCCGGTGACGCGGCGTCCGTGCACGGTCAATTCCAGAGGTTCCATTTGACCCCGTAGAAGATGCGCGGCCCCCGCTGGACACGGCCGGGCACATCCATGATCTCCTGGCCGGTGACGTCCTCCCACCGGATGAATGCGCGGACATCGATGATCCGGATCTGGAGGTATCCGTCGATGCGGGTGTAGCCCGGTATTGTCGCGAACGTGGGCCCGTCCTCGAGGGGCGTGATGGGCACCAGGGTGCTCCCACGCTGCGAGGCCTCCATGCGGCCGAGGAGCTCGAGGTTGCCGGAAGGCAGGGGCACGGCGTGCAGGTCGAGCGCCGTCCGCCAGGAGCGGACGGGCATGTATGTCCACCCCACGGCCCGGCTCCAGTCCGTGATCCAGCTTTCGACGGCGATCCAGCCGGGGATGATCACGAGGCGGCCGTGGGCCTCGAAGCCGCGGGCGGGCTCGGTCCCGTGGGGCACGCCGGCGCTGTCGAAGGGGAGGCCGAAGGGCCGGGCCATGTCCTGTTCGAGGCCGATGATGGCCGCACCGCCGGTGGCACGGCGTCCGAGGGAGACGGACGCGCCGGCGCGCCAGCCGGACCGCTCGGTGATGACGGATCCGTGCGGCTGGCCGCGGAAGTCGGGCGCGCCACGCCGCCCCCCGTTCATTTCGCCGAAGACGGACGCCCCCGGAAGCAGCGTGATTTCGGCGTGGATGGCGTGGAACAGCGTCGCGTCCAGGCCGTCCCATGTTGCGTAACGGGCCTCCCCGCCGAGACGAGCGGGACCGATGCGTACATCGGCATCGAAGCCGCCCTCGAGACGCGGCAGGAATTCCGCGTCGCGATACCTGAGCGATGCGCCGACCGTCACCTCCGGCAAGTCGAGGGCGACGCGGCCGCCCGCCTGGAGGAGGGTCCGGTCGATGGGCTCCACCGGCGGCAGCGTGTCAGAGACCGGGACCCCCGGCACGGATTCGTCGAGGGCGGACCGGCCGCCGTATACCTCGGCGACGATGCCGGGCGCGAAGCGGTTCCGCGCCCGGACCACGAGATCCTGGCGCTTGCGGTCGGCCGGCCAGGGCGATCCGGTCAGGCGGCTCATGGAAGTGCGGAGCAGTTCGACCTGGACGCCGCGCTCGCCGTTCGTCCACGACCACTTCGCCCAGCCGCTGAATATGTTCGCCGGTTCCGCCCGCCCCGTCCCGTCGGTATCCAGTCGCTCGATCGCGGCGCTGAGCGGCCCGGCGAGGACATGGGGGGCCAGCAGGAGGCCGCGGAAGAGGTTGGCCGATGGCTCGCCGACTCCGGCTTCGATGCGGGTCAGGGGCTGGTTGGTCTCCGGCGCCGCCGTGAAGATTCGCAGACGAAGCAGGCCGAGACGACGCTGGACCCGTACCTCCCGGATCTGGGCCAGGGGGAACTGCGCGAGGTCGAAGGTCGAGGCAGCCAGGGGATCGAGGATGTAGCCGTCCACCTCTATTTCGACGCGGCCCACGGTGCCGCCGAATCCGGCGGCTGCCTCCGGCTGCACGAACATCCCGGTCCGGAAGGTTGTTATGCCTGGTATCCGGGCGAGGAGGTCGATGAGGCTGGTGGGCCCTTCCCGGAGCAGTGCGTCCTGGTCCCAGACCCACTCACCTCCGGCGAACCGCGCACCCGGCGGTACCGGCATGTCGGGAAAACGGACGAGGGGTCGCCGGGGAGCCGTGTCTGCGGCGACGGTGTCCTGTGCGACCGGTGCGGGCTCCGCCTCGGGATCGGGCACAGGCGGAGGCACCTGCGCCGCGGCCCGTGCCGGCAGCATCACCATCAGGATCGCGCCGGCGAGGACGGTCCGCCGCGCGCCGCCGTGGCGCCGTCGGCCGCTGGCTGAAGGGTTCATGCCTCGGCGCGCGCTCTCACCCAGTCGATGAGGAGGCGTGTCGGCACACCCGCCGCGCCCTTCCGCAGGTACGGCGCGGCTTCATCCCGGTAGGCGGTGCCGGCAATGTCGAGGTGGACCCACGGGACCTCGTCAGCCACGAATTCCTTGAGGAACCAGCCGGCGGTGATGGAACCGGCTGCGCGCCCGCCGGAGTTCTTGATGTCCGCGATGGTGCTCTCGATCTGCTCCCGATATTCATCCCACAGGGGCAGCGGCCAGCAGCGCTCGCCGGTCCGCTGTCCGGCCGCCCGGACCTGGTCGATGAGCGCGCCATCGTTCCCCATGAGGCCGATGGCGTGGTGGCCGAGGGCGATGACGCAGGCGCCCGTCAGCGTCGCGCAGTCCACGATGGCCGCAGGATCGAAGCGGCGGGCGAACGAGAGGGCATCGGCGAGTACGAGACGTCCCTCGGCGTCGGTGTTCACGATCTCGATGGACTTGCCGAGGTGCGAACTGATGACGTCACCGGGCTTCAGCGCGGTGCCCGACGGGAGGTTCTCGGTGGCCGGGATGAGTCCGACGATGTTGGCCTCGAGCCTCAGCTCAGCGATGGCCTGCATGGCGCCGATGACGGCGGCGGCACCGGACATGTCGTACTTCATGTCCTCCATGCGCTCCGACGGCTTGATGGAGATGCCGCCGGAGTCGAAGGTGATGCCCTTCCCCACCAGGACCAGCGGCCTCGAGCCGTCCGCCCCGCCGCGATACTCCATGACGATGAAGCGGGGTTCCTCCGCCGACCCCTGCGCCACGGCGAGGAGAGCGTGCATCCCCTCCTGCCTGATGCCCGCGCGATCGAGGACCGTCACCTCGATGCCGTGTCGCTCTCCGACCTCCTGCGCCCGTTCGGCGAGGAAGGTCGGCGTGGCGACGTTGCCGGGCCTGGCCTGCAGCTCGCGGGCGAGATTGGCACCGCGCGCGGTGATCGCGCCGTGGGAGGCCGCGCGGTCCAGCTCCCGGGCCTCCCGTTCGTTGTAGGCGAGGACCGTGGCGGCCTCGAGAGCGGCCCGCGGCTGGGCGTCCTCCGACCGGGTCTTGAGGTCACGGAAATCCCATGCGGCGAGGATAACGGCCTCCACGGCGGCGAGGCCGGCGTAGTAGTCGCCCATGTGCTCGCTGAGGTGGTGGACGTGGCCGACTGAGACGCTCATCTCGGTGATGGCCATCCGCTCCGCCACGCGGACGGCGCTGCCGACGGCCCGGCGGAGGCGGTCCACCGTATGGTCCTCGCGCTTGCCGACACCCACGAGGAGTACGCGGCGGATTCCGCATTCCGGGTCGGGCGGATAGATGACGAGCGTATCACCCATCCGTCCGGCGAAGTCACCGCTGGCCAGGATACGTCCAATGGCACCGCCGTAAAGCGCATCGACCTTCGATACGAAGCCGACCGTCTCGCGATCGCCCTGGAAGACGTGGAGCACCAGGAGCTGTGTCTTCAGACGATCAACGGCGACGTGCGCGGTCGAAACCTTGGGT
>DATHVO010000015.1:0-21492 GCA_035461265.1 Longimicrobiales bacterium
AAGAGCAGGAGGATCAGCCCGGCGAGGAACACGACGGCGTTGAAGTTCGCCTTCGTCCTGCGCTCGGCCGTCAGGTCCTTCCAGACGATGGCACCGACGCGAGACATCTCGGCGCGCATCATGCCAGCCCCTTCCCGGCCACCCAGGCCGGTGTCCTGTCCGGTCGCGGCGTGGCTGCCGCGCCACCGCCATGCACCTCGGTCAGGCGGCCGTCGGCGATGTGCACGCGACGGGACATGACGTCCGCGGCGCGGGCCATGTCGTGGGTGGTGAGGAGCACGACGCCGCCGCCGGCGGCGACGCCGAGGGCGAACTCGTTGACCACGTCGATGCCGTCCTGGTCGAAGCTGGCGTACGGCTCGTCCAGCAGCAGCAGCAGCGGGGGCCGGAGCAGCAGGCGCGCCAGACCCAGCCGGCGCCGCATCCCGGCCGAAAAGCCGCGCACCCGCTCACGCCGCACGTGGGAGAGCCCGACATGCTCGAGGGCCGCCGCTACGGCGTCCCCGTCCGCCCGCCGGCCCGCCATGCGCAGGGAGAAGCTCAGATTCTCCGCGGCGGTGAGGTCGTCGTACAGCGCGGTATTGTGACCCAGCAGGCCCACCGACTCCCTGACACCGTCCGCCGCGCGGACGGTGTCGTGGCCGAATACCACGGCACGGCCCCGCGTGGGACGCAGGATCGTGCCGATGATCCGGAGCAGCGTGGTTTTGCCGCTGCCGTTGCGGCCGGTCATGACCAGCACCTCGCCGCGCTCCACCGTGAGGTCGATGCCGCGCAGAATCCAGCGCTGGCCGAAACGGCGCGCAATACCCTCGAGCCGGATCGCGGGAGCGACCGGGTCCACCAGGGTGGCCACTGGACCTGCCGGGTCTCTATGCATATCAACTACAAAAAGATAGCCATTCAATGCACCGGTCTCAAGCGGGCTAGATGCCCGCCTTCACCTGGGCGATCAGGGCCGTCAGCGACTTGCGGGCATCGCCGAAAAGCATACGCGTGTTGTCGCCGAAGAAGAGCTCGTTGTCGATTCCCGCGAACCCGGGGTTCATGCTCCGCTTCATGACGATTACGGTCTTCGCGTAGTCCACGTCGAGTATGGGCATCCCGTAGATCGGGCTGTTCTTGTCATGCCGGGCAGCCGGGTTCACCACGTCGTTGGCGCCGATGACCACGGCCACGTCCGTACGGGGGAACTCCGGGTTGATCTCGTCCATCTCGATGAGCTGCGGGTAGGGCACATTGGCCTCCGCCAGCAGCACGTTCATGTGTCCGGGCATGCGGCCGGCCACCGGGTGGACTGCGTACTTGACGTCTACCCCCCGGGCCTGCAGAAGGTCGGCCAGCTCCCGGACCTGGTGCTGCGCCTGAGAAACGGCCAGCCCGTAGCCGGGCACGAATACCACGGAGCGGGCGTACCCCAGCAGGATCGCGCCGTCCTCGGCGCTGATGTCCCGGACCGACTTGCCGTCGGACGACGCCGCCGCGCCCGTCGCCGTGACCGTCGCCCCGAACGCGCCGAACAGCACGTTCGTGAGGGAGCGGTTCATGGCGTCGCACATGATCTTCGTGAGGATGATGCCCGAGGCACCGACCAGCGCGCCGCTGATGATCAGCACGTTGTTGCCCAGCACGAAGCCCGTCATGGACGCGGCCAGGCCGGAGAACGAGTTCAGCAGCGAGATCACCACGGGCATGTCCGCGCCGCCAATGGGGATCACGAACATCACGCCGATGATCAGCGCGGCCACGTTCAGGACGATGTAGAGCGGCAGGTTCGCCGGCGTCACCACCAGGTAGATGGCAAGGGCGGCGGCACCTGCGAAGAGGATGCCGTTGATCACCTTCTGCAGCGGGAAGGACACCGCCTTCTCCGTGACCAGCTCCTGCAGCTTGCCGAAGGCGACGAGGCTGCCCGAGAACGTCAGCGCACCGATGAGCACGCTCAGCATGATCGTGGCCTGCACGTTCAGCGGCAGGTCCACTGCGCCCCCCGTTGCGAAGCGCAGGTACTCGTCACCCGCCACCAGGGCGGAGGCCGCGCCGCCGAAGCCGTTCAGCAGCGCCACCATCTGCGGCATGTCCGTCATCTTGACGAACCGCGCCATAATGAACCCGGCGCTGGCGCCGATGACGACGCCCACCAGGATCCAGCTGAAGGAGACGATCTCCCAGTGCAGCAGCGTCGCACCCACGGCGATGAGCATGCCGGTGGCGCCCAGCATGTTGCCGGACCGCGCCGTCTTCGGCGAGCTCAGTCTCTTGAGACCGAGGATGAAGAGGACCGCCGCTACGAGGTAGGCGACCTGTATTAAGGTGGGCACGAAGCCCGTTGGCTCGGTCATCACACATCCTCCGGCTTGCGGCGGAACATCTGGAGCATCCGGTCCGTCACCATGAAGCCGCCCACGACGTTTGTCGTGGCGAAGGCCACGGCGACGACGGCCAGGACGATGCTGAGGGTGGATTCACCGCGGCCGGCGACGACGACGGCGCCGACCAGGGTAATGCCGGAGATCGCGTTGGACCCGGACATGAGGGGCGTGTGGAGCATCTGCGGCACCTTCGTGATGACCTCGAAGCCCACGAAGATGGCCAGGACGAAGATGTAGATGGAAAGCAGAATAGACTCGGCCATGTTCAGAGCTCCTTCCGGTTCGTGCTCAGCCGCGGATGCACGACCTGTCCGTCGTAGGTTAGCAGGCAGTCGCGCACGATCTCGTCCTCGCGGTCGAGCTGGAGCGCGCCGTCCTTCACAATGTGCTGCACGAGTGCCTCGATGTTGCGCGAGTACATCTGGCTGGCATGGATGGACGTGCCGGCCGCCAGGTCGGTGGGCCCGAGAATGGTGACGCTTCCGTGCTGCACCTCCTCGTCCGGCCGTGTCAGCTCGCAGTTCCCGCCCGTCTCGGCGGCGAGGTCCACGACGATGGCACCGTTCTTCATTCCGTCCACCATGTCCCGGGTCACGAGGACCGGCGCCGGACGTCCCGGAATCTGTGCCGTGGTAATGACGACGTCGGCGTCCGTGACGAGCCGGTGCAGGTGCTCGTGCTCCCGCTGCTTCGTCTCTTCCGACACCTCCGCCGCATAGCCGCCCTCGGCCACTGCCTCGGCCAGCTCCATGCCGACCCACTGGGCGCCGAGGCTCTCCACCTCCTCCTTCACCGCGGGCCGGATGTCGAAGCCCTGCACCACCGCGCCCAGGCGGCGCGCCGTCGCAATGGCCTGCAGGCCCGCCACGCCCGCACCCAGGATCAGAACCCGCGCCGGCGGGACCGTCCCCGCCGCCGTCATCATCATCGGGAAGAACTTGCCATGCCTCGCCGCCGCCACCAGCACCGCCTTGTATCCCGCAGCTGCAGCCTGCGACGAGAGCGAGTCCATCTTCTGCGCCCGCGTGATCCGGGGCACCAGCTCCATCGCCAGCGCACTCACCTTCCGGTCCGCCAGGGCACGCACGTACTCCGGCGAGTTGAGCGGGCGCAGCATGCCGATCAGCACGGCGCCGGCCGGCAGGGCGGCCAGGTCGGACTCCGGCAGCTGACGCACCCCCACCACCAGGCCGGCGTCCGACAGAAGCTGCCGCCGATCGGGAATGACCTGCGCGCCCGCAGCCTCGTACGCCGCATCATCGACGCCCGCCGCATCGCCCGCGCCCGCCTCCACGGCAACCTCACTCCCCGCCTTCACCAGGCGCGCGATGCTCTCAGGCACGAGCGCCACCCGGCGCTCTCCCGCTGCGGCCTCCTTCGGCACGACGATCTTCATGACCGCTCCCGTGTATTGTGGGTCCCCGCTCGGCACTCCGGCCGATCCCGTCCGGATGGATCAAGTTGTACAAAATGTCCCAACGGCGGGCAACTTAAGGCAGGCGCCGCCCCGGCTCTGTCGGGCTACGGAGGATTGTTTTCCCACGTATCCCAACGGATTCGTAGGGTAACGGACTACAGGGTCCCGCTGCCGGGACCCTGCCGGGTTCAGTCGATCCAGTCCGCGATGAAAACGTTTGTGTCTCCCGTTTGGGCGCCGCCGCGATTGGAGGCCCAGACCAGCTGCGTCCCCTCCCGGTTGAACATGGGGAAGCCGTCGAAATCGGGGTTGCTCGTCACCCGTGCCAGGCCGGTGCCGTCGACGTTGATGATCCATAGGTCGAAGACGCGGCCGGCCGGGTCGCCGAGATTGGAGCTGAAGATTATCCGGCGGCCGTCGGGGTGCATGAAGGGCGCGAAATTGGCGGCCCCGTTGCTGGTCACGCGCTGCTTGTTGGAGCCGTCGGCGTCCATGATCCAGATGTCGAGGGGACCGGCGCGGAAGACGTTCCGGGCGAGCAGGCGTCGGAAGTCGGCAAGGGCCTCGGGGCTGTCGGGGTGGGCTGCCCGATAGACGATTTTTGTCCCGTCGGGTGAGAAGAAGGCGCCGCCGTCGTACCCGGGCTCGTGGGTGAGCCGGCGGACGTCGGTCCCGTCGGCGTTCATGGTGTATATGTCGATGTCGCCGTCGCGGGTGGAGGTGAAGACGATCTTCGAGCCGTCGGGCGAGATGGTGGCTTCGGCGTCGTACCCGACGTGATTGGTGATGCGACGCAGGTCGGAGCCGTCGGGCCTGGCGGTGTAGATATCATAGGGATCGAGGGCCCAGACGTAGCCCTGAGCGCGGTCGGGCGGCGGCGGGCACTCGGGCGACTGCTCGTGGGTGGAGCTGTACAGGATGCGGTCGCCGGACGGGAAGAAATAGCCGCAGGTCGTGCGGCCCAGGCCGGTGGACACCATGCGGACGTTGCGGCCGTCCACGTCCATGGTGAAGATCTGGTCGCACTGGTTGAAGCCGGGGCGGGTCGCCTGGAAGATGAGCTGGCGGCCATCCGCGGAGAAGTACGCCTCGGCGTTCTCGCCGCCGTTGGTGAGCATGCGGACGTTGGCGAGCCGGGGCTCGTCCGGGTTGGCCGGGTACGGTCGGGCGCCGCGCTGGAGTTCCGCCACCAGCGGCGCGGGAGTCTGCCCCACGTCGGGGTTGTGGCCGCATGCGCAAAGGAGCGCCACAGCCACTATCACATGGTTTTTCATATGATTAGAATATTGGTCCCGACGCAGACTGTCGAGTGATGAACGCTGCCACGACACGGGTGTTGCCATGAAGTTCATGAATGTTCTGCGGCGTGCCGCCGCCGCGCTGTTCCTTCTCGCGTTGCCGGGGGCGGCGCGGGCCCAGGCCTGTCCGGAGCCGGCCGCCATCAAGGGCGACCTGACGGACCCCCTGGCAGTGGTCCGCTATTTGGCGGATGACGCGCTGGAAGGGCGCCTCGCGGGGTCGCCGGGAGAAGCGTGCGCCGCCGACTACATCGCCGGGCGCTTCGCCACGCTGGGTCTGCGTGCCGCGGGCGAGGATGGCACGTTCTTCCAGGCGGTGCCGCTGGCGTCCCGCCTCAATCCGCACGCTCCCGCCGGATCGGGCCGCAACGTGATTGCGCTGCTCGAGGGGACCGACCCCGACCTCCGGGACGAGATCGTGGTGATCGGGGCCCACTACGACCACCTCGGCCACGGCCAGATCGGCTCGCTGGCCCCGGAGGAACGCGGCGCCATACACAATGGCGCCGACGACAACGCATCAGGGGTGGCAGTCATGATCCGGGCCGCCACCCTGCTGGCGGATGCACCCCCTGCCCGGTCGATCCTGTTCCTGGCGTTCACGGGGGAGGAGTCCGGGCTGCTGGGTTCCGCGCACTTCGTCCGGGAGCCGACGCTGGCCCTCGCCGGCGCGCGCGCGATGCTCAACCTCGACATGGTGGGCCGACTGGGCGATGGCCCGCTCATCGTCTACGGAGTCGAGACGGCGGCGGAGTGGCGGGCGCTGCTGGAGTCGGAGGGCGAACGGACGGGGGTCGAACTGGCGCTGCGGCCGGAGGGGTACGGTCCGAGCGACCATACGTCGTTCTACACGGCCGACATCCCCGTCCTGCACTTCTTCACCAACACGCACGGCGACTACCACCGGCCCAGTGACGAGTGGGATCGCATCGACGCGGATGGCCTGGAAACCGTTGCGCGGATCGTGACGGCCATCGCCGGTCAGGCGGCGTCACCACCCACGACCCTCACACTGCAGCGCGGCGCGGGACAGCCGGCCAGGGGGGCCGCGCCGGCCGGCTACGGCGCATGGCTCGGGACCGTACCGGACTTCTCGCCCGTGGAGCGGGGTGTGCTCCTCGGCGGCGTGACGCCGGGGTCGCCGGGTGACCGGGCGGGGCTGCAGCGGGGCGATCTACTCATCCGCTTCGCCGGCGAGGATGTCACGGATCTCGAGGCGTTCACGGCGGTCCTGCGCCGGCACCGGCCGGGAGACGAGGTCGAGGTCGTCGTACTGCGGGATGCCGGAGAGGTCACGCTGCGCGCGGTCCTCGGATCGCGGGGCGGGTGAGCGCGGCGGGCGGACGCGTTGCCGTGGATCTGTCCGTGCCGCGAACGGACACGGGCTTCGGGGGATGATGCAGGAAGCGACGCTGCGAGAGACGGTACTGGGGCTGGCGGAGGAAGCGGGGGCGAACGCCGTCGCGGTCGCAATCCACGACTTCGAGCACCGTACATCCTGGCGCCTGAACGGCGATCGGTGGTTCCACGCCGCGAGCACCATAAAGGTGCCGGTGCTGCTGGGGGTGTTCGACGCAATCGAGGAGGGTCTCCTCGATTCCCGCTCCCGGGTGCACGTCCGCAACCGGTTCTTCAGCGCAGTCGATGGCCGGGCGTACCGGGTGGAGTCGAGCCGTGACGCGAACTCGGAAGTCCACGCCGCCCTCGGCCGGACCCTTCGCGTCAGCGAGCTGGCCGAGCACATGATCATCACGAGCAGCAACCTCGCCACGAACCTGCTTCTGGACGTCGTGGGCGTGGATCGCATCCGTGCGACGATGGACCGGCTGCATCTCGAGGGCATCGACCTTCGCCGGGGCGTCGAGGACGAGGCCGCGTGGGAGCAGGGCCTGAACAACCGGATAACCGCCGATGGGCTCTGCCGCGCACTCCGCCTCATCGAGGAACGCCAGGCCATCTCCCCCGAGGCCTCCGATGCCATGCTCGAGATCCTTCACCGCCAGAAGTTCAGGAGCGGCATACCCGCCGGCCTGCCCGACGACGCCCGGGTAGCCAACAAGACGGGGGACATGTCCACGGCCGCCCACGACGCGGGCATCGTGTACCTGGAGGACCGGCAGCCCTACATAGTCGTCGTCCTCACGGAATGGGAGGCGGACGGCAACGCCCGCCAGAAGGTCATCGCCAGAATCTCGCGGGCGGTCTACGACTACGTTACGGCAGGCGCCTGACCATGCTGAGTCTTCCCTTCCCCTGCGTGGACGGACTGAGCCTGCCCGAGGAGTACCGGACCGCGCTGCGGCCGGGCGAAACGCTCAGGGACCGGACCGGCCGGAAGCGGGTCCTGCCCCGGACGTTCCTCCGGATCGACTCGTGGGAGGCGGCCCGGGACACCCCGCTGACCGCCCATTTCATGGCCTGGGAGCTCATCGGCGTGGACGTCCGTGAGGCACCGGTACAGCGGGCGTTTCCGCGGTACGTTCCATGCGCTGTGCTGCTGCTGGCTGCCGCGCTGGAGCTTTTCCGGATGGAGGTCGGTACCTACGTCCACGTGGCCGCGAACGGGGGGTATCGGTCGCCCGGCCACGCCCTGAACCACCATGCGTCCCGGCACTGCTGGGGCACGGCGGCCAACATATACCGCGTCGGCGACACCTTCCTGCACGAGCGGGATGCCATCACGAAGTACACGTCCGTCGCGCGGCGTCTGATCCCAGGGGTGTGGATCCGGCCGTTCGGGGGCGCTGACGGCGAGGTGGATGATCACCTGCACCTCGACCTGGGATACACGACGTTCGATCCACTGCAGAGCGACGAGGAGCTGGAATCGTCGCGGAAGTAGCACATACATGCCGGTCCCGAAGAAGTTCGAGCGACTCACCGGGTCGCAGCGGCTCCGCCTCGCCGCAGTGGGCATGGAGGCGGAATTCGTCCTGTGCGTGGACGACGAAACGACCCGGCCCGAGGCGGTGTTCGGCACACCGCGGGAATTCATTCGGGGCGAGTTGATGCACCGTCAGGGTACGTCGTATCACCTGCCCACGGGCGGCGCGGTATACTTCGACACGGGCGTCATCGAGGTAGCGACGCCGGCCATGGAGATCGAACGCGGCTGTGCCGCCCGGGTCGGCCGCTCCCTCTGGGAGTCGATCCGATTCGTGCGCGGAGAACTTGACGCGTGGGACAGTGCCCAGGGCCGGCAGACCCGCCTCGTCGGCTTCAGCACCCACTACAACGTGTCATTCAGTCCGGCGGAGTCGGATCCGGGGAACGGGCGAACCGTTGAACGCCTGGCCAGCCTGCTCACCTACATCCTCCCCGTCCCGGTCATGATCCTCGCGGCGAACCGCCGGTCGACGGGAATCGGGGTGCGCCCCCGGCAGGACCGCATCGAGGTGACGGCGGACTTCACGCCCAGCGCGTCCCTCATGATCGCCACGGCCACGCTCGTCACAGGCATCGTCCGGGACGTCATGGCCTGGGAACGCTACGACACCGATGCCCTGCACGAGCGCGGCATCCCCGTCATCCGCGGCTTCAGTCCGGTGCCGCATACCTCGCGCAAGGGCTGGCTCGCCCGGTTCAGCTGTTTTCCGGACAATCCCTTCACATGCGACATCGACGCCCCCATCTGGGAAACGGAACAGCATGGCACGCTGAGCCTCCGTGATATTGGCGGGCGGATCGCGCGGCATTTCTGGCCATCCATCCGGCGACTGTCGGACCCGTTCACGTTCCGGCTGCTGGGGTCGGTGCTTGCCGGGCGCTCGCCCTCGCTGCTGGAGCTGGACGACCGTCCTCCCGAATACGAGGACGTGGGCCGGCTGTGCTCGTGGGACGACCTGTTTCCGCCGGCGCAGCTGGCGCGGTCCCGCTACGAGCGCGTCCTCATCCGGGCCATTTCCGGCAGGAAACTCAGGGTGGGGAGGAGAACGCTGCGGCCCGTCGGCATGGACGGCTGGGCGGCAGTAATCTTCCGGGAGGATGTCACGGGCAGCCGGGACATCCTGCCGGTGGACTACCTGGTCCAGCACCTGGATGACTGGGAACCGCCACCGACCCCGGCCGCCGACCGCGCGGGTGCCGGCCGGGGCTGCTGACGTCAGGCCGGCGTCATGTAACGGGCCGCCAGCTCGCGAATACGACCCCGGCGACGTGGCTTCCGCTCCACCGGCGCACCCTCCTCGTCCGATCCCGTACCTTCGCCGTGCGTGAAGTGCCGGGCAAAGAAGTCGCCGAGGTCGTCCAGGAGTGAATACATCACCGGGACCATCCCGAGCGTCAGCGTCGTGGCGAAGGCCAGTCCCGCGATGACGGCAATCGCCATCGGGCCCCACCAGGCCGCCTGCTCGCCGCCCCAGTAGATGTTCGGGTCAAGCCTCGTGTACATGCCGAAGAAGTCCACGTTGAACCCGATGGCCAGCGGGACCAGACCCAGGATCGTGGTGACGGCCGTCAGTATGACGGGACGGAAGCGGGTGCGGCACGCCAGGATGATGGCGTCCCGCCGGCCAAGGCCGTCCCGCTCCCGCAGCAGGTCGATGTAGTCGATGAGCACGATGGCGTTGTTCACGACCACGCCGGCCAGCGAGATGATTCCCACGCCCGTCATGATGATGCCGAAGGGCATGCGGAACAGGATGAGGCCAAGCAGCACGCCCACCGTGGACATGACGACGGACGTCATGATGATCATCGGCTTGAGCACCGAGTTGAACTGCGACATCAGGATGAAGCCGATGAGCAGCAGCGCCACGAGAAAGGCCGATGCCAGGAACTCCATGGACTCCTGCTGGTCCTCCTGCTGGCCCGTGTACCGCAGGGTGTAGCCGGGCGGCAGCGCGTCGGCGACGGGGGCGAGGGCCGCGCGCACGTCCGCCAGCACGGCGTTGCTCTGCTCTCCCGCCCGCACGTCGGAACTGACCGTGGCGACGCGGTCCAGATCCTTGCGCCGCACCGTGCCGAGACCCTCCTCGACCTGCCAGCGGGCGACGGACAGGAGCGGGACCTGCCGGCCATCCGCCATGACCGTGAGGTCGCGCAGGGACTCCAGGTCCTCCCGGTACGGTTCCGCGAGGCGCACGACAATGTCGTATTCGTCCTTGCCCGACCGGAACTTCGCCGCTTCCGCGCCCTGGATCGCCGTCCGCACTGTGGTGCCCACCTGCGACGTGGACAGCTCGTACAGCGCCGCCTTTTCGCGGTCGACCTCGATGACCAGCTCCGGACGGCCCCGGGCCATGTCGTTCTCCAGGCCCTCCAGCCGCCGGAAAACCGGATCCGCCTTCAGCGTCGCCATCACCCGCTCGGCGATCTCCTTCAGCGCCTCCACCTCCGGCCCGACGATCTCGATGTTCACCGGCTTGCCGGAAGGGGGACCGTTCTGCGGCTTCTCGACCCGGAACTCGGCTCCGGCCATGCCCGCGCCTGCGCCGGCCTGCAGCCGTGCCAGCGTCTCGAACACATCATTCGCGCGGCGGTCGTAATCGACGAAGTTGATGGTGACGTTGCCCTCCGCGCCCGACCCCATGAAGCCGCCGCTGCTGCCTTCGCTCACCGTCGTCACTACGGACTCGGCGTCCTCCATGCCCGGCGTTTCCGTGAGCCATGCCTCAACGCGCCGGGCCAGACCGTCCGTGAACGTCGCCGATGTTCCACTCGGCACGTCGATGCGCACGCTGACCGACGCGGGCGGGATGGACTCCGGGAAATACTCCGTGCCCGCGCCCAGGAAACGGAACAGCACGATGGACGTGACGAGGAGCGCCACGGCCCCGCCCACGATGAGACCGCGGTGGGTGAGGGCCCAGCGCAGCCGGCGCTCATACGCATCGACGAGCCGCGGCATCCCCGCGTCCTGGAACCACCGGCCCGCACGCGACAGGAGTGTGGTGTGGAAGGCGTAGACGGCGACCGCCGTGGCGGCGAGCAGCCCCGCACCCAGGATACTGCTGCCGGCCAGCGCCAGCAGCAGGCCGCCGGCCAGCGCCAGCACGGCCCAGCGGGCAGCCGGGCGCAGTGACTGCCGTGGCGCATTGTCCAGCTTCATGAACATCGCGCACAGCGGCGGTATGATGACCAGGGCCACGAACAGCGAACTGGATAGTGTGATGATCAGCGTTTTCGGCAGATACCCCATGAACTCGCCGACGATGCCCGGCCAGAAGAGCATCGGCATGAAGGCGCCGAGGGTCGTCATCGTCGAGGCAATGATCGGCATCGCGACCTCGCCCGTGGCCAGCCGGGCCGCAGCGAAATTGTCGTGACCCTGCTCGACGTGACGGTAGATGTTCTCCACTACGACGATCGCGTTGTCCACGAGCATGCCCAGCGCGAGGATCAGCGAAAACAGCACGATCATGTTCATCGTCATGCCAGTCAGTTTCATGACGATGAAGGACAGCAGCATGGACAGCGGAATGGACAGGGCGACGAACCCGGAGTTGCGGACGCCCAGGAAGAACAGGAGCACGGCCACCACGAGGATCAGCCCGGAGATAATGTTGTTCTCCAGGCTGGCCACCATGGCCCTGATGTCCTCGGATTGGTCGGAGGTGAGGATGACCGAGGTCGTCGGGGGAAACGCCGGCCGCTCCGCCTCCACGGCCGCCTTCACAGCATCCGCCACGGCGATGATGTTCTCGCCGGACCGCTTCACGACGTCCAGCGTAACGACCGGGTCGCCATCCAGGCGCGCATAGCTGCTGCGGTCCCTGAAGCCGAAGTCCACGGTGGCGACGTCCCGTACGTAGACCGGGCTCCCTTCCTTGAGCTTGACGACGATGTCGCCAATCACGTCCGTACTCGTGAATTCGCCTGCGACACGAACCATGAACGCCTGGGTGCCGACATCGATGGAACCGCCCGGGATCGTGACGTTCTCGGAGCGTATGGCGCCGATGACTTCTCCGAACGCGATCCCGTAGTACTGCAGGCGGGCCAGGTCGACGTCGACGCGGACCTCCCGCTCGAGTCCGCCGGAGAGGCGCACCTCCAGGATGCCGGGAATCTGCTCGAGGCGGTCCTGCAGGCTTTCCGCCACGTCCTTCAGGCGGACGAGGTCGTACCGGCCCGAGACGTTCACCTGCATGATGGGCCAGTCGGCGAAGTTGAACTCGGACAGGACGGGATCCTCGGCATCGGACGGCAGCTTCGGACGGGCGAGGTCGATCTTTTCCCTGACCTTCTGCAGGGCCTCGTCCATGTTCATGCCGTTGTCGAACTCGGCGATGATGCTGGAGTATCCCATGTCGGAGGTGGACCGCAGCTCCTTGATGTCCGGGATCTTGTTCAGCTCCTCCTCTATGACGCGGGTGACGAGGGTCTCCATGTCCTTGGGCGCGACACCGGCATAGACCGTCCCGACATGGATCATGGGCACGGTGATCTCCGGGCTGGACTCCTTGGGCACGGAGATGTAGGCCGAGATGCCGAGTATCGCGATGATGAAGACCAGCGCGGCGATGCTCGTACGGTTGCGGATCGCGAGGTTCGTCGGACCAAAGGTCCGGCGCGTGGCGTCGGTCATCGGGCCGGCTCCACGATCTGGACGAGATCCCCGTCCGTGACCTGGTGCTGGCCCACGACGATAACGACGGCGGCCGCGACGAGTCCTGATTCGATGACGACCCGGTTGCCGGCGCCCGGCCCCGTGGTCACCGGCGTGGCGCGGGCGACTCGCCGGCCGCCCTCCTCGTGGACGGTGTAGACGATGTAGCCGGCCTCCGTACGCAGGACGGACTCGCGCGGGACGAGTAGCGCGTCCGTGGCGGTGCCCCTGGGAAGCCGTACCCGCGCGACCATCCCCGGCTTCAGGATGCCGCCCGGATTCGGGATCGCGACCTCCACGGGGAAGGTCCGGTTCTGCTCGTTCACCGACGCGCCGACGAACCGGATCCGGGCCGACGTCCCCCCGTCGGCCATGTTATCGAAGCGGACATCGGCCGTGGAGCCCGTTATGACCTCCCCGGCGTACCGCTCCGGTACGCCGCCCGTGACCTTGAGGGTATCGATGTCGATGACCCGTACGAGTGGTGTGCCCGGACCGACCATCGACCCGACCTCCACATACCGTGCGTCCAGGACACCGGCGATGGGTGCCCGAACGACCGTCCTGTCCAGCCGTGCAGCCAGCATGCGCGCATTCGCCTCCGCGGTCTCGGCCCCGTACCGCGCACGCAGGTAGTTCATCTCCGAACCCACCTGCTCCTCCTCCCAGAGGCGCCGCTGCCGCTCGTACGTTTCCCGGGCAAGCGCTGCTTCCGAACGCGCCTGGTCGTACTGCGCCCGGAGGACCCGGTCATCGATGCGGAGGACCGGCTGGCCCGGCCGTACCGGCCGCCCCTTCTCGACGAGGATCTGCCGGATCACGCCGCTCTCCTCTGCCGCGACCGTGACATCCCGCTCCGCCTCCACGGTGCCCGTGATCCCGATAATGTCCTCGAAGGGCTCCGGCTCCACCGTGATAGCTTCGACGTTCACCACACGTGGCGCCGCCATAGCCTGGCTGTTCGCGGACGGTACTTCCCCGCCGACGCCGCTTCCGCACGCCGACACTGCCACGGCTCCTGCCAGCGCCGCCCACCTCACGTCCAACCGGTTGATTCCGCTCATTGCCGTTCCCCGTCCCGGACCGCGCCGATGGCGACCCGGCCCCCTGTGTCGACTGTTCCCATGGCGTCGTCCAGGCGGGCCCGGGCGACGAGGTAATCATAGATCGCTTCTGCGTAGTTGAACTCGCTCTGGCGGAGCGCCCCTTCGGCATCCGTCAGCTCCAGGGCGCTGCTCATGCCTTCCCTGTGCTGGATGGTGACTATCTCGAAGCCGCGCTGCGCCTGCCGGACGCCGAGGCGCTGCGCCGCCGCACGTGAGCGGGCCTCCTCCACCTGGTCGGCAAATGTCCGGATCTGGTGCTCGACCTGGTCCTCCGCGACGGCGCGCTGCACCCGGACCTGCTCGATGGCCGCCCGCCGCTGGGCCACGCGGGCCGGACGCTGCATGCCGGAGAACAGCGGCATGCTGACCATCACACCCACCTGGCGGCCGTACGCCCGCTGCGCCTCCGACGCGAAAAACGTCGGGCTTCCGCTCTGCTGCGCATTGATCGAATACGTGCCGAACACGCTGACCTGAGGCAGGTACTCGGACTGCTCCGCCCGGAGCTCGGCGCGGCGCAGCTCCTCCGTCAGCTCGAGCTGCCTGAGCTCCGAACGAAGAGCCAGCGCCTCACGGACCGCCCCCGGATCCGCATCTCCGTTCGCCCCGGCGAGCGCTCCACCGTCCACTGCTTCGATGTCCACGCTCAGCAGGCTGCCCTCTATGGCCACGCCATCCAGGTCCTCCAGGCCCAGCTCGACGGCAAGCGACCGTCGTGCGGCGGCGGCAGCGTTGCGGGCGCGGCGCAACGCCGGCTCCACATTCGCCAGCTCCACCTCCAGTCGCAGGACATCGTAGCTCGAGGACAGTCCCGCCCGCTCCAGCTTCCGCATCTCGTCGAGTGTCTGACGGATGCGCTGGACCGTGTTCTCCGTGAGGCGCTCGCCTTCCTCCGCGAGCATCACGTCGTAGAAGCCGACCCGCACACGCGTCACCACCGCCTGCATGCGTCCGCGCACGACTTCCCGCTGCAACGCCTCGTACCGCGCCGCGGCACCTACCCCAATGAACGCTGCGGCCCGGAACAGGGGTTGTTCCGCACGCATCGTGAAGTTCCACACGTTGTCCGAGCCGAACCGGATGAGGACGAGCTCGTCCGGGCCCGCATCAGGATCGAAGAAGATCCGCGGCATGAAGGAACCCGGGACGGTCAGGTTCCGGGTGTACATCGCATTCGCGGTGACCTGCGGATACACACTGCCCCACGCCTCCCGCACGCGACGGCGGGCCGACTCGAGTTCGAGCTCGGCATCCCGGATATCGCGGCTGCGCTCCACCGCCAGCTCCACCGCCCGGTCCAGCGTGAGCGGCGCGGTCTGGGCCAACGCGCAGGACGGGACCAGCGCCACCAGCAGCGCCACCCACCAGCCGGACCTCATGTGGCCTCCGCACCGGGAGCCCCCGGCTTCCAGCCCGTATATATCGACTTCATCGCGTCCTCGATCAGATCCATGAAATCGTCCGTCGACCGGATCTCCGTCGACAGGTGCCCCGACAGGAAAAGCGTCGTCAACCCGTGGACGAGGCCCCACCCCATGAGGGCCATGCGCCGGGGATCCACCGCGTCGACCTCACCGGCTTCCACCGCCCGCCGGACCATTGCCACGGCCGCCTCGAAATCCGCCGGCGATTCCACCACCGGATCGCAGCTGTGCTCCGCCGTGCCCGGCAGCTCGAACATCACCCGGAAGTACGCCGGGTTCTCCACCGCGAACCGCGCATACGCGCGACCCATGGCACCGTACTGATCGATGGCACTCGCGGTTTCGCCCGTCCGGACCAGCTCCGCCTCCACCGTCTCGGCAAGCATCCCGAATCCGGTGTGAACCACCTCGTCCACCAGCTCGTGCTTGTCCCGGAAATACAGGTAGATCGTCGCCGGCGAGTACTCCACCCGCTCCGCAATGGCCCGCATGGATAGTCCCGGCAGACCCTGCTCCACGAGGAGATCCCGGGCGGCATCGATGATCTGGCGCCTCAACTCGGCCCGCTCCCGCTCCCGCCGCTCTGCAACCCCCACGACACCCTCCTGCAAAGACGCCCCACCGCCCGTTCGTGGACGGCGGGCACGAACTTAACGTCGTTCAGACGGGGCCACAAGCGGCCTGGGACGGAAGGTTGTGGACAAGTGGCGAACGCCGTGCGCGGAAGGGCGGGCGTCAGGGGGAGCGGGCGCCGGCGGGGCTGCGGACACGGGCGCGATGGCCGATCTGGTCTGGCCGGCCGGCTGGATCAGGTCGGTGCGTTCTGCGCCGCGTCCGCGGCGGAGGGAGCCGGGCCCGGGATGTCGTCCGCACCCGCCGTCGCGGGACGCCCCTCGCCGTCGCAGGCGCACCGGGCGGCAAGGGCGTTGACGGCGGCCTCAAAGTCGGCCGGGTTCCTCACCTGCACCAGGTATTCGGTACCGTCCCGGAGGGCCACGATCACGCCCTTCCGGCGACCGGGCAGCCGGTCCCTGAGTCGCACGTCCCCGGCACTGCCACGGGGGCGAGCCCCGGCGACGCGGCTGCCCGGAATCACGGTGGCCCGAAACGTGGGCGACTTGAACCGGATCTCGTGGGTGAAGACGAGGACCTTGTGACGGAGGTGTCCCGCCCCGGCCAGGCCGGCGGTTGCTGTGACGAAGAGGGCGCCAGCCACGACGAGGACCGTGAGGAGAAAGCTGTCCACGGCGAGTGTGGCCGGGTCGACGAGGTAATGAGTCCCGGCAATGAGCAGCCTGACGGCGGCGGTGACCAGGGCGAGGAGGACGAGGGCCCGGCCGATCCGGAGGAGGCGTGGCGGCCGGATGCGGGCTACGTATCGAATGGCAGTCATGTCGGCGGGCCTGAAGACGACTGCTCTGTAGGCGCGACCGGCTGCGAGGAGGATCAGTCCGGCGAGGGCCGCGAGGAGGAGAATGCTCACCGGGAAGGGTCTGATGACCGTGAGCATCCTGTAGTGGTCGACGAAGGTCCGCGCGGCGAAAGCAGCGATGGAGTCGGGCCCGACGGTGGCGTAGTACTCCCCGGCATCGGGAAAGGCGGTATGGCGGCCGGGCGTGTGGAGCCGCTCCATGGCCCATGCGGTGAGGGCGCCCGGCGAGGCGTAGCGCAGGCGGAGGCTGCGGCTAACGGCCTCCCGGTCGTCGTAGAAGGCCGCAGTGTCCGCATGCGGGTCTGCGAGACGGCCGAGTTCGCGGTCCACGGCGGCGAGCACCTGGGGGTAGTGTTCCGGAACGAAATCCGCCTCTATGGCAAGCCATGCCGCACCCCCCCGCCGGCGGGTCTGTGTTCCGACGCTGTAGACCGTCTTGGCACTCCCGCCCCGGAGCTCGCGAGTCAGCCGTTCGCGCAGGAGATCGCCGATGAATGCCAGGCGGAGCTCATCGCGTGCAGACAGCTCCGGGAGTCGGTACCCGACGATGATGCGCCCGGCCCCGCCCGGTCGCCAGGTGAATCGCCGCGACTCGGTCGTGCGGACGTCGGGCGCCGGCCGGGGTGCTGGCGCCGGCCGCCAGGGTATGGTTCCGAACGTCTCGTCGATCACTGCCTGCAGATCGCCCCGGGGCCGACCACTGACGATGATGAGCGTCATATCCGCGGGGCCATAGCGCGTGTCGAAGAAGTCGCGGACGTCGGCGGCAGCAACGCGGGACAGGGCCGCGGCAGGATCCACTACGCGTTCCTCGTGTGCGTCGTAGCCGAATTCACGTTGCCAGAAGCCGGGCGGGCGGAGGCGTGGGTGGCGCACGAAGGTCGCACTGGGGCCCCGGAGCGTCCGGCCGTGCCGAGCCGCTATCTCCACCCGGACAGGCTCCCGGTTACGATCGACGAGGGGGTCGGGGAGGAATCGGGGCGCGACGATTCCGTGCAGCCAGCGAATGCCGTAGGCGGCCTCGGCGGACTGGATGGACAGCGGGAATGCCGTGTAGTCCGGTCCCGTGATGCCAGCGTATGTCCCGCCCCGCCGCGTGAGCTCGTCCACCAGTTCCGCCTCCGACCGGCCATCGCGATCGCTCAGGAGGACGTGCTCCAGGAGGTGCGCGGTCTGCTCCCGGCCACGCGGGTCGTCGTCGTGCCCGTAGGGCACGAGCACGGCCATGCTCGTAACCGTCGCGCCCGGCAGGACGCCGTACCAGAGCGACACGCCGTTTGCGAGACGGACGCCCTCGAAAGTCGCGAACGGATTGGGTGGCAGCGGCGTCTCCGCCGATTGCGCCGCGGCGGCGCCCGCGCACCCGGCTGCGATCGCCGCACAGGTCAGGATGGAATGGACAGGGCGCATGGCTCTCAGCAAAGGCGGACCGCGTCGCCGCGCCGTCGGTCGCCGGCTCGGGCGGACGCGAATTTGCACGGCACGGGCGTCCGGGATACTATCGCCGGCGCCGCACGCAACCCGTAGCCGATGAGGTCGATGGAAAATCCACCCGAACCTGCGCACGCCGCCGGTACCGATCCGTCGCGGCCGAACTCCGGAGGCCCGTTCCAGCGGTTCCTCGATACCGTGGAATGGCTCGGCAACCTCCTCCCGCACCCGGTCACGCTGTTCGCACTCTTCGCAGCGGGCGTCGTCGTGGCCAGCGGCATCGCGGACTGGTTCGACCTGAGCGTGCCGGACCCCCGGCCCGAGGGTGCTCGAGGGCGCAGCCCCACGGGCATGATCGGCGCCGTGAGCCTCCTCAACGCCGACGGGCTGCGCCGCATCGTGGAAAACCTTGTATCCAACTTCGTGAACTTCGTGCCGCTTGGCACCGTCCTGGTGGCCCTCCTTGGCGTCGGCGTGGCGGAAGCGTCGGGACTCCTCAGTGCCGGCATCCGCGCCCTCGTGCTCAAGGCGCCCCGCCAGCTCATCACCTTTTCCATCGTCCTCGCCGGCGTGCTTTCCAATACGGCTTCCGAGGCCGGGTACGTCATTCTGGTTCCCCTCGCGGGTGTCATCTTCCTGGCCCTCGGGCGCCACCCCCTGGCCGGCATGGCCGCTGCATTCGCAGGCGTGTCCGGCGGCTACAGCGCGAACCTGCTCATCGGCACCGTGGATCCGCTCCTCGCCGGTATCACGCAGGAGGCGGCACAGCTCATCGATCCCGGGTACACGGTCCACCCGCTGGTGAACTGGTACTTCATGATCGTCAGCACGTTCCTCGTCACCATCGTGGGCACATGGGTCACGGTGAGGATCGTCGAGCCGAAGCTGGGTGCCTACGACGCGAGCCGTGCCGAGGAGGGCGCGGCCGACAACCGGACCCTGGAACCCCTGACCGCCACGGAGCGGAAGGGGCTGCTGGCAGCCGCGGCGGCGTCTGCGGTGGTAATCGGCCTGATCCTGGTGGCGACGGTGCCGGAGTGGGGTGTCCTCCGCAACCCGGAGACGCAGGACCTCCTCGACTCGCCCTTCCTCCGTGGAGTCGTCGCGCTGATCTTCGTCGTCTTCCTCATCCCCGGCGTCGCCTACGGTGTGACGACAGGCACGTTCCGGAGCGACCGGGACGTGATCGACGGCATGGCCAGCGCGATGTCGTCCCTCGGTCTGTACATCGTTCTCGTCTTCTTCGCCGCGCAGTTCGTTGCATTCTTCGGCTGGACGAATCTCGGCGCCATCGTCGCAGTCACGGGAGCGGGAACGCTGGATGCCCTCGGGTTCACCGGGCCGCTCCTTTTCGTGCCATTCATTCTAGTCTGCGCGTTCATCAACCTGATGCTGGGGAGCGCATCGGCGCAGTGGGCAGTCACGGCGCCCATCTTCGTGCCGATGCTCATGCTGCTGGGGTACTCGCCCGAAGTGATACAGGCAGCCTACAGGATTGGGGATTCGTCCACGAACATTATCACGCCGATGATGAGCTATTTCGGGCTGATCCTCGCCTTCGCCGCGCGGTACGACCGCGACCTCGGGATCGGGACCATTGTGGCCACGATGCTCCCGTACACGCTCTTCTTCCTCACGACATGGATCACGCTCTTCCTCGTGTGGGTCTTCGTCCTGGGTCTGCCGGTGGGACCGGAAACGACGATATACTACACGCCGTGACTTCGTAGGTGGAGCGGCAGAGGGTGGCCGCCCGTCGTGGGCGGCCACCCTCTTTCTGCGGGACCCGGCAGCGCGGAGAGACCGTCCCGTGCATCGGTTCGTCCCTTTTTATGCTCCGCGGGTGGCCGATCTCGTCGGCCCGAACCGGCACTCGAGGTCCGCGGCGGCCACCCCAGGTTATTTTGGGGACCCGAGGCGCCCGGGGGGATTCAGCCGCCGCTCTCTCCGCGCGAGCGCCGGTCCCCCAAGACCAATCTGCCGCACGCAGCGGCCGGAATCAAGGACCTGTCGTGCCGGTCGAATCCCGGATTCGCGGCCAGCCCGGATCGGATGAGGCGCACTGTGCCGCTGCCGCTTTCACGATTATCTTTGTCGGTTGGAGGGGTGGCAGAGCGGCCGAATGCGCTGGTCTTGAAAACCAGAGACACCGAGAGGTGTCCGAGGGTTCGAATCCCTCCCCCTCCGTTCGAGGCCCGTCCGCTCCGTGCGCGTCGGGCCTCATGCGTTTCCGCTGTCCCCGGCACGACAGGATTGACGCAGGGACGCTGCACGCCTACCGTTGTGTGTCTCTCCCCCGAGTCGCTCTTCGCTCCCGCACGTCCGAAATCATGGCAGCACGCGACGGCGCGTGCCCTCACCGACCAAAACCGGGTGCACGAGTAGCTAATGATCATGCGCGGTAGCACGGCGGGGCCCGAAGAGCTTCGCGATTTCTCTCTGCGACACCTCGACGACCGGCTGCTGCTGCTCCTGGACGCACGGGGCACCATCACGACGGTAGCGGGTGCGGGCGGGCGCCTCGGCGGAGACGGCGGCCCCGTAGGCGCGTCGCTCGGGTCGCTCTACGCTCCATCCCTCAGGCGGGACGGCGTGCCGGAATCGCACCTGGCGGCCGCCGCACGGGACGGCACGCTCCGCGCCGTGACGACCCTCGTGGGGACTGACGACCGCCCGTTCCCGGCGGAGGTCGTGCTTGAGCGTATCGGCCCCGACGGCGCGACCGGATTTGCCTGCATGGTGGTGGACATCAGCGAGAAGCGCCGGTGCGAGGACATCCTGCACGAGCGATCCGAGGACCGCGAGCAGCTGGCCTCGGTTCGTGCCGAGCGCGACCACCTCCTCGGCGCGGTGGACAACATCCGGGAGGCCCTCATCGTCCTGGACGCCGAGTGGCGCATCGTCCTCGCGAACGACCGGGCGAGCGCCCTGCTCGGCACGCCGCGTTCCGACGTGCAGGGACTGGATTTCCGCCGCCAGCTCGGCGGCGTCGGTACGCGCGGCCTCTTCGACACCATCGAGCGCGCGATGCGCGAGGGGGCACCGGTCGAAGTCGAGGAGTTCTATCCCCTCCTGGGTGCGTGGTTCGAAATACGGGCGTACCCCACGGGCCGGGGGGCGGCGCTGCTTGTGGGCGACGTAACTGAACGGCGCCGCCAGCACGACCGCGTTGCCAGGCTGGCGGTGCTCGATGCGGACACCGCACTTCCAAACCGCCTCCTCATTGAGGACCGCCTCGGCCAGGCGGTCGCCCACGGACGGCGGTTCGCGCAGACGGTGTGTGTGGTCATGGTGGACCTCCACGGGATCGCGCGGATCGACGAGATCCACGGGCCGGACGCGGCGGACGAGGTCATCGGCCGGGCGGCACGGGCGATGGAGCGGGTACTGCGGCGGAACGATTCCCTCGGCCGTATCGCCAGGACCCGCTTCGCCGCAGTCCAGAACGGGCTCCGCCGATTCG
>DATHVO010000016.1:0-8069 GCA_035461265.1 Longimicrobiales bacterium
CCCTACGGCACGCCGTCCAGCATCGCCATCAGCCGGGACGGCGCCGTGGCCGTGGCGGCATACGGCCAGAACTTCGCCCTGGTCTGGGACCTCGCTTCGGGCGACCTCCTTGCTGCCCTCGGCCGGGACGACCTCGATTCCATCGGCTCACGCATCTATCGCGTGGACATCGCCCCCGACGCGCGCGATATGCTCGTCCGCCGGGCGGACGGCGAGATCCAGGTGTGGGACTGGCGGGAACGGGTGGTGCGGGGATCCATCCGGGTCCCGCCGGAGGACGGGCCGTGGCAGGCGGACGCCGCACGGCCCGTCGGCGCGGTCACCTGTGGCGGCGGCGTTGGCCCGGCGATGTTCGCGGGGACCGGCCGCTGGATCGCGGTCGCCGTCGCCAACCGCGTCGTCGTCTACGACTGGCCCACCGGACGGCAGGTGAACGCCTGGTCCGGCCATCAGCCCCATCACCCCATCCTGGGCAACCACACAGGCCTGCCGCGCATCCTCGACCTCCGCGTCTCGGCGGACGGGCACCGCGCCCTGACCGTGGGGGTGGACGCCTCACTCCGCCTCTGGAGCGTGGCCTCCGGCCGCCAGATATGGACCGACACCCCCGATGTCTGCTGCATGGACTGGGGAGACCTCTCCGCCGACGGCCGCACCGTGGCGTGGACCGGCTGTCCGGGGACGAGGCTCTACAGCCCGCGAGGAGCGTGACGCCGACCGTGCGGGCGGGTTGAGGTATTCGCGCGACGCGCAAATCGTCGCTCGGTGCGGTCCCGACACGGTCGCCAGGCTGCCGACGTACCATTGGACGCCACGATCCCCGTGGCGTTCGGCGCCGTAATAGTGTAGAGTTGACGCTCCCGACGCTCGGGTGGTCCCCGTGCGACCGAAGTCGCAACCCGTACATCACCCACATTACCGGTATGATCTCCGCGCCGCGGTACGTCACCGTGCTGCTTCTGTTGTTCTGCGTGTCCGTGCCCCTCGCGGCACAGACGCCGACGCAGGTGACTGGCACCTGGCACACCACCTGGATCGACCCGAAGGACCCGCGCGAGCCGGCCCTTCAGGTGCCGACGCTCGCCGCCGACGACGGGCGCATCTACATCGTCGACGTTGCATCGTCCGAGCTCGAGCGCTTCGGCGGCGGCCTCGGCCTGGCAGGCCGGCGCGTGACAGTCCGCCTCGAGGGGGGTCCCGTGCCGGACTTCGCCGCCCAGACGTCGGGTGCACGGCCGCGACTCCGCGTCGCTGCAGTGGAGCAGGTGCATGGCAGGCCGGCCTTCGAGGCGGATCCGCTCCTCGCGGCCGCCACAGTCGGGCCTGAGGAGAGCGCCACACCGTACGTCACGCTCCTCTGCCGCTTCCCGGACATCGACTGGGTGCCCAATGAGCGGGAGCACTACGCGAGCATCATGGCCGCGAGCTTCCCGGGCGTGACCCACTACTGGGAGCACGTGTCCGCAGGCAGCATCAGCATGGCCGGCAGCACGACGCACGGGTGGTACACGCTGCCCCGGCCGTCGTCGGAATACGTGATGCCCGGCAACTGGGCATCAGCCGAACTGGAGCGGGACTGCATGGCCGCGGCAGACGGCGATGTCCACTTCCCCGACTACGCCGGCATCAACGTCCAGACCAACTATGATTTCGGGAAGTCTTGGGCGTCTGTCACGTTTTCCGACCTCGACGGCATGACCCGGCTGTACCGTCTGACGATCCTGTCGGACTGGGCTGGCATGGGGAGCTACGCCCACGAGATCGGCCACACCTTCGGCCTGCCTCACTCCAGCGGACCCTACAGCCTGGTGTACGACTCCCACTGGGACGTCATGAGCCGGAGCTCGGGGTTCTCCCACCCCGGCTCACCGCACTGGATGGGCGCCCACACCATCGCGTATCACCGCGACCGCCTCGGCTGGATTGCGCCGGGCCGCCGCTTCGTGGCGCCGCCCGGGACCAGCACCCTGGTGCTGGCGCAGGATATCAACGGTGGCGGTTCGCACCCGCAGATGGTGGTGATTCCGCTGCCTGACGGCGCGTATTACACGCTGGAGGCCCGCCGGCAGGCCGGTTACGACGCGGGTCTCCCCGGCGACGCCGTCGTAATCCACCACCTCGCCCGCGGCCGGGACGCCCGGGTGGTGGACGCCGACGGCAACGGTATCACGAGCGACGAGGGTTCCGCGTGGCGCGTGGGTGAGACGTTCCGCGATCCGGCGAGCGGGACCGCCGTGGACATCGACGCCGTACTGACCGACGGCATCCGGGTCATCGTCCATGCCGGTGCCGTCGCGTCAATGACGGTGTCGAGGCAGGATCCGACGCGACGGGACATCCCCTTCGGCACCGCGGGTGTGGTCCGGGACTCGGCTGAGGTCCGTATCACGGGGCCCGGCGCAGACGGCATCCGCTGGAGCGCCATGGGCTCGCGTTCCGTCGAGCTGGACATCGCATCCGGCACGGGGAGCGGCTGGGTGCACTGGCACACGCCCGCGGACCAGCTCGCCGCCGGCGTCCACGCCCGCTGGGTCGGGATCACGACCTCGGGCGGCGCGGCGGGGACAGCGGAGATCGCGGACACACTGGTCGTCGCCCCGCCCCCGGGCATCGCGGCGGGCTTCGCCGAACTTCCGGGCCCGGACAGCCTGGTGGTCGAGCAGTCGCGCGCCGGCTGGGCTGCCTTATTGCTGGGGAAACTCGTCATCACCGGGCCAGGCGCGGCGGCGGCGCCGTGGAGCGTCGCCCGGCAGCCGTCATGGCTCACCCTCCACACCACCGCCGGTACGGGCAACGCGTGGCTCGCCGCTGACGTGTCCGCCGCCGGTCTCGCACCGGGCGAATACGTGGACACGGTGCGCATCGATGTCACCGGCGCGGAACGGCCGGCCATCCTCGAGCACCGCCTCGTCGTCCTCGCACCACTGACCCTCGTGCCCCACGCCGATGTCCTCCGGGCCACGGCGCCGCAGGAAACCATCACGACACCGGACTCGGTGTTCGTGGGCGTGCAGGGGGCGTGGGCCGCAGATGCCGCCCTCAGCATCGCCTCAACGGGGCACGTCCAGCTCGACGGCTACGGGATCGGCCATGCCGGCAGCAGCTGGATCCGGTTCCGCCGCTCGACCCTCGGTCTCGCACCCGGCCGCCACGCCGCGCAGATCACCGTGTCCGTCCAGAAGGATCCCGACACACGCGTCGTCATCACGGATTCCATCGACGTGCATGCGGCGCCAGCGCGGCTCGTCGTAGACCGGACCAGCACGCGCGACACCGCGTGGATCGGTGCGTGGAGCGAGAGCTACGTCGATGTGCGGCCGGAGGGCGACGGGTCGGCAACCAGGCCCTGGCAGGCGTCAACCACGTCCGCGTCCGTGCTGCTGGACTGGATGCGCGACGACCTCTTCGGCGGGCCGGTGGGTCCGGAGCCCGGCCCGCGCCGCATCCGCTGGTCACGCAATACCACAACGAGACCCGTGGGGCTCACGGTGGATACCATCCGGATCGCCTTCGCGGATGCACCCGCCCAGGCCGTCCTGGTCCTGGACAGCGTCTGGCTCGAAGGTACGCGGCCCCCGGCCGTGCTCACCACGAACGCGACGACGCGCGCCGGAGTCGGGACGCCAGGGATGGCGGACGCCCCCCCGGACTCCGTGTTCATCCAGATCAACGGTGCGGGTCAGGACACCATCGCGTGGACGGCAACGGCGACGGCGCCGTGGCTCCAGCTCCAGGCTACGTCGGGCCGGGGTCCGGCCGTACTGCGCTGGTCCCGCAGCGCCGCAGGCCTCGGCGCCGGCGTCTACACGGATACCATCGCCATCAGTGCGCCGGGGGCCACGGGAAGTCCGGCCCGCGTGGCGGACACGTTCCGCGTCGTGGGGCCGGTCGTCATCGCCTCGTCCGCCGCTCGGCCGCCGGCACGCGTGGGCACGGTCTACCAGGACACGCTTCGGGCGACGGGCGGCGAGGGCGGCTACCGCTGGCGACTGACGGGGGGTACCCTCCCGCCCGGCATGGCCCTGGACTCCGTGAACGGCATCATCGCCGGCACCGCGGGTGCAACCGGCAGCTACGCCTTCGACGCGGAGGTCCGCTCGGAGTCCCTCGTGGCCACGGCGTCGTTCACGCTGGCGGTCTACCCGGAGGGACTCGTCGTTCTCTCGGACTCCGTGCGTCCCCCTGCGGTCATGGGCGCGGCGTACGCCGACACGCTCCGGGCCTTCGGTGCCGCGGGTCCGGAGCGCTGGACGGTCACGGACGGAACCCTGCCGCCCGGCATCGCGCTGGACAGCCTGACCGGCGCCCTGGGCGGGATCATGGAAGGCGCCGGCACATGGCACTTCACCGTGCAGGTTCGCGCCGACGACCTGGCGGCATCCCGGGCTTTCCGTCTGGACGCGGCGAAGCCGTTGCTCCAACCCCTGGCCGTGCTGGACCAGCTCCTGGGCGCAGGCGCGCTGACGCCGAACGACGTCCACTTCCTCGACCTGCTGGGCAACCGCAACGGACGCCTGGACGTGGGCGACGTGCGGGCCTGGCTTGTGGATGCGTCGCACCTCACGCCTGCCGAGACGGCGGCACTGAGGCAGGTGGTGGGCGGGATCGAACGCGAGGACGAAACGGAGGACATGCCATGACACGATACATGCGGACCGGTGCGGTGCTGCTCTGCGCCGCCCTGGCGGCAGGCTGCTCCGATGGCGGTGGCAGCGACATCACGACGCCCCCACAGCCCGGCTTCCTCACCGCGGTTCTCACGACACCGCACGCCGACGACGCTGCCGTCCTCGTGGAGATCACTGGCGCGGGCATCACCACGGTGGACGCCGGCGGCAGCGGCCACACCGTCCACGGCCGCGTGTCCGGCGCCACGCTGCGTGCCGCGGCATTCGGCGAGGTCCGGTCCGGCCTGCTCGTGCGCTTCGCCGTCCCGGACGTGAATCGCTCCGGCTCGTACTCCGCCCGCATCATCGAGGCGTCCGGCCCGGACAACGCGCTGCGAGCCGACGTCAGCGGGTACCGCGTGGATGTGACGCGGCCCTGACCGCCGGGCTCACGTGTCGGGCTCCATGGCGCGGGACCGGGACGGCGGCTCACGCGTCGGGCTCAGACAGTCCTCGGTCCGTTCGCACCGCGGGTGCTCACGGCCCTGCGGAACTCGCGTGACGCGTGAACCACCGTCCCGATCCCTCCGGCGGACGAGTGGCGCGGCCCGCCCCGGTCACGGCGTGGCGTTCGCCGCACCCCGCCGCGCCTCGACCAGCGCGGCGATGTCCTCGTCTGCGTTGCGCCAGTTGTCCAGCAGCGCGCTGTAGCTTTCCGCCGCGGCATCCGCGGCGCCCAGAGCCGCACGGGCGCGAGCCAGCCCGAGGAGCGACGCCGACCGTTTCGGCCAGCGCACGAGCGCACGCTCGTACGCATTCGCGGCCTCCGCCGGTCGGCCTGCTTCCATGAGGATCATGCCGAGCCATTCCAGGGTGGGGAGAGCCGCGGGCGGACCCACGGGCGAAATGGCGTCGTCCACGACGGCGGCCCGGGTCATGATCTCGATGGCCCCGTCGAGGTCGCCGCGGGCGCGGGCCAGGAGCGCTTCCACGTGCATCGGCATGAGAGCAGCGTACCCCCTGTCGGCGGGCCCGCGCTCGGCGAGCAGGCTGCGCAGGGCATCGTGCGATGATGAAGAGGTGTCGCCCTGCAGTATGGCGCCCACGGCGGCCTGATACGCGTCCACGAGGCTGAAGTACGCGAAGCGATCCGCGTACGCCGGCGACACGGCAGCCGCGTGGCCGATCTCCGCGCGCGTCAGCGGCAGCCCCCAGTCGCCCGTCTCCGCAGCGTGGCGGAACGTCAGGCGTGGCTCGACGAACATCGCATTCACACTGCCCGACTGGTCATCCGCAGCCAGCGCCACCCGGACGGTGTCCAGAAGTGCGGCCGCCGCGCGGAACCGGCCCTGCTGCAGGTAGCCATGGTGCAGCCACTCCAGCGAGTGGAAGTCAGGCACCAGGCCAGGCTCGCCACGCCGGGCGACCCAGTCCCGGGACGCCGCCCACGCCCGCTCGTTCGACGCGACGACGTCGTCCCAGAATCCTACCTGCACGAATATGTGCGACGGCATGTGCAGCGCGTGCTGCGCATCGGGCGCAATCTCCGCATAGGCGCGGGCCACCTCGAGCCCGCGGTGCGCGATCTCCGGGTCGTCGTATACGTGGATGAGGTAGTGCGCCGCACCGGGGTGGTCCCGGTTCGCCCGGAACACCCGCTCAGCCAGAGCGATGGCCTCCTCACGGGCTGCGACTCGCTCCGATTCCTGAATCCCGCCCACACTCCCGGCCATCTGGAGCGCCAGGGATGCGAAGGCGGCGGCTTCCAGGTCGCCCGGTTCACGCGCGGCCAGCGACCGCAGCGAGTCCGCGAACGCCCGGGCACGCGTACGCACATCCGCATCTGCGTAGAACGCCTCCACCGCTGCACCCCATGCGCGCTCCCGGGCCGTCGGTGCGCGTGCGAGCCGGGCCTCCGGGGTCGGGCCGAGACGTTCGAGCGCGCGCCGCGCGGCAGCAGCGTCATCCCACCCCCAGAGGAGCTGCGTGTGGGAGAGGGCGTCCGCCCAGTAAGCGAGGGCGAAGTCCGGGTCCACCGCCTGCGCCTCACGCAGCGCGTCCTGGGCATCCTCGTACTCGAAGCTGTGCAGCAGGGCGATCCCGCGCAGGAACGCCTCCTGTGCGGCAGCCGCCCCGGAATTGGGGAAATGAACGGTACCGAGCTGGTGACTCTGGGCGTGGTGGCCGTGGGCGCCGGGCCCATGATGCGGGTCCTGTGCGGACAGCCCGCCGGCAGTCAGGAGCAGCGTCAGGGCGATGACGGTCGAGCGCAGAGTCATGGATGCTCCGGGATGTAAGGGCAAGCGAGACAGAAATAGTTCACCCGCGCCGGGCGTCCGCACAACCTCCACCGCGGCGAGGGGTGGGACGATGGTTCGCAGGTCTGGCTCGGACGGTCCTCGATCGGCGCGCTCTCGCCTTGCACCCACCGACGTCCGTCCGGCATACTTGAGCGCGTGAGCCCACCCGCGACAGGCTGAACCGACCCGATGCCCGACGAGCGACGATACCAGGAAGACGAGATCGCCGAAATCTTCGAGGCCGCCACCTCGCCACGGCCGGCGACCCGCAAGGCCCTGTCCGCCCGGGGCCTCACCCTCGCGGAGCTGCAGGAGATCGGCGGGGAAGTGGGGCTCGAGCCGGACCAGGTCGCACGGGCCGCCTCCGCCCTCGACGCGCGCCGGGGCGTCGCACCGCGCCATACGCAGCTGGGGATGCCCGTCGGCGTCGGGCGGACTCTGGAACTGCCCCGGGCGCCGACGGACGCCGAATGGAACCGCCTCGTAGCCGAGCTGCGTTCAACATTCCGGGCCAGCGGGCGCGAGTCGTCCCGCGGCGACGTGCGGGAGTGGCGGAACGGCAACCTGCACGCGTACATAGAGCCCGCGGAGTCCGGCTACCGGCTGCGTCTGGGCACCACCAAGAGCGACGCCGGCGCCGTGACCGGCCTGGGCATCGGCGGCCTCGGCATGGCGGCGGCCGTCTCGTTAGTGGTGGCCGCCACCGGCAACATGCCCGCCGACCTCATCAAGCCCGTCATCCTCGGCCTTGCCGGCTCCGGCACCCTCGCCTTCAACGCCCTCCGCCTCCCACGCTGGGCAAGCGAGCGCGAACGGCAGATGGAGTACATCGCCGAACGCGCCCGGGAGATCATTAAGCCATAGCCGGCTCACGCGCCAGCGCTGGTGGTCGCGCGGTGATCGGCGATGCCGCCGACGCCGCGACGTGTGCCTCCGCACGACCGGAGTTTGAGCGGCAGGCGCGCTCCGTCGCCGTCCACCCACCGCGCTTCGTGACTTGGGGGGATGGGGCGGCCCGCGCAACGCGCGAGTTCCGCTCAGCTCGCGCCCACACCTGGAAGGGGAGCGGGAAGGTGACCCACCGCGGCGCGCGAGTTCCGCAGGGCCGTGCGCACCCGTGGTGCGTACGGCCCGAGGACTGTCTGAGCCCGACGCGGTGGGT
>DATHVO010000017.1:0-1947 GCA_035461265.1 Longimicrobiales bacterium
GCCAGCAGGTCATCCGTGTTGCGGACTCCCGCCGCTTCCAGCTTCGCGCGATAGGTGGGGCCGATTCCTTCGATTTCCTCGATCGGATAGGACATCGACTATCGCCGGGATCTGGTTGACATGCGCTCACGGGATGCCGGACCACCCCCGGTCCCGGGCACGCCTCATCGTGGGCGCCGCACACCGCATCCGCCACCTCCCCCACCGCGCTCAACCGCGCCGGCCGTCAGGGCCCGTGCATGAACTCGGTGCGGTACCAGTGGAGGAACTCATCGGCGGCTGCCTCGGAGTACAGGATCGGTCGCCCGCCCAGCTCGCTGATCCACTCGGCGTCGGACGGCTCGAAGACCCGGACGAGGACCGGCCTTCCCCGGGCAACGCGGAGGAGCGTCCTGTTGTCCTCGGGCCGCCGGATGGTGGAGAGCACCACTGCGGCGTGATCGGCGCCGGCGCGGAGGAGCACTTCGGCATCGGAAGCATCGCCGCGCAGGCACGGGATGTCGGCCTCCTGCATGCGCCGGATGAGCGCGGGGTCGTCGTCCACCACGAACACGTCCTGTCCCGCCGTCACCAGCGTTTCAAGCAGGGGCATGCCCGTCTCCCCAGTGCCCAGGAGAAGGACGTGGCCGCGTGGCGGCGCCGTCGGTGGCGACGTGCCCCGCATGGGGTGGATGCGGAGCAGCCACCATACGACGCGGTCGCCGGTGATGAACGGGGTCAGCATCATCGTCGTAACCGTCACGAGAACGATGACCGTGAAGACGCCGGTGGAGATCTGCCCGAAGACCAGTCCCTGCAGGCCCACGACCAGGGACAACTCGCTCGTCTGGGAGAGGAGCAGGCCGGCCTCGACGCCGGGGCGGGCCGAGAATCCGGCGCGCTCGGCGACGGCCGTCACCAGGATGGGCGTGACGATCACGACGAGGAGCACGAGGGCGGCGGCCTGGAGGAGCTCGGCCGGGGACGGCCGGACGAGCACGGCGCCGAGGGCGGTGAAGAAGATGGCGGAGAAGAAGTCGCCGATGGAGTCGAGCTGTTCCCGGACGATCCCGTTAACGGGGAACGCGGAGAGTCCGACGCCGGCGAGGAAGGCACCCACGACGAGGGGCAGTCCGAGCATGCGCGCCACGCCGAGGAAGACGAACAGCAGACCGATCACGCCCAGGAGCATGACCTCCTCATCGTCGTGGAGGCGAAGCAGCAGCGGCGACACCCAGCGCAGCGTCGCCCAGGCGAGCGCGATCAGGACGAGCACGCCGAAGAGCGCCCGGGCGGCGGGCGCGACGCCCATGGGCAGGAAGACGACCAGGGGTATGAGGGCGATGACGAGAATGTCCTGCAGGAGCAGCACGCCCAGCACCATGCGGCCCACCGGCTCGAAGAGCTGTCCGCGCCTCTGGAGGAGTCGTATGACGACGAGTGTCGAGCTCGCCGTGAGGGCCAGCGCGAGGTAGGCCGCCTCGTGGACGCCGAAGCCGAGGGCGAGTGATGCGGCGAACCCGGCGGCGGCCATGACGACGAACTGCAGGGCGCCCACGCGCAGGGCGACCCGCCTCTGGCCGGCGACCCGTGTGGGGCTCAGTTCCACGCCCGTGACGAAGAGCAGGAACGTCAGGCCCAGGATGAGCGCATCCTCCAGGAACTCTGCCGGGACGGGGGCGACCACGACGACGGCGGCGCCCGCCAGCATGAGCAGGGGAATGGTGGGCAGTCCCAGCCAGCGAGCCATCACGTGGGCCGCCGCCGCTGCCGCGAGGAGGAGCGCGATGGCGGTCATGGCAGCAGCCCCGCCGCCCGCAGCTCCGTCGCCGCGAGCCGGATTCCGGCGTGCTTCGACAGGATCAGGTGTGCCACGCCGATCTCACGCAGGTCCCGCTGCACGGAGATGTCGAATGCATGGATGCTGGCGGGTATGCCGAGCTCCCGGCACCGGTAGGCGAGGAGGCG
>DATHVO010000018.1:0-6988 GCA_035461265.1 Longimicrobiales bacterium
CCAGGGCAGCGACGTCCGACGGGTAGAGCACCGCGTCACAGCCGGCGTTGACCGCCGCCGTCGCTGCAGCCGTCTCGTCCCCCGCCGCGGCGGCCAGGATACCGGCCATGTTGAGGGCGTCGGTGGCGATCAGGCCAGCGAAACCGAGTTCACCCCGGAGAATCCCGTCGAGGATGCCCGTTGACAGGGTCGCCGGCGCAGCGGCATCCAGTGCCTCGTACACGACGTGCGCCGTCATGACCGCATCCACACCCGCCGCTACCGCCGCCCGGAAGGGCCGCAGGTCCTCCTCCAGTACGTCCCGCCCGGCCGTCACTCGCGGGAGCACGGCGTGGGAGTCCTCGGTGGTGCGGCCGTGGCCGGGGAAGTGCTTGACGCAGCACGCGGCGCCCTCGGACCTGCAGCCCTCCACCCATGCCGCGACGTGTGCGGCGACCCGGGCGGAGTCCCGGCCGAACGCGCGGGTTCCCACGATGGGGTTCCGGGGTTCGAAGTCCACATCCGCCACCGGGGCGAAGACCCAGTTGATGCCGAGTGCGCGGGCCTCCCGGGCGGTGAGAGCGCCGGCCTGGCGGGTCAGTGCGAGATCGTCGAGGTACCCGATGGCCGCCAGCGGGGGCAGCGGCGTGGCCTGGGGGAACTGCTGTCCGGCGCCGCGCTCGAGATCGCTCCCGATGAGGAGAGGCACCCGGCTTCGCTGCCGCAGCGACGAGGTCAGCGCCGAAACGGCGACGGCGTCCCCGCCGAAGATGCAGAACCCGCCGGCACCGGCACCCAGCGCCGCTTCGATGACGGCCTGCTCGTGGTCGAACCCGGTGACGGGACTCCAGCGCAGCGCCGGGAAGAGGAGCCGGCCGGTGGGATGCATGGGTCCGCGCTCAGTCGCCCGGCAGTTCGACGACACCCGGCGTCCGGCTGCCCAGGACTCTCGGGCCGGCCGCGCCCGTCGCCTCCGGCACGTTGCCCGGAACGCCCAGGACATGCGCCCATGCGAGGGCCGCGAAGGCCAGGGCCTCCTTGGCCGCGGGCTGCAGTCCAAGCGCCGCTGCGTCGGCGTGCACCGGTGCCGTGACCCGCGCCCGGATGCGGTCGACGAGGGCGGGGTTCTGCGCGCCGCCCCCCGTCAGGATGATCTCGTCCACGCCCCGGGGAACCAGCCACTTGTCGATGGCGTCCGTGATCGTCCGCGCCGTGAACTCCGTGAGCGTGCACACCAGCGCGCCCCATGCGTCCCGTGTCGCGGGGGCAAGGCGTTCCGCCAGCGCCTGCACGAACGGCCTGCCGAACACCTCCCGGCCCGTGGACTTCGGCGGGTCGCGGTGCAGGAACGGGTGAGCCAGCAGCTCTGCGAGGAGCGCCTCGTCGGGCTCGGCGGCGTTTGCCCAGGCGCCGTCCGTGTCGTACGTCAGCGCGCCGTCCGTCGCCAGGTACACCGCCGCATCGATGAGGGCGTTGCCCGGACCCGTGTCGAAGGCCAGGATCGGCTCGTCACTCCCGCGTGGAGGCAGCCAGGTGAGATTGGCCATGCCGCCGATGTTCTGGAGGACCCGCTTCCGGGAAGGGTGCGAGAAGAGCAGTCGGTCGACCCACGGCACCAGCGGCGCGCCTTCGCCACCCGCTGCCATGTCGCGTGACCGGAAGTCGCTGATCACCGGGATGCCCGTACGCTCCGCGATGGTGGCCGGACAGCCGAGCTGCAGCGTGGCGCCGCGCCTGCCGCCCGCCGGAGGCTCGTGCCATATCGTCTGCCCGTGGGACCCGATGACGGCGACGTCCGCGACGTCCACGCCGTGCTCCCTGCACACCCGGAGTGCCGCCTCCGCGAGCCACTCACCCATATCCGCGTGCAGACGGCAGAGGGACGGTGCGCCCCCGGCTACGATGCCGTCGTGGATAGCCGACCGCTGACCGGGCGCATACGGTATCTCGATGAACGCCAGCAGCCGCCAGTCCGGCGCATCGACGGTACCGTCGAACTCCACGAGCGCAGCGTCGATTCCGTCGAGCGATGTGCCCGACATGAGACCGATGACAAGCACCTATGCCGCTCCCAGGTCGGGGATCACCCTCGCGATCAGGCCGCCGGCTTCTTCGAGACGCGCACGGGCGGCGTCCCGGTCCAGGCCGAGGCGCCCCATCACGATGGCCGTCTTCACATGACCGCCCGCCCGCTCCAGCAGGGCGGTCGCCTCGGCACGATCGACATCCGCCGTTTCGATCAGGATGCGCTCGCCCCGATCCCGCAGCTTCTGGCAGGTCACCTGCAGGTCCACCATGAGGTTGCCGTAGACCTTCCCCATCCGGACCATCGCCGCCGTCGTGATGGTGTTGAGCACCATCTTCGTCGCCGTGCCGGCCTTCATGCGGGTGGACCCGGTGATCACCTCGGGCCCCACGAGCGGTGCGATGACCACGTCGTGGGTGTCGAGGAGCGCCGGCGACGGATAGGTGCAAAGCAGGAAGCCGGTGCGCGCGCCGAGCTCCCTCGCCCGTGCCAGTCCGCCGTGGACGTAGGGCGTCGTGCCGGAGGTCGCGATGCCGAGGACGAAGTCGGCGGGTCCGACGCCGCGTTCGTCGATGTCGCGGGCCCCGTCTTCCGGGTGGTCCTCCGCGCCTTCCTGTGCCCGGGTCAGGGCGCTGTACCCGCCGGCAATGATCCCCTGCACCAGTTCCGGGGGTGTGCCGTAGGTCGGAGGCATCTCCGACGCGTCGAGCACGCCCAGGCGACCCGACGTGCCCGCGCCGATGTAGAAGAGGCGGCCGCCCCGCTGGAAGGTCTCCACGACGATTTCCACCGCTTCGCCGATGGCGTCCCGCTCCTCGTTCACGGCCTGGGCGACCATCCGGTCCTCCGCGCCGATGAGGTCCACGATCTCGACGGTGGAAAGCTGGTCTATGCGCATGCTGCGCGGATTTCGCTGCTCGGTCAGGCGGGGGTCCAGGGGCGGTCTCTTGTCCATGCTCGCTGCGACTTGTCACGTGTTTTGCACGGCCGATAGATTGGCGGCAAGTTACCCCGACACGGACGACATGACCAGCCTGCTGCAGCAAGCCACCGGCTTCGCCGACCAGCTCGTCGAGTTGCGCCGGGACCTCCACCGCCATCCCGAGCTCTCTTTCCGGGAGGAACGCACCGCAGGGATCGCGGCGGACGCCGTCGAAGCCCTCGGCTACCGCGTCCGGCGGGGCGTCGGCCGGACGGGCGTGGTGGCGGACATGGGGACGGGTACCCCGCGGGTCGCCCTCCGGGCGGACATGGACGCACTGCCCATCCAGGAGGCCGGCGACGCGGCCTACCGCTCGACGGTGGCTGGCGTCATGCACGCCTGCGGTCACGACGCCCACGTGGCTATGCTCGTGGGCGCGGCCCGCCTGCTGGCGGGGGCACAGGAGAGGGGCGAGCTGCCCGGCTCGGTCCGCCTCCTGTTCCAGCCGTCCGAGGAGGCCTCCGACACCGAGGGCCGGAGCGGCGCCACGCGCATGGTGGAGGACGGCGCCATGGAGGGGGTCGACGCCGTGTTCGGGGTGCACGTCGGCGCCCACCTTCCCTTCGGCGGCGTACACATCTCGGACGGGCCGATCATGGCGGGCTCGGACCTCTTCACCGCCACGGTCCACGGTCGCAGCGCCCACGCCGGGCGCCCACACGAGGGCGTCGATGCCATCCTCCTTGCGGCCCACGCCGTCGTTGCCTGCCAGGCCGGAGTCGCACGTCGCATCTCCCCCCACGAGGAGGGCGTCCTGTCCATCGGCACCATACAGGGTGGGGTCGCCGAGAACGTGCTGGCCGAGACCGTCACGGTGCGCGGCACGATACGGTACTACGAGGAGCACGTCCGGCGGACGTTGCGCGATGCCCTCGAGAGAAGCTTCGCCATCGCAGGCACCATGGGCGGTCGTTCCGAGATTCGGCTCATGGAGGGCTACCCGCCTGTGGTGAATCACCCGGCGATGTCGGCCGTGGCGAGGCGGGCGATCGGCGCCGTCCTCGGGCTCGACATCGTTCCCTTCGAGCGGATGATGGGCGCAGAGGATTTCTCCATCCTGGCGAGGGAGGCACCCGGCTGTTTCATATGGCTGGGTGCCGCCCTCGAGCCGCCACGGGAACATCACCACCCGCGCTTCGATATAGACGAGCGCGTCCTGGCCCGGGGCGCCGCCGCGCTGGCTGCCTGCGCGCTGGAGACGATGCAACGACGGAGTTGAGGACGATGATGAAGCGAACCACCCTGGCCGCCCTCGCCCTGATGCTCATGGCCGCGGCGACAGCGGAAGCGCAGGTACGGGGCGTTTCGCCGCGGTCGTGGGCCGCGCTGTACGGCCAGATGTACACCGGCATCTCGAGATTCTACGATCCGGACACCCAGTCGGACTGGGTATTCGACGACAACGCATTCGGGTTCGGCGCTGCGCTGATGCGTGAGATCACGCCCGGCCTGCTGCTGGGCGCGGATGTCGGCCTGGCCCGGACGGATTACGAGCGGCGCGTGCGCGATTCGAGCGTCCCCGTTCCGGAGGCCACCGGGACCGCGACCGTCGCCACGGCGCTGCTGACCGGCCGGGTCGCGTACGGTGGACCCACGGAGCTTGGCTTCTACCTCACCGGCGGCCTCGGCACCATCGCGTACCGGCTCGAGGACCTCGCGGAATGGAACGCCGACTTCGCGCTCCGGGCCGGCACCGGCCTCGAGTACCGCATGGCACCCTCCCGGGCGCTCTACCTCGAGTGGGCCCGGCTCTGGGGGTATCACGAGCGGGAGGGCATCGGCGGCGGTGCGGCGCAGCACTCCGTGCTGCAGCTCGGCCTGCGCTTCGGTCTCTGACCCCGACTCCCCTGGAGACATGATGAAGCGAATCCTGTGGGCGGCAGTCCTCGCGACCGCGTGCGGCACGGCGCCGCCCGCGACGTGGACGGAGGCCGCGGGCCAGGCCGGGTGGCCTCACGCACCGAACGTCCCGGCCGCGACGTCGGCCCAGGCGATGGTCGCCACCGACGCGCCGCTCGCAACGCACGTGGGTGTCGGGATCATGCGGGCCGGCGGCAATGCCGTGGACGCCGCCGTTGCGACGGCGTTCGCCCTCGCCGTGGTGTACCCGGAAGCCGGCAACATCGGCGGCGGCGGCTTCATGGTGGCGCGGCTCGCGGATGGCACGGAAGCGGCCCTGGATTTCCGGGAGACGGCACCGCTCGCTGCGACGCGTGACATGTTCCTGGACGAGGCCGGCGAGCTCACCGACCGGTCCGTCACCGGCCACCTGGCCGCCGGCGTGCCGGGCGCGGTGATGGGGCTGTGGGAGGCACACCGACGGTTCGGTACGTTGCCGTGGCCTCAGCTGCTGGAGCCGGCGATCCGCCTCGCGGAGGATGGCTTCCCCGTAGACGCCGAGTTCGCGGCCTCACTCCGCAGCGCCGCCCCGCGGCTTGCACGATTTCCGGGCTCCGCGGCCCTCTTCCTCCCCGGCGCCACGCCGGCGGAGGCAGGCACGCGCTGGCGGAACCCCGAGCTGGGACAGGTCCTGCGGCGCATCGCCCGGGACGGCCCGGCCGGGTTCTACGAAGGGGTGACGGCCGATCTCATCGTCGCGGAGATGGAGCGTGGAGGCGGCATCATCTCCCACGAGGACCTCCGCCGCTATCGTGCGGCCTGGCGCGAACCCGTGACGTTCAGCTACCGCGGCCGCCGCGTCATCTCCATGCCGCCCTCATCGTCCGGCGGGACAACCCTGGCCATCATGGCCAACGTGATGGAGGGATTTCCGGCCCGTCGTCTCGGCTGGCAGTCCGACACGCTCATGCACCTCACCGCCGAGGTCATGCGGCGGGCCTTCGCAGACCGGAACCACTTCCTGGGCGACCCGGATTTCGTCGAGTTCCCGCAGGCTATGCTCGTATCGGCCGACTACGCGGCGCGGCTTCGCGCCACCATCGATCCCGGCCGGGCCACGCCGTCCGAGCGCGTGCGGCCGGGCCTGGCGGAGGTGGCGGAACCGGCTCGCACCACGCACTTCTCCGTCGTGGACCCCATGGGCAATGCCGTCGCACTGACCACCACCATCAACGAGCTGTACGGATCCGCGGTGACGGTGACCGGTGCCGGGTTCCTGCTCAATGACGAGATGGACGACTTTGCGGCGCGACCCGGCTTCCCCAACATGTTCGGCCTCGTCCAGGGCGAGGCGAATGCCATCGAACCGGGGAAGCGGATGCTGTCGGCGATGACGCCCACCATCGTCCTGGACCCCGACGGCGCGGTACTCATGGTCACCGGCGCGCGCGGCGGGCCGCGGATCATCTCGGCGGTCTTCCAGGTGATCTCCAACGTCATCGACCATGACATGGACGTCGTCGCCGCCGTCCGCTCGCCGCGTATCCACCACCAGCACCTCCCCGACGTCCTGTACTTCGAGCACGGCGGCCTCACCACGACACAGGTACAGCGCCTCAGGGCGATGGGACACGCCGTCGATGCTCGCCCCACCGTGGGCACCGCTCCCACCATCGTCCGCAGCGCAGGGGTGTGGACGGGGGCACACGACCCCCGGACGGGAGGCCTCGCCGCCGGCTTCTGAGATCGGTCGCAGCGGGGTCCGGCGCGACGACACATGGACGAAGGGGCCCGGGAAACATCATTCCCGGGCCCCTTCCCTGCCTCGGAGTCGTGCCGTCAGCTGACGGGTCGCCGGACCTCGATGGGCGTGTCCAGGCGGATGACCATCTCCGAGCCCGCGGGCAGGACTACGTCGACATCCGCGGTGCCCATGGCGATGGCCGTGCCGGCCGCCGCGCCCACGGCGGCGCCCCGGATCGTGGACCGGGTGTCCTTGCCGAGTACGCGGCCCAGCACCGCACCCGCCACCGCGCCGGCCGCCACCTTCGCCACCTGCTCCTGCGTCGTCGTCCGTGTCTGGCGCTGCGGGTTGGCCCGCACCACCGTCGCGTCCATGGGGTAGCTGCGCCCGCCGAACGAAACGGCCTCGAACGCCAGCT
>DATHVO010000019.1:0-23758 GCA_035461265.1 Longimicrobiales bacterium
TCGACGTGGCGGACCGGACGGGCACGCGGTGGTGCGTGTCGAACGATCCGCGCTACCTGGATGGTGCGGGCCGGCTGGTCCACGACCTGATGACGGCGAACCGGGCGGACGTGGGTGTGCACACGGCGGCGGCGTGGGGGCTGCTGCTGCCGAATGGCGAGTGGCGGCTGAAGTCGCCGGCGGAGATGGCGGCGCTGTGGCGGGGCAGGGAGGCGGGTCTCGAGTCGACCCGGGAGATCGCCCTGGACTGTCTGCCCTTCGACCTGCGCTGGCTGCGCCCGCCGCTGCCCCGCTTCCGCGTGCCGCCGGGCCACACCGACGACTCCTGGCTGCGGCATCTCGTGTACGAGGGTGCGGCGGAGCGGTGGGGCGATGTGGACGAGCGTCAGCGCGGCCAGATCGAGCACGAGCTCCGGGTCATCGGCAGCCTCGGCTTCGCCGGCTTCTTCATCGTCATGTGGGATGCGGTCCGGTTTGCACGCTCCCGCGACATCCTGTGCCAGGGTCGGGGCAGTGCGGCGAACAGTGCGGTGGCGTACTGCCTCGGTATCACGGCGGTGGACCCCATCCGCAATGGCCTGCTCTTCGAGCGGTTCCTCTCGGAAGTCCGGACGGACGGCCGCACCGAGGCGCCGGACATCGATGTGGACTTCGAGATGCACCGCCGCGAGGAGGTCCTGGACTACATGTACGACGGCTACGGCCGGGGTCACTCCGCCATCACGGCGGTGACGCAGGCGTACCACGCCCCCACGGCGCTCCAGGACATGATGCGGGCCCTCGGCTATCCCGCGGAGCTGGCCTTTGCCCTGTCGAAGCGCCTGCACCACGTCGAGCCCTCCGTCGCCGTGCAGGAACTGAAGGCCGGCCTGGGCGCCAGGCACGGCCTCGACCTGGAGGACTCCAGGGGGCGTGCACTGCTGTCCGCCCTGTCCGTCCTCGACGATGTGCCGCGTCTTCGCTCGACGCACCCCGGCGGCTTCGTGCTCTCGTCCTCCCTCCTCGGCGAGTACATGCCCATCGAGCACACCACCATGGGCCGCACCATCCTGCAGTTCGACAAGGACGACCTGGACGAGGCGGGTGTGCCGAAGTTCGACTTCCTCGGTCTCGGCGGGCTGTCCGCCATCCACCTCTCCTTCAGGGCCATCGAGAAGCGGACGGGCGAGCGACTGGAGATGTACCGGCTGCCGGTGGATGACGCGAAGACGTACGACCTCATTGCCCGGGGCGACACCGTGGGCACGTTCCAGATCGAGAGCCGGGCCCAGATCCAGTCCATCCTGCAGACGCGGCCGGAGCGGCTGTACGACATCGTGGTGCAGGTCGCCCTCATCCGGCCGGGCCCCATCCAGGCGCGCTTCGTCCATCCCTACACCGAGCGGCGCCGGGGCCGGGAGTCCGTGCGCTACCCGCACCCCGTGCTCGAGCCCATCCTGCACCGCACGTACGGCGTGCCCATCTTCCAGGAGCAGGCCATGGCCATTGCCATGGCCCTGGGCGGCTTCAGCGCCGGCGAGGCGGACGAGCTGAGGCGGGCGATGGGACATCAGCGGAAGCTGCCGAAGCTGCACGCCGCGCTGAACCGGCTGAAGGCGGCCTGCATGGCCCGGGGCGTGGCCGAGTCCGTGGCCGAGGAAGTCGTCCAGGATCTCCATTCCTTCGCCAACTACGGCTTCCCGGAGAGCCACGCCTGGAGCTTCGCCCTCATCGCTTACGCCACGGCCTTCCTCAAGGCGAACTACCCCGCCGAGTTCTTCCTGGGCATGCTGAACGCCTGGCCCATGGGCTTCTACCCTCCGGCCACCCTCGTCCACGATGCCCGCCGGCACGGTGTGACGGTGCTGCCGCCCTGCCTGAAGCGAGGCGAGTGGGACTGTAGCATCGAACTGCACGGGAACGGGAACGTAAACGGGAACGGGAACGGGAACGGGAACGGGAACGTAAACGGGAACGTAAACGGGAGCGGGAGCGGGAGCGGGAACGTAAACGGGAGCGGGAGCGGGGCGGCGCCGATGGGGGGACCGCACGCAGTCCCCGTAAACGTGCCCGTAAACCTTCCCGTTCCCGTTCCCGTCCTGCGGATCGGCTGGCGCCACATCCGCGGGCTGGGCAGCCGGACGCGGGACGCCCTGCAGCACGCCCACGCGGCGGGTCCCTTCGCCGGCGTGGCGGACGTCGTGCGGCGGGCGGGTCTGAATCGGGCGGAGTCCAGTCAGCTTGCCCGGGCGGGCGCCTTCGAGGCCTTCGAGCCCGGCCGTCGCAGGGCGGCCTGGGAGGCGTTGCGGGCCGCGGGCGATATCCTGCCCCTGGCGCCGGCGCGCGTGCTCCCCTTCGATCCCCGCGAGCTCGAGGGTGCGGAGCGGATATTCCTGGACTACCTGGCCACGGGCATCTGCGTGGACGGCCACCCCATGGAGCACATGCGGGCCCGCCTCGCCGCCCTGGGCGTCGTCTCGAGCCGGGACCTGGAGGATCATCCATCGGCGGAACGCGTGGTGGTCTCCGGTCTGGTGGTGGCGAGGCAGCACCCGGCGACGGCGAAGGGGACGGTGTTCGTCCTGCTGGAGGATGAGTTCGGCTACATCAACGCCATTGTGCCCCGTGTCCTGTACCAGGAGAACCGCGAGGTCGTCCGGCACGCCCCCTTCCTGGCCATCGAGGGTCGTCTCGAGCGGAAGGACCGGGTCGTGAACGTGGTGGGCCGCAGGTTCAGGGAGCTGCGCGTGCGGGCGGGCGACACGGACCGCGTGCGCTTCCGGTCCCGTGACTTCCACTGACCCTCTCGCCGGGCCTTTCACCGTATCTGCGGCCCCGCTATCATCGACCCGAACCCACAGGAGAAGACGCCATGTTCCGACGCATCGAAGATTTCGCCGCCCAGTGGCCCACGGAGCGGGAGGCCACGCTCCGCAACCTGCGCAACCTCACCGACGAGTCCCTGGCAACGCCGGTGGCGCCCGGCGGGCGGACCCTCGGGTTCCTGGCCTGGCACCTCACGGTCACTTTCGCGGAGTTGCTGGGCAAGGCGGGCCTCGAGCCCGACGGCCCGGAGCCGTCGGAGGCCGTGCCGTCCCGCGCAGCGGACATTGTGGCTGCCTACGAGAAGGCGTCCGCCTCGGTCCTGGACCAGGTCACGTCCCGCTGGAGCGACGACATGCTCGAGGACATGCTCCCCATGTACGGGGAGACCTGGTCGCGCGGCATGGTGCTCGAGGCGCTCATCCGGCACGAGGCCCATCACCGCGGGCAGATGACGGTGCTCATGCGCCAGGCGGGCGTGCCCGTGGCCGGCGTGTACGGCCCCTCCAGGGAGGAGTGGGCGCAGTGGGGCATGGAGGCGCACCCGTGAACCGCAGGTCGCTCCGCCGGCGGGCGGTGTTGGCGGTGGCAGCGGCAGGCGTGGCAGCGTGCGGCGGCGCCGACCATGACGCCGCCGATTCCCGCGCCGCGGATGCGAGGGCGGATTCCGTCATGGCGCCGCTGGCGGAGGCGTACGTGAAGCTGGTCCTGTCCGTCGGCACACACGACGACGGGTACGTCGATGCGTACTACGGCCCGCCCGAGTGGCGCGCGGAGGTGGAGGCCGAGGCGCCGCCGCTGGACAGCATCACGGCGCGCGCGGCCCGGCTGGAAGCGGACCTCGCGGCCGTCGATCTGGCCGGCGTCTCGGACGACGTCCGCCTGCGGCACCGGTACCTCGCCCGCCACCTCGAAGCGGTCGCCGCGTGGGTGGGCATGCTGGGTGGCGAGCGCCTCACGTTCGACGAGGAGTCCCGCGTCCTGTACGACGCCGTGGCGCCCGCGTATCCCGAATCACACTTCAGGGGCCTGGTGGACAGCCTCGACGCCGCGCTCCCCGGCAGCGGGTCCGTCGCACAGCGCCTCGAGGCCTACCGGCGGGACTTCGTCATTCCCACGGAGCGGCTCGATACCGTGTTCCGGGCTGCCATCGCAGAGGCGCGGCGGCGCACGGCGGAAAGGCTTGAGCTCCCGCCGGGTGAGGACTTCGTCCTGGAGCTGGTGACGGACCGGCCGTGGAGCGGATACAACTGGTACCAGGGGGACGCCCGCAGCCTCATCCAGATGAACGTGGAGCTGCCCATCTTCATCGACCGGGCCATCGACCTGGGCGCCCACGAGGGGTACCCGGGCCACCACGTGTTCAGCGCCCTGGTCGAGCAGCGGCTGGTCCGCGAGCGCGGCTGGGTGGAGTACAGCGTCTACCCGCTCTTCAGCCCCCAGTCCCTCATCGCCGAGGGCACGGCGAACTACGGGATCGATGTCGCGTTCCCGGGCGACGAGCGCCTCGCCTTCGAGCGCGATGTGCTGTTCCCCCTCGCAGGCATCGACCCCGGCCGCGCGGAGGAATACGCCCGGGTGCGGGGCCTGGCCGACCGGCTTGGCTACGCCGGCAACGAGGCGGCCCGCGAATACCTCGACGGCCGGATCACCGCCGACTCCGCCGCGGTGCTGCTCACGGAGTTCGCGCTCATGGAGCCGGCGCGAGCGCGCCAGCGCGTGCGGTTCATCGACACGTATCGCAGCTACGTGATCAACTACAACTACGGCCGCGACCTGGTTGCCGCGTACATCGAGGGGCGCGGCGGCACCGCCGACCGGCCGGACCGGCGCTGGGAGCTGTTCACGGAGCTTCTGAGCACGCCGCGCCTGCCGTCCGACCTGCGCTGACGCGCGCGTGCTTCGCCTCACCGCAGCCGCGGCCCGCCTCCTCCACGTCCATGCCCAGGGCGTCGGTCGGCGCCCGCGACGGCGGGCCACCCCGAATGACGTCCTCGCCGCGATCCGGCGCATGGCCGTGCTCCAGATCGACACGATCAGCGTCGTGGCCCGGAGCCAGTACCTGGTGCTCTTCAGCCGCATCGGCGCCTTCGAGCCGCAGTGGCTCGACGAGCTGCTGGCGGACGGCCGGATCTTCGAGTACTGGGCCCACGAGGCCTCGTGCCTGCCCATCGAGGACTACGCCCTCGTGCGGCACCGCATGCTGGCGCCGGCCGCCATGGGCTGGAAGTACCGGTCCGAGTGGGTGGGCGAGAACGGTCACGAGCTTCGCCGCGTGCTCGACTGGATCCGCGAGAATGGCGCGGCTCGCTCCGCCGATTTCCAGCGCCGGGATGGCGGCGGCGCCGGCTGGTGGGAATGGAAGCCGGAGAAGCGTGCGCTGGAGGCGCTCTTCACTGCCGGCGAGCTCATGGTCGCACGACGCCAGGGCTTCCAGCGTGTCTACGACCTCCGCGAGCGCGTCTATCCGGACTGGTCGGACGAGCTGCTGCCGGCGCCGGATGAGGCCAGGCGCCGCATGGTCCTCAATGCGGTCCGCGCACTGGGTGTCACGCAGGCGCGCTGGGTGGCCGACTACTACCGAATGGAGCGCAGGGAAACGCCGGACATCGTCCGCAGCCTCGCCCGGGAGGGTGCACTCCTGGAGGCGCGGGTGGAGGGCTGGGACGATCTCGCGTACGTCCACCCGGACCACGCCGGTAACGCGGGTCGCGCGGCGGACGGCGGCCTGGCTGCCACGCACACCACACTGCTCTCGCCCTTCGACCCGCTGGTCTGGGACCGTGCACGGGCACTGGCCGTCTTCGACTTCGATTACCGGCTGGAGTGCTATACGCCGGCGCAACGGCGGCAGTACGGCTACTACGTCCTTCCAGTGCTCCGCCGCGGCCGGCTCGTCGGTCGTCTGGACGCGAAGGCGCACCGCCGTGACGGGTGGTTCGAGGTGAAGTCCCTCCATCTGGAGGACGGCGTCCGCACTTCGAAGGCCTTGCTGGACGATCTCGTCCGGGCTCTCACCGAGGCGGCGGTGTGGCACGGCACGCCCCGCGTCGCCATCAATCGCACCGAGCCGGCGGCTCTTCGAACCCGGCTCCAGCGCATGCTCCCATCACCATGAACCCCTGAATCGAGGCTGCCCAATGCGAGCATCCCTGCTCCTGGCCGCGCTGGTACTGGCGGGCTGCACCGTCGAGCGGACCGAGCGACAGGCGCCGCCGCCGCCGGAGGCTCCCGCCGCCGGGCCGCTGCTCGGCCTGCGGAGCGGCATCTACCACGTGGCCGACCTCGCCGCCGCGCGGGCGTGGTACATCGACGTGACGGGAACGCAGCCGTACTTCGATGAACCGTACTACGTCGGCTTCGACATCGGCGGATTCGAGCTTGGCCTGGACCCCGATACAACCGCCGTCCGACCCGGCGGTGGTGGCGGCCTCGCCTACTGGGGCGTGGCCGACGCCGATTCTGCCCTCGCCCGCCTGCTAGAGCTGGGTGCGGCAGTGGTCGAACCCGTCGCCGACGCCGGCGGTGGCGTCCGCCACGCGGTGGTGCGGGACCCGTTCGGCAACTACTTCGGGATCATCGAGAACCCCCGCTTCGCCGGTCGCAGGTGACGGGTCTCTATCCCATCCGCGGACGAGGCGCTGCCTGGAACCCGCCGAACCGGTTCGAGCCCATCGAGTTCGTGCCCGATGGCGATACCCTCGATGACGACATTGCCGCGGACGAGCTGCCGCTGCCCCGCACGCAGTTCCTGCGCGACACCACGAAGACGATCATCGCCCGGAACGACAGTCCGGACATCGGCTTTTCCGCGAGCATCAACCCATACCGCGGCTGCGAGCACGGGTGCGTCTACTGCTATGCCCGTCCGTTCCACGAGTATCTCGGCTTCAGTGCCGGCATCGATTTCGAGAGCCGCATCCTGGTGAAGGAGGACGCCCCGGCGCTGCTGCGGCAGGAGCTGATGAAGCCCTCGTACCAGCCCGAGGTCATCGCCGTGAGTGGCGTCACGGACCCGTACCAGCCCGTGGAGCGCCGGCTCCGCATCACGCGGGCCTGTCTCGAGGTGCTGGCCGAGTTCCGCAATCCGGTGACGATCATCACCAAGAACCACCTCGTCACCCGGGACGTGGACGTCCTGTCGGACCTGGCCGCCCACGACTGCGTGGCCGTGAACCTCTCCCTGACCACGCTGGATGACACGCTGCAGCGGGTCATGGAACCCCGCACGTCCATCCCGCGCCGGCGGCTGGCCGCCGTCGAGACCCTTGCCGCGGCGGGCATCCCGGTGGGGGTTATGGTAGCCCCCATCGTGCCCGGCATCACGGACGCGGAGGTGGGTGACATCCTGCAGGCGGCCCGGGACGCCGGCGCCCGGTGGGCCGGCTACGTGATGCTGCGCCTGCCCCACGCCGTCGCCCCGCTGTTCGAGGACTGGCTCGCCCACCATTTCCCCGATCGCAGGGAGAAGGTGCTCAACCGCATCAGGTCCATGCGCGGCGGTCGGCTGTACGATTCGCGATGGGGCGTGCGGGGCCGCGGGACGGGGGAGATGGCGGACCAGATCGTGGGGCTGTTCCACGCCGCGCGGCGGAAGGCGGGCTTCGGCGAGGGCGATTCGACCCGGGTAGCGCTGTCCACGTCCTCGTTCCGGCGCCCGCCCCGGCACGGGCAGCTGGCTCTGTTCGACGGTTGAGCCGCACGCCTAGAGGTGGACGTTCAGGATCGGCAGCCAGCGGAAAGGCGGCCGGTTGTTCTTCGCCCGGTTGAGCACGCCGATCTGGATTCCGTTCAGGATCTCCGCGCTGTTGTAGACGCCGATGGCGACACCCACCTGCACGCCACGGATGTCGTTGTAGCCGGCGATGCCCAGACCGCGCAGGTGGCCCGTCCGCACAGTCCCCACCGCTGCGGCGACACCTTCGATGCGTGGCGACCGGACTCTGTAACCCGCTACCGTGAGTCCCTGCACGAGTTCCCGGCTTTCCACCGCGCCCAGCGTGTGCGTGAGCCCCACCACCGGCCCCGTGGCGATGACGGCCAGGCCCGCCGTGTTGATGCCGTAGACGCCCTCCTCGCCGACCAGGGCGAGACCGGCAGTGTTCACGCCGGCGATCCGACCCTCCGCCACGGCGGCGAGGCCGGCGACGTGGATTCCCTGGAGCGACCCCTGCGCAACCGTCGCCAGCCCGGCCACGGATGCGCCGGCGATCTCGTGGCCCACCACGCCGAGGCCGGCCACGCTGATGCCGCGGATCGCGCCGCCGCCCACGACGCCCAGGCCCGCCACGGTCACTCCGTGGACGTCGCCCTGGCTCACCGCGCCCAGGCCGGCGGCCGTGATGCCGGTCAATCCCTCGGTTACCACTCCGAGACCTGCCACGCCGATACCGGTGAGGGCACCCTCCGTCACGAGGCCAAGGCCACCCGCCATGATGCCCGTGGCGGGACCGTCGGCCACGACTCCCAGGCCTCCCAGCCCGATGCCCGTGACGGGTCCCCCCGCCACCACGCCCAGGCCCCCGAGCGCCGCACCGCTGATCGCGCCCTCCGACACCACGCCGCCCAGGCCGGCGCCGATCCCGTTAAGCATGCCTACCCCCGGTCCCACCAGGCCGAGCGCCACGCCGTTCATCCGGAACTCGGGGTTCCGGCCGGGCTTCCATAGCGTGACGTTGACGCCATCGACGCGGCGGACTCCGTCGTCCCGGAAGTTCAGGCGCAGCCCCGTCCACTCGGCGGAGTTGCCGATGGACAGGCCGACCCTCGAGACGCCGATGTCGGCGGACTGCGCGGTGGCGGCAGCGGGGAGGAGGAGGACGAGGACGGCGGCGACGACCTGGCGCATGGCTGCTGTTCCCGGGATGTGCGGTGATCGGTGACCGCTCACCCTACGGCGGGGGGGTGCCGCGGGATTCAGCCGACGGCAGTCAGTCGCGCGCGCTCTCCGTGAGGGCCAGGTGCTCGCCCTTGAAGACCCTGAACAGGTACCAGAGCGATGGGATCAGGAGGGCCATGCCTGCGGGCGTCGTCCACAGGATGAACAGGAGGGTGGAGCGTGGCGCTGCGGCCTGCTCGAGGGTCAGGCCCGGGTAGATGATGTACGGGCTCTGGGCCAGGGCCCAGCCGGCGAGGAGGCAGGCGATCTGGACGACGGCACTCGCCCGGGCCAGCCGGTAGCGCCGCTGGCGCAGCCACCACCCCGAGAGCAGCGCGGCGATCACGCCTGGTACCAGGATGGGGGTGGCCGCGCCCGCCGTCAGGCCCGTCCAGAGGTGCGGTGCATCCCTCCGTACCAGTGGCAGGAGGATGGCAGACAGGGCGACCACGGCCGTGCCCGCCAGCAGCGCCCGGGTCCGGAAGTCTTCCCGCAGGTCGCCGTCCGTCTCGTTGGCGAGGAACACGGCGGCCAGGTACGCACACAGGGAGAGGGCGAGGGCGCCCATGAAGAGGGAGAGCGGTTCGAGCCAGGCGGGGACGCCCCCCGCGAAGGAGACGCCACCCTCGTCCACGCGGATTCCGCCGGAGGAGACGGCGCCCAGGCACATCCCCAGGAGCACGGGCGTGATGACACTGGCCGTGCCGAACACCGCGCCCCACCTCCGACCCGCGGGGCCCGACCCGGCGCCACGGGCACTCTGCGGTGAGTACGCCCTGAAGACGAATGCGGCTCCGCGGAGGATGATCCCCAGGAGCACGAGATGGAACGGCACGAAGAGGGCGATGCTCAGGGCGGCGTACGCCGCGGGGAAGGCCGAGAAGATGATGACGATGACGAAGATGAGCCAGACGTGGTTCGCCTCCCAGACCGGCCCCATGGCGTGGGCGATGGCGTCGCGCTGGGCGTCCCGGCGCGGGCCTGTCGCGAAGAGGTCCCAGATCCCGCCGCCGAAGTCGGCGCCGCCCAGGACTGCGTAGGTGACGAGCGCCACGATGCCGAGTCCGGCCACCAGGAGCTCAGGCTGCATGTGCGTCCTCCTCCGTGGCGGTGGGGCCGCTGTAGTGCGTGAGTCCCCGCAGCAGGGCCACGAGGGCCACACCCAGGAAGAGATATAGAACCGTGAAGCCGAATAGAGTGGCAGGCACGCCGGCCTGGGGCGTGACGCCGTCGCTCGTCCGCATGATCCCGTAGATGACCCACGGCTGGCGCCCGACCTCCGACACGATCCAGCCCGCCTGCAGAGCGATGAAGCCCAGCGGCGATGCCGCCAGGACCATCGCCAGCAGTACGCGGTCCTCGGGCCGCCGCCGCCACCGCGCCCAGCCGAACCACAGCGCCACGAAGATCATGGCGAAGCCCGCGGCCACCATGATCTGGAAGGCAATGTGAGTGATGGCCACCGGAGGCCGCTCGTCCCGGGGGAAATCGTTCAGCCCGGTGATGACCGTCTCCGGCGACCGGCCCACCATGATACTCAGGGCGTTCGGGATGTGGAGGGCGAACCGGACATTGCCGTCCTCGTCCGGGATTCCGCCAATCATCAGGGGCACGTGGGAGGACGTCTCGAAGTGCGCCTCCGCCGCCGCGAGCTTCGCCGGCTGATACTTCGCCACCTCCCTAGCCGACCAGTCGCCGCTCAGCGGCTGGAGCACGGCGGTTACGCCGCCCACGGCCAGGGCGATGCCGAGGGCCGCGCGGTGGTAGGCATTACGTCGGCCACGCAGCATCCCCGCGGCGTAGACTCCCGCGACGGCAAAGCCCGTGGCGATGTAGCAGGACAGCGTGGAGTGGAGCGCCATGTGGAGCCAGGCAGGACTGCGGAACGGCGCCAGCGGGTCGCTCCCCGCGAGCGTGCCATCCGCCGCAAGCTCGAAGCCGCCCGGCGCCTGCATCCACGCGTTCGCCGCCAGCACCAGCACACCGCTCATCATGCCGCTCACTGCCACCGGTACGCCCGTCCACCAGTGGGCCCGGGGCGAGAGCCGGTCCCAACCGTACAGGTAGAGGCCCAGGAAGATGGCCTCGATGAAGAAGGCGTAACCCTCCAGCGCGAAGGCAGGCCCGATCACCCCGCCGGCCAGTGCCATGAAGGACGGCCAGAGAAGCCCGAGCTCGAAGGCGAGAGCGGTGCCGGAGACGGCGCCCACGGCGAACGTCAGGGCCGTCGCCTTGCCCCACGTCTTCGCCAGGTCGCGGTAGTGCTCACGCCCGGTCCTCAGCCAGCGCCACTCCGCGATGAGCATGAGGAGAGGCATGCCGATGCCGAGGGCCGCGAAGAACATGTGGAAGCCCAGCGAGACCTCCATCTGGAGGCGCGCGGCCGTCAGGACGTCCATTGCCCCTGCCGTTCATTTGGTGGGTACGTTCGTGCAGCTCCTGCAGTGTAGGCCGGGTCTCGCCGGCCGGCCAGAGGCGCGCGGGCGGCATCGCGCCCGGCCGGCTGGTCCGCCTCGTGCATGGTCCCCGCCGCCATGGACGCCATGATCTTTGCCGCCGGGCTGGGCACCCGCCTGCGGCCGCTGACGAACGATCGGCCGAAGGCGCTGGTGGAAGTGGCCGGGGTCGCGGTCCTCGAGAGAGTCGCCCGCCGGCTCATCGCCGCCGGCGCGGACCGCCTCATCATCAACACGCACCACTTCGCCGACCGCATCGACGAGCTGGTCCGGCGCAGGGACGGATTCGGTGTGGAGGTCCACCTCTCCCACGAGCCGGATGCACCGCTGGACACCGGCGGCGGCCTCCAGCGCGCGGCCGGTCTCTTCCGCGGCGATGCGCCGTTCTTCCTGCACAACTGCGACGTCCTGTCCGACTTCGACCTCCGCGCGCTCTACGACGCGCACCTCGACGACGACGCCGCCCTCGCGACCCTGGCGGTCATGCCGGCCCGGGCCGAGCGGTATGTCATCTTCGACGACGATGGCCTCGCCGGCTACGCGCCCAGGGGCGGCGGCGACGACGTCCACGTCCGACCGCTCCAGGGCGCGCCGCGGCATTTCCACTTCACGGGCATCCACGTGGCGTCGCCCGCCCTCCTCCGCTCCCTCGCCGCGCCGGGGACGTTCTCCATCGTCATGCACTACATCGGGCTCGCGCGGGAAGGCCACCGCATCGCGTTCCACGAGCAGCCCGGCGCATCATGGACCGACATCGGTTCTCACGAAGCCCTCGAGGCGGCCCAGCGGGCCTACGCCTGAACCACCGGGTCCGCCCCGCAGCCGGACGACGCGGCACTACCGACGACGCGTCCAGACGTTGTTCAGACGGTCCACGTCAGGGAACTCCATGCCCGGATCGATCTCCACCCGCACCACGTCGCCGGGCGATGCCACGAGCGTCGCCCGTCCGTTGCCGGCCAGCCAGTGTTCCACCGTCACGTCTCTCCGCTCCGTGCGGCCGTCGGCGAACGTGATGGTCACGTGCGCCGGCATGGGCACCCGGCCTCGGTCCTCGATGACGATGGCCGTCCCATCGGCTGAAGGCGTCACGCCCGCCACCGCGTGGTCCAGTGCCCAGGTCTCGAAGTACCAGCTCCGCCAGAACCACCCGAGGTCCCGGCCACTCACGTCCTCGAACGTCGCCCAGAGGTCCCACGGATAGGGGTGGCGGTACGCCCAGCGGTCGTAGAACTCCCGGTACGCCCGCGTGAACGTCTCCTCGCCCAGTACGCCGCGCAGCGCGACCATGACGGCGGCCGGTTTCATGTAGGATGCGACGACGTACGCGTCCGTGCTGTAGTGGTAGGCCGACCGCCGCATCATCGGACCCTCGGCATCCGTGCCCGCGAGCTGAAGGTACGTGAACTGGTCCTCCGCGTGATGGTTCCGGCCGGGATAGAAATCCATCCGCGCCATGTTCTCATTGAACGTCGTCAGCCCTTCATCGATCCACGTGTAGCGCCGCTCGTCCGTGCTCACGATCATGGGGTACCACATGTGGGCCAGCTCGTGCGCCGTGACGTAGTACAGCGCGCTGTCACCGCGCTGGTTGTAGTGCCCCATGATGGTCATCATGGGGAATTCCATGCCGCCGCCGATGATCTCGCCGCCCTCCACCGCCGTCATGTGGGGCCACGGGTACGGATCGATGAAGTCGGAGAGGAACGTGATGGAATGGGCGGAGTAGCGCGCCACTTCGCTCCAGCGCGGCGCACTCGCGCGCCAGAACGCGTTGATCCGCGTGTGCTCGACGCGCCCGTCGCCCGAACGGTCGCCCACCGGACTGCGCAGCCCGTCCCAGTTCGAGCGGCGCGTCGCGCTGAACGCCACGTCGCGTACGCTGTCAGCCGCGAAGTGCCAGCGGAGCCGGCCTGCCGTCCCGGGCAGTGTGGCCCGGTCGAAGTCGGCAGACCGGAGAATCGCGACCACGGAGTCGCTTTCGCCCGCGCGCCGGTACCGATCGAGCACCGCCGGGGCGAGCACCTCGTCGGCATTCATCAGCTCGCCCGTGCCCATCACGACCCAGCCGGCCGGCATGTCCACGGTGAGGTCGTAGCGGGCGAACCCGTGGTAGAACTCGGTGGTGCCGACGAAGGGATCCGGGTGCCAGCCGACGACGTCGTCGTAGACGACCATGTGCGGGTACCAGTACGCCAGGAAGAACAGGTCCTCGCCGAATCCCATCCGCTGGCCGGCGCCGGCCTGCGGGATGTCGAAGGACCATTCGATCCGGAGGTCCACCGACTCGCCCGGCAGCACCGGTTGTGGCGGGAGGATGACGAGCCGCGTCCCGGAGACGGCGTAGCGCGGCCCCATGCCTTCCATCCCGAGGTCCGTACCCCGCACCGAGACCCTGTGCAGCTCCACGCCACCGGTGACCTCCGCCTCCTCGAAGCGGATGGCGCCGGGAGCGTGCAGGTTCTGCGACAGGTCGACGTGCAGGTTGTGGAGCGTATCCGGCGAATTGTTGTGGTAGGTGATGCCGGCGGTGCCCTCGAGGCGGCGAGCGTCGGCGTCGATGGTCGCCGTCAGCGTGTAGCTCGCCTGGTTCTGCCAGTATGCCGGACCCGGCCGGCCAGCCGTCGTCCGGGTGCCGAGCCGCACGGCGTCGTTGAACTGCTGCGAGGAGTCCAGCGGCAGGAGGGCCGGGTGCCGGAGCGGGTTGCCAGGCACCGCGGCCGCTGCCTCCGCCGCGGGCGGGGCCGGCGTCGGCGCGTGGCCGGGCGGTCCGTCGGGGGCGGCCGGCGCCGTGGCGCATCCCGAGACGGCCAGCAGGACCGCGGACAGGCTGTCGCGTGCTCTCATGGATCTCCCCTGGACGGTGGTGTCGGTGGCCCGGCGTTCTGCAAGGATCGGGCTGCGGCGGGATTCAACGGCAGGCGCCCCTCAGTACCCGGCGTCGGGGTCGACCGTGTTGCGGAGCGCGCGGCCGGCCAGGTAGCGGCGCAGGTTTTCCAGGAGGAGCTCCGTCTCCCGTTCCCAGAAGTGCGGCGTGGTGGCGCTCACGTGCGGCGTGATGAGCACGTTGTCCAGGTCCCAGAGCGCCGAGGACGGCGGCAGCGGCTCATCCCGGAATACGTCCAGTGCCGCGCCCCTGAGGTGCCCTCTGCGCAGTGCATCGATGAGCGCCACCTCGTCCACGAGGTCGCCCCGGGCGACGTTGATGAACACGCTGCCCGGCCGCATGCGGGCGATCCGTTCGGCATCGATGAGGCCGCGTGTCGCCGAGGTCGACGGTGCCGTCACCACGACGTAATCCGACAGGGCCAGCAGGCGGTCCAGGGCGTCGTCGCCATGGAGCACCTCCGCGTCGTCAACGAGGTCCGGCCGCCGGCGGATTGCCAACACGTCCATGCCGAGGGCCCGGGCCCGCCGGGCCACCTCCCGGCCGACGCCGCCCAGGCCGATGATGCCCAGTGTCGCGCCCGCCACCTCCCGTACGCCGCTGCCGTCGGCCTGGAACGCCGTGGCGCCCCATTCCCGCCCCGACCGGGCCCGGACGGCGTGGTCGAAACCCCGGGCGAAATAGAGGATCATGCCGAGCACGGACTCGGCCATGGGCGGACCGTGGATGCCCGCGGAGTTGGTGAGGACGATCTCGTGCAGCCGCAGCTCGGGGTGGAGCAGCGAGGCCACACCCGCCGCGCCGGAATGGACCCAGCGCAGCCGGCAGGGCGGCTCCAGCGCGGCCGCGAGCAGCGCCTTCGGCAGGCCCATCCCCAGGTACGCCTCGGCGCCGCGGATCGCGATCAGGGCTTCGGCGCTCACGCCCCCACCGTCCCCGCTTCCCGTCACCGGCGCAGCCACCTCCACCAGCTCCCAGTCCGGCGGGAGGGTGTCCCTGATGCGTGCCGCCACCCACGCGGGCGGTGACCAGATGGGACGCTCGTCCCGCATGTTCAGGACGAGGCGGCGCATCTCAGCGGTAGTTGCCGAACGTCAGCTCGAGCCCGTAGTCCTGCTCCCTGAGGAACGCCATCACGGCCTGCAGCTCGTCCCTGGAAGGGCTCGTGACCCGGAGCTCGTCGCCCTGGATCGCCACCTGGACCTTCTTGAAGCCCCGCCCCTTCACGTCCTTGACGATCTGCTTCGCCGTGTCCGTCGGAATGCCCTGCGCCAGGTCGATCTCCTGGCGGGCGCGGCCGCGCGTCGCGTCCTGGACGGCTCCCGGCTTCAGGTTCTTCACGGGGACCTGCCGCCGGATGAGGCGCGTCTGCAGCACATCGAACAGGGCCGTCAGACGGTACTCGTCGTCCGCCTCGAGGGTGAACTTGCCCGCCTTGGGGTCGAAGTCGATGGTGCAGTCGGACCCCTTGAAGTCGTACCGCGTCGCCACCTCCTTGCGCGCCTGGTTGATGGCGTTGTCGACTTCCTGGAGGTCGGCGCCGGTGGATACGTCGAAGGAATTCTGCTGTGCCATGATCCGTGCGCTCTCGTGGTGTGGGTGGACCGTACCAAATAGGGCGTCGCCGGTGTCGATGCAAGTGATGGCGAGACTCTTGCCCGCCGTTCAGGGGTGACCGGGAGCGGCCGGAGGCGGGCACCCGCGTCGCGCGTTTCGAAACAGATCTCAAGCCGTGAGGCGCATGGACCTGTCCGTTCCCGTCGACCTGAAGCCCATGGAGGCCCGCACCGCGGAAGAAGTGCCCGCCGGCGGCGACTGGGCGTACGAGCCCAAATGGGACGGATTCCGCTGCCTCGCGTTCCGCGACGGCGACGCACTGGACCTCCGCTCAAAATCGGGGAAACCACTGCTGCGCTACTTCCCCGACGTGGGCCATTCCCTCCTCGCCCTGCGGGCGCGGCGGTTCGTCCTGGACGGGGAACTCGTGGTCCCCACCGGCGACCGGCTGTCCTTCGAGAGCCTGCTGCTCAGGATCCACCCTGCCGGCAGCCGGGTCGCCCGCCTGGCCGCCGGGAGCCCGGCGCTCTTCATCGCGTTCGACCTGTTGCTGTCGTGGCGGGGTGGGGCGCTCACCGCCAGGGAGTTTGCGGTTCGCCGGCAGCGCCTGGAGGAGTTGGCCGACCGCTTCTTCGACGGCCCGATGCGGCTATCACCGCAGACCCGGGACGTACGGCTCGCGGGTCACTGGCTCAGCGGCGGGGAGGACGGACTGGACGGCGTCATGGCGAAGCGACTCGATATGCCGTACCGTGCAGGTGAGCGGAGCGCCATGGTAAAGGTCAAGCGGCTTCGCACGGCCGACTGCGTGATTGGCGGATTCCGCTACGCCTCCGGCGGCCGCGGCGTCGGGTCGCTGCTGCTCGGACTGCATGACGAGGAGGGCCTCCTGCACCACGTCGGCTTCACGTCGAGCTTCGATGCCCGCCGCCGCGCCGGCCTGGCGCGTCAGCTCCAGGAGATCGCCGGCAGCGGGGGGTTCAGCGGCCGGGAACCCGGCGGCCCAAGCCGCTGGAGTACCCGGCGGACCAATGACTGGGTACCGGTCGAACCGCGCCTCGTGGCCGAGGTCCGATATGACCACTTCTGCGAGGGTCGATTCCGTCACGGCACCCGCTTCGAGCGCTGGCGCCCGGACAAGGACCCCGCAGACTGCACATTCCACCAGCTCGAGACGGAGGGACGTTCCACCCTGCACCTGCTCGAACGCCACCACCAACACAACTGACAGGGGGTTCCATGGCTGTGATGAAGGAGTTCAAGGAATTCGCCGTGAAGGGGAACGTCGTGGACATGGCCGTCGGCATCGTCATTGGCGCTGCGTTCGGCGCCATCGCGCGGTCCTTCGTGGAGGATGTGATCATGCCGCCCATCGGCATGCTCCTGGGCGGCATTTCGTTCGAGAACCTGTTCGCAGTACTGCAGGAGGGCACCACGCCGCCGCCCTATCTCACCCTCGAGGAGGCCAGGGCCGCCGGCGCCGTCACCATCAACTACGGCATGTTCATCAACACCCTTGTGAGCTTCCTCATCGTGGCCTTCGCCGTTTTCATGCTCGTCCGGGCAATCAACCGCCTGCGGCGGCAGGAGCAGGCGGAGCCCGCGGCGCCCACCGACCGGCCCTGCCCGTTCTGTGCAACGTCGATCCCCATCATGGCCGTGCGCTGCCCGAACTGCACGTCCGAGCTGCCGTCGGCTGCCTAGGTCAGGTCGCCGGGTGAACCGCCTCGTCCATGGAGGGCTCCCGTCCATCCATGATGCGGCGGTCCACCCGCTGCCAGGCGTCGCGGGCCGCAAGACTCGCGTCACTCCAGCCGAGCCGCGAGGCGCCGCGATTCACCCGCCAGCCGCGCCCGAGTTCGGGTTCGACCTCAGCCCACCTGCGCCCGTCGTACTGCAGCCGCGCCTCCATGCCATACCGGTACGCCGGCCGGTAGTGGTCGTAGCTGAGCGTGTCGTCCGCGTACGGCCGCGCCAGATAGTGCTCCCGCCAGTACGCATCCTCCGCCGCCGAATCGACCGGCGGCAGCCTGGAGTCCGTCCCGCTGTTCGCGGCGTCGGCCGGCCGCGCGCCAGGCTCGAAGCCATTCCCGTTCGGAGACGCGCCTTCGCTCGGGGGAGACCCGCTGCCGTGCTGTTCTGTTTGCCGCGTCATCCGGTTTCCTCCGCAGCCCGACCGGGCCTGGAATGGGGGTTCGTTCGAAAACCGCGGGTGCAATCTTCAAGCCATGTCGCCTTGCCCCGTGCCATACGGCCGGGCAATTTCCGTCCATGGCCGGCTCGGCCGGCCCGCCTGGTCCACTCTCTCCAGGAGCGCTGACATGCGCACCGTGCGACTCGTCGTCGCATTCCTCGCCGCCGTGGCCACGGGGACGCCAGGCCTGCACGCACAGCAGCCTTCGCAGGCGGCCGTCGACGCCATCTTTGCCGCCTACGACCAACGGGAAGGCCCCGGCTGCGCACTCGCCGTCGTCCGCGATGGGAAGATCGAATACCAGCGCGGCTACGGCTACGCCAACCTCGACTACGGCATCCGCAACTCACCTGACATGGTGTACTACGTCGGGTCCGTGTCGAAGCAGTTCACTGCGGCCGCCGTGGCGCTGCTCGCGCAGGAAGGCCGGATCTCTCTCGACGCTGACGTCCGGGACTACTTTCCCGAGCTGCCGGACTACGGCCGGACCATGACGATCCGGCACCTCGTCCACCACACCAGCGGCCTCCGGGACATCTACACGCTCATGATGCTCGCGGGCATCCGCCTGGAAGATGTGTTCACGGACGAAGCGGCGCTATCACTCATTGCGCGGCAGCGCGAACTGAATTTTCTCCCGGGCGACGACTATCTCTACAGCAACTCGGGGTACTGGCTCCTGGGCCAGCTCGTGGAGCGCGTCACCGGACAGTCACTCCGGGCCTACGCCGACGAGCGGATCTTCCGGCCGCTGGGCATGCACGACACGCACTTCCACGATGAGCCGCAGCACGTGTTCCGGAACCGCGTGATCAGCTACGGCGGCAACGCGGGAGACGGGTACCGGATCACGTACCTGCAGAATTTCGACAAGGTCGGGGCGGGCGGTCTGTACACGACCCTCGGCGACCTCGCGAAGTGGGATGCAAACTTCTACGAGGCTTCCGTAGGCGGGGCGGCGTTCCTGGAGACGATGCACAGACGCGGCGTGCTGACGACGGGTGACACGCTGTCCTACGCCTTCGGCCTTGGCATCGGACAGCGCCGCGGCCTGGACGTCGTCCGCCACGCCGGTGCGCTCATGGGCTTCCGGGCGGACATGGCGAGGTATCCGGAGGAGCGCTTCACCGTCATCACGCTGTGCAACCACGGCGCCATCGACGCCTCGGCCCTGGCGGACCGCGTCGCCGACCTGTACCTCGGCCACCGGCTCCAGCCCGTGGAAGCCGGCACCGCGGTGGCGCGCGCGCCTGCGCCGGCGACGGCCACTCCCGACGGCCCGCCCGAGGCCGGCCGGCTTGCCGGCGTCGATGGCGTCTACCGCAGCCCGGAACTCGAGGCCGACTGGCGGCTCACGGTCAGGGACGGCGCGCTCCTCGTGACGCTGCGCGCCACTCCCGACCGTGTGGCCCGGCCCGCGGGCGCCGACGCGTACGACCTCGGTGGCCAGGTCGTTCTGCGCCTGGAGAGGGATGCCGCCGGCACGGTCACGGGCTTCACCGTGGACGCCGGCCGCGTGCGCAACATCCGCTTCGAGAGGCAGCCATGAGTCGTATCCACAGGTTGTGGCCGGTCCTGGTGCTGGTCGTCGCATGTGATCGCCCCGCCGAGCGGGAACCCGAGCCGTACACCGGGGAGACGGAGCCGCCCGCCATGCACTGCGATCTGCCGGCGCCGCCGGCAGGCGCGCCGACGGTGCAGGTCGTCTTCTCCTGCGACGAGCAGCCCGTCGGTGCATGGCGCGTGCTGCCGGACGTCGTCGTCGACACCCTCGCCTTCGCCCTGGAGGCCCTGCTGCGCGGTCCGACCCCCGAAGAGATGAGCGCCGGCCTCGGCTCGTTCTTCTCGCGCGCAACGGAAGGCGCACTCGCATCCGCACGCGTCAGCGATGGCGTGGCGTACATCGATCTGCACGACCTCGCCGGGATCATCCCAAACGCATCGAGCAGCGCAGGCAGCAGCCAGCTCCTCGATCAGCTCGCAGGGACGATCTTCCAGTTCGACTCCATACGCGAGGCCGAGATCACCGTCGATGGGGACTGTGACGCCTTCTGGAACTGGATCCAGCGCGGGTGCCAGCGCCTGAGCCGCGACGAGCCGTAACGAGCCCCGACGAGGCGTGAGGGCCGGGGCGCCTGGGCGGCAGCCTCCGCGCCGGATGTGTGGCGCCGCACTCGCGGCGGTCGGCCCCGAATCGCAGCTGTCGGGTCCTGCGGTCGCCGGCGCCTGGAATTGCCGCCGCCGCCGCCGTACGCTTATATTCGCACCTGGCCGAGACTGCAACACGTTCTCTCGCAAAGGTTTTCCGGAACACAGGAGTCGCCCGTGGCGGGGCACAGCAAATGGGCGCAGATCAAGCGCAAGAAGGCGGTGAACGACAACAAGCGCGGTCAGCACTTCACGAAGCTGATCCGCGAAATCACGGTTGCCGCCCGGGCCGGCGGCGGTGATCCCGGGATGAACCCGCGCCTTCGCCTGGCCATCGACACCGCCAAGGCGGCCAACATGCCGGCCGAGAACATCGACCGCGCCGTCAAGAAGGGCACGGGCGAGCTCGAAGGCGTGGACTACCAGGAAATCGCGTACGAGGGCTATGGCCCCGCCGGCGTCGCCCTCTATATCGAGACCCTCACGGACAACGCGAATCGCACCGTATCCGACATACGGTACGTCCTCAGCCGCAACGAGGGCAGCATGGGCACCACGGGCTCCGTCGCGTGGCAGTTCGAACGGAAGGGGCAGGTGTACGTCGATGCCACCCGGTACGACGAGGACGCTACGCTCCTCGCCGCCCTGGAAGCCGGTGCCGACGACATGCGCAGGGATGGCGACGTCTTCGTCATCACCACGGAGCTCGCTTCTTTCAATGCCGTGCAGGACGGACTCCGGCAGGCCGGCATCGCGTTCGACGAGGCCGAACTCGCCATGGTTGCCAGGAACACGGTGGAGGTGGCCGGCGCCAGCGCCCAGAAGCTCCTGAAGCTCCTCGACGCCCTGGACGATCTCGATGACGTCCAGAAGGTCCATTCCAACGCGGACATCGACGAGGCCGCGTACGCAGAGGCTGGCGCATGATCGTGCTCGGCGTGGATCCCGGGGCTGCCACCACGGGCTACGGCGTCGTCACCCGCGCGGGCGACGGCGCCGTCTCGCTCCTGGAGTGCGGCGTGATCCGCACCACGCCCGACAGCCCGCTCCCGCTCAGGCTCAAGCAGATCTACGAGGGGCTGGACGAAGTGCTCGGCCGCCACGCCGTCGACGTCATGGCTGCGGAGGGCGTGTTCTACGGCCGGAATGCGCGCACCACTGTCGTCCTCGGGCACGCCCGGGCCGCCGCGCTCCTCGCCGCGACACTGCGCGGCATCCCGGTCCACGAGTATTCTCCCGCCCAGGTCAAGAACGCCATCACGGGGACGGGCCGCGCCAGCAAGGAACAGGTCCAGTTCATGGTCCAGCGGCTGCTCCGCCTGCGGTCGGTGCCCTCGCCCTCCGACGCCGCCGACGGCGTTGCCGTAGCACTCTGCCACTGCTCCGTGGGCCTCATCGCCGCGCGCCTCGCCGCTGCCGCACGCTGACACGACAATGATGCCACACGGGAGATGACGACGTGATCAGCAGGATCCGCGGCACGCTGGTGCGCCGTGAACTCGGCCTGGCCGAGGTCATGACCGCCGGCGGCGTCGCCTACGAGATACAGATCCCTCTCACCGTCTTCGAACGTCTCCCCCGGGAAGGTACGGAGCTGGAGCTGCTCACCCACCACGTCGTACGTGAGGACGCCGTCGAGCTGTTCGGGTTCCTCGACACCGCCGAACGCATCGTGTTCGGACGTCTGCTCTCAGCCTCCGGCGTCGGGCCGCGGCTGGCACTCAACATCCTGTCGTCGATGCCGCCAGACCGCGTCGTCCGCGCTATCCTGGACAGGGACATCGCCGCCCTGCGGCAGATCCCCGGCCTCGGCGCGAAGAAGGCGGAGCGGCTCGCCCTCGAGCTGGCCGACCGTCTCGACGACGTCGCCGTGGCTGCCACCGCGGGCAGCACCGCCACACCTGGACTGGACGAAGCCGTGCGCGCCCTCGTCGCCCTCGGCTACTCCAGCGCCGACGCGGCAGCGGCCGTTCGCAAGGTCATCGATGAACAGGGCGCGATCGCCCCTATCGACCTCATCAAGGCCGCCCTCGCCACCGTGAAGAAATAGAGGGGGACAGGCCCCCGATTCCCGTTGCGGCCGGCTGAATCATGGATATGTCACAAAATCGGGGGTGTCGCGCCCCGGAAGCTGCCCGGCCAACCCGGGAGCGGTGAGGCCGCCTCCAACCTGGCGGTTCCTCCGGGGCGGTTCCATGTCGGGATCGGCCGGACCGCGATTCGGGCGCCTGTGACCGTGGCTACCAGACACGCACGGGCAGGATCGTGAGCTGGCCCGGGCGCACCGCCACGCTGCCGGCAGAGATGCTGCGGTAGGGCTCGTCGTATCCCACCGCAATTTCCAGCATGTGCTCGCCGGCAGGGAGCGTCACGCGGGCCAGGGCGATGCCGGCGGGGAGGAGATGCCACGAGCGGGTGTCGGCGCGCTCGAGGAGTACGCTGCCGATGTTGCCGGCCAGTCCGATGAGGCGCCCGGCAACCTCGCTCCTGTCCTCGACGGACCGTTCCGCCCCCTTCGTCAGCGCAAGCTTCGCGGCCCCACGGGCGATGGTGCGGGCGACGACGAGGGCGCGCTCCGACTCGTAGTCCGCCATCACGCCGGCCGACAGATCGCCGGTCCCCGCGAACGGGACGGTATCGCTGCCGGCGAGCAGGCGCGCCTGCCCGATGCGGTGGTCCGACCGGTACGCCGGCCATGCGACCTTGAGCAGGTAGGGCAGCTCGTCGGCGTCGTCGTCCTTCTCGGTGCATTCCTCGGTCGACCGGTGCGACGCGGGCCGCGGCTGGCTCCCGGCCGGATCGCCGGCGGCGGACGGGACGACCGTCGCCGCGCACACGGCCCGTCCCCGGCGCGCGGGCACGACCGAGGTATCGGGGGCAGGAACATACAGCGCCATGCCGCGGCGGATCCCCTCGCCGTGGACGGCGTGGGCAAGGACGCGCCCGGCCACGAAGGCCGTCACTGCTGCGCGGTCGTCGGTCGGCCCGTGGGCGATGGCGTGCACTTCCTCCGGGAGAAGGAGCACCGCCAGGGCCTGCTCGGTGCGGTGCGCGACGAAGCCCTGCTCCAGTACCACCACGACGCTGCCGGTCCCGGTCTCCGCCGGTAGCCCGCCCGGCACCGTCGCCAGCGGGTCGAGGGCCTGCGCATTCCTGTACGCCACCGAGGCGTCGTTCGTCTCGCCGGCCGCCTCGAAGATCGTACCGGCGAACAGGCGGAGCGCCGCGTGGAGCCCCGGTTCGGGAGGGCTGTCCCTGTCGACGTACTGCTGGAGGAGGAGGCTGAGCCGCCTCGCCTCCACCGCGGCGCCCGGCACATCGCCGAGCCGTATCCGCGCCAGGGCGGCGACGTAGGGAATCATCAGGCGTTCCGTCCGGCCCGGCTCGTAGGGGAGGACGAGGTCGTTCGATACGAGGGACAGGGCGGACCGCGAGATGCTCTTCGTGATGCGCTCGTCGGCCAGGTCTCCCGCGATGTCGAGGATGCGGGCGCTCTCCTCGAATCTGCCGGCGTGGTATGCGACGATGCCGTGATAGAGCGCCCGCAGGACGTCGTCGCCAGGCGCAGTCCGATCGAGGCGCTCGAGTGCGGCTGCCGCCTGCCCGCGTGCGAGCATCTGGCGGAGGCGGTCCTCCTCCACCGAGAGGCCGTTCGGCGCGATGGCGTAGCTGCCGAGGATGCCGGCGCAGCCGACGCATGCGAACGCCAGCGCCGTCAGGGCGGCGAACCGGGGCGCCTGCACGCCGCGACGGGCCACGGTGCTACCGCGTCTGCCGCTCGAGGATCAGCACGCGCTCGCGGGCGTGGGCGATGGCGCCGGCGAGGTGGCCGTACG
>DATHVO010000020.1:0-6729 GCA_035461265.1 Longimicrobiales bacterium
ATCGTGTAGGGGGAACTCCGGCCCGCCGGATTCGGCTACCCCCGTCCGGCGGTGCCGGTCCATCCGCCGCTCGAGCGCGCCACGGCCGGCCAGTCGCGCCCGGACACGCCCTTCCATGATGGCTGCCACCGCCGCATCTTCCGCCGTCCGCATGCATGCACCACCACGGCCCGGGCGGTCCGTTGTCACAGGAAACGCGCTTCTATCTCCGCATCACCGCCGTCGTGGCCGTGGCCATGGTGGCGGGCGCCATCCTGGAGTGGGCGCCGGCGGAGCCGTCGCCGTGGCGGTGGCTGCCCCTCGGCATTGCGTACGTCGTGGGCGGCAGCCGCATCGCGCGGGACAGCTGGGTCACGCTGCGGGACGAGCGGAAGCTGTCCATCGACTTCCTCATGGGCGCGGCCGCCGTCGGCGCGGCGCTGGTGGGCCGCCCCCTCGAGGGCGTCATCCTGATCTTCCTGTTCAGCCTGTCCAACGCCCTCGAGTCGTTTGCCATGGGCCGGACGCGGCAGGCCATTCAGCGGCTCATGGACCTGCAGCCGCAGGAGGCCACGCTGGTGGACGACGACGGCCACGAGCTGGGGCGGGTACCCGTAGCCGAGCTGGTGCCGGGCCGCCGCATCCTCATCCGGCCTGGCGACCGCATCGCCGCCGACGGCGTCGTGGACTCGGGCAGCAGCGCCGTGGACCAGGCCGCCATCACCGGCGAGTCCATGCCTGTGCCGAAGTCCGAGGGCGACGACGTGTTCGCAGGCACGATCAACCAGGGCGGCGCACTCGTCGTGAGCGTGACGAAGCACGCGGGGGAGACGATGCTCGCGCGCATCGTACGCCTCGTGGAGGAGGCCCGTGAGCAGCGCGCACCGGCCCAGCACTTCATTGACCGATTCGCCCACCCCTACACCCTCGCCGTCGTCGCCGTCACGGCCATCGTCGCCCTGGCGCCGCCGCTCCTGGCGGGGACCGACTGGAGCGACTCCTTCTACCGCGCCATGACGCTGCTCGTGGTGGCGAGCCCGTGCGCCCTCGTCATCTCCACGCCGTCCGCGATCCTCTCCGGCATCGCCAATGGCGCGCGCCACGGCATCCTGTTCAAGGGCGGCGCATACCTGGACCTGGCCGGAAGCATCGACACCGTGGCCTTCGACAAGACCGGCACACTCACCCACGGCCGGCCCGAGCTCCACGAGATCATCACCATGGGCGAGGTGCTGGAGGAGGTGCGGGGCCGCAACGACGGCTGGCCGGCCCACACCGCGGACGCCGACACCACCCTCGTCACCCTGGCCGCCGCCGTGGAGCGCAACTCGGAACACCACCTCGCCCGGGCCGTGACGGAGGCCGCCCGTGCGCGGGACATCACGCCGCCGCGCGCCGAGGACTTCGCGGCCGTGCCGGGCGAGGGCGTCTCGGCGACGGTGGACGGCGCCGTGACCTGGGTCGGGAACGCGGCCATGGCCCGGCGGATGGACGCGCCGGTGAGCGCGCTGCTCCGCGGGTGGGTGGCGGAGCAGACATCCCTCGGGCGGTCCATCATCTTCGTGGGCGTGGCTGGCGACCTGCTCGGCGCCATGTCCTTCGCCGACGCCCTGAAGCACAATGCGGCGGCCACGGTCCGGCACCTCAAGTACGAGGGCATACGGTGGGTCACCGTTCTCTCCGGCGACCACCCGGACGCGGTGCGGGCCATCGCCGCGGAGCTCGGCGCCGACGAGGTGCGGGCCGGCCTGCTCCCGCACGAGAAAGTGGACGCCGTGCGGGACCTGATGAAGAGCTCGAGAGGCCTGGCCATGGTGGGGGACGGCGTGAACGATGCGCCTGCCATGGCCGCGGCGAGCATCGGCATCGCCATGGGCGCGGCGGGCACGGACGTGGCCATCGAGACGGCGGACGTCGTCCTCATGAGCGACGACGTGGAGAAGGTGGATTACGTCATCCACCTCGGGAAGCAGACGCGGCGCGTCGTGCGGCAGAACGTGATCTTCAGCATCGGCTGGATGTTCATGCTCGTGCTGGTGACGCTCACCGTCGGCATGCCCCTCACCCTCGCCGTGGTGGCCCACGAGGGGAGCACACTGCTGGTGGCCGCCAATGGGCTGCGCCTGCTGGCCGGGCAGCCGCACCCGCCACGGGTGCCGGCCTGATCACCGAACTGTACCATCCCGTATTGAAGGAACCCTGCATGAGAGCCCCGTCGCCGACCGACGCCCCGAAGCCCATCCGCATCGCCGTGCACACCGTCGCGGCTGCGCTCCTGGTTCTCATGCCATTGGGTGGAGCGGATGCGCAGACGGACACCGCCGCGGTACGGACTTCGCCCCACGGCGCGGCCCCGGCTGCGGGCTATACGCCCCATCGCGTGTACGACGTCGCCGCGGGGTCGTTCACGGACTTCGAGTCCCTGGCCGCGCGTGCGGCGGCCGCGGATGTCGTCTTCTTCGGCGAGCGCCACGGGCACGGCCCGACCCACCGGATGCAGCATGCCCTTCTCCAGGCCCTCGCCCGGCGCGGCGCGGCGACACTCTCCATGGAGATGTTCGAGCGGGATGTCGCGGATGTCGTGAGCGGCTACGCCGGCGGCGACGTGGACCACGAGACGTTTCTGGCGGAGGCCCGGCCGTGGTCACGCTACTTCCCGGACTACCACCCGCTGGTGGAGGAGGCCCGCTCCCGGGGCTGGGAGGTGGTGGCGGCGAACGTGCCGCGGGCAATCGCCAACCGCATCGCCCAGGAGGGGCTGGCCGTCCTGGACGACATGGAGCCCGGCGAGCGCCGCCACGCGGCCGCGGAGCTCTCGTGTCCCGACGACGACTACCGCCGGCGTTTCGTGGAGGAGATGACGCGGCATCCGTCCGCCGACACGACGGACGCGGAGGCCGATGCGCGGAGGCTCCAGCGTTTCTACGAGGCCCAGTGCGTGAAGGACGAGACCATGGCGGAAGCCATCGCGTCGGCCATCGACGCCGGTGCTGCGCGACCTGTTGTGCACATGACGGGCGCGTTCCACTCCGACCATGGCGACGGCATCCCCGTCCGGCTGCTGCGCCGGGCACCAGGCCTGGACATCGTCTCCGTCACGAGCGTCACCGTGGATGACCTGGACGCGGCGGACCCGGCGACGCACCTGGAACGCGCCGACTACCTGCTCTTCACCCTCGCCACGCCGCCACTGGGTCGCCCCGCCTCGGAGGAGCCGACGGAGCCGGTGCCGCCCGGGGACGACGGCTGAGGTCGGCCGCGGCAGCGGCGGTGTGTCAATACGAGGCGGGAACATGAGCGGGTCGCGCGCGCCGTGCGCGGCGGGGAGGCTGGACCGGCGGGCGGCGCCGCGATAGAGTTGGATGTGACAGGCAGGCGCGCCGACGGCGCTGTCCCTGCCGGTACGCCGGTGCACGCAGGTCCGTATCCCCGGAGGTCCCCATGCCCGTCTACGAGTACCGCTGCCTCGACTGCCACGAGATCTTCGAGAAGACCGAGCCCATGAGCGACCACGCCGCTGCACGCCCAGCCTGCCCGCGCTGCAAGGGCACCAGCGTGGAGCAGGTCTTCAGCCAGTTCTTCGCGAAGACGGACAGAAAGAGCTGACGCCGTTCAGCGTGCAGGCACGGGCCGCGACGGCGGCGTGCCCGGCCGTGTATCCGCGCCTCCCGCGACCGGGACGTCAGCGGAGTCAGTGGCGAGCCAGCGGGCCGGCGGCCCCTCCGCAGCCGTTCCGGCGACGGTGAGGAAGAGCTCGCTGCGCAGGCGGTCCAGGGGGAAGGGCCGGTCCGCCCGCTCGTAGGACCGGTTCGTGAGGAGCGCCGCCCAGTGCCCCGAATCCGGGTCCAGCCAGATCGACGTCCCCGTCCACCCATTGTGGCCGTACGCCACGGGCCGCTCGCACGGGCGGCTGGCAGCCGGTGGCTCTTCCGGACAGAACGCCGTCCAGCCGAGGGTCCGGCGCCCGGCGCCGGGCTGCTGCGTGAGCATCTCCCGCACCAGCGCCGCGTCGATGACGCGGACACCGTCCAGCTCGCCGCCCGCCGCCACCATGGCGACGAAGCGCGCGACGTCGGCGGCGGTGGAGAAGAGTCCTGCGCTGCCGGTGACGCCGCCGAGCTGCCGGGCGAGGGCATCCGCCGGCACGCCGCGGAACGGCTCGCCGCCCCGGAGCCGGAGGGTGGGCGCGCAGTCCTCGCAGTCGCGTCCCGGCGAGAAGGCCGTCGCGCTCATGCCGAGTGGCCGCCACACCCGCCGCTCCAGCAGCCCGGGTAGTGGCTCGCCCGCCGCGCGTCCGGCCGCGGCCCACAGCACCACATAGCCCACGTCCGAGTACGCCACCTGACGCCCGGGCGGCGTCTGCAGCCGTGTCCGGAGCAGCCGGCGGGTCCGCTCAGCGGGCGTCGCGCCGCGGATCGCCGCGCCCGGCGGCAGACCCGACGTGTGTGTGAGCAGGTGGCGCCAGGTGACGCGGGCCTTGTCCACTCCCTCGAAGGCCGGCAGGTGTCGCTGCACGGGATCGTCCAGGCCGATGACGCCGTCCTGCACGAGGAGCAGCACGGCCACGGCCGTGGCCATGGCCTTCGTCAGGGACGCGAGGTCGTAGCGGGTGGAGTCGGCAATGACGGCGGGGGACGCGTCGCGCCAGCCGATGCGACCGGTCGCCGTGACCCTGAGGATGGAACCGCCGCGACCGACGGCCAGCGCGGCGCCGGGATACGCCGTGCCCACGCCTGCGGCCACGAGGCCCGACGCAAGCTCCAGCGGATCGGGGGGCGGGGCCGGCGCTTCAGCGGGAGAAGGCGGCGGCGGTCCGCTCAGCGGCAGGGTCAGCGTTGCGAGCACGACCAGGACAAGCGCCGCCGCCATGGCCGCCACCACCAGTCGCCGCAGCCGCCGCGTCCCGCCGTATCGGGTCACGCTGCCTCCCGCACCCCCGTGATGCCGGCGCCGAACGCACCGGCCCTCACGGAATATAACCCCGTTGGCGGGAGGATCTCAGCGCGGGCTGCGGTCCTCCGGGTCCTCGTCGAAGTAATCCAGCTTGTCGAGAGGCATGGTCACGGCGGAGAGCACGTTCATCAGGTGCGCCACCACGCGCTTCAGGTAGCGGTGCGCCAGGGCCCGGGCCACCGGCTGGGGGCCGGCGTCATCGCCGCGGACCAGCGCCGACACGTGGGCATCGAAGTGGGCGAGGAGCTGGTCCCCGTGGGTGAGCAGCGCGCGTGACGTCGCCGTGTCCCGCTCGAGGAAGGCCTTCGCCACGTCAGCGACGTACTGCGTCGCCTCGCCGGACAGGCTGCGCCACTCCGCGACATCGGGCAGCACGTCGAACCGCGCGCCATCCAGCGCCAGGTCGAGGAGGTTCTTCGCGTAGTCGCCCAGCCGCTCGATGTCCTTGACGATGGACATGTAGATGAGGACGTTAGGCGTGTCCACGCCGCCGTAGACGCTCACGTGCACCACCAGCTCACGCCGAATCTCCCGCTCCAGCTCGTTCACCTTCTGGTCCGTGGAGCGCAGCTCGTCGTTCACGTCGGCCGCAACGACCTCGCCGAAGAGCGCCGACATGGCCAACTCCAGCTCGTGGCGGTCGTGGCCGAGCATCGCCTGCACCTTCGCCTCGATGCGATCCATCCGCTCGGTGCCCTGACCGCGTAGAAACTTGAACGGCATGCCGGCCTCCTACCGGATGAGGAATATGCCCAGGAGCGGGAGCGCGATGAACAGCCCGACGATGTACGCGAGCACCATCGTGTGTCGCTTCACGGCGATGTCCGCCATCCGCTCGGCCAGGCGCACGGGTATGAGACGCACCTGCCGTATCGGAAATATGATGGCGAGGGCGGCCAGGTTGAAGAGGGTGTGCACCAGCGCGATGGTGAGGCCCTCCGGCCTGAGCACCGCCATGCTCGCCAGCAGCGCCGTGATGGTCGTGCCGACGTTCGCGCCCACCGTGATGGGATAGGCGCTGGGGAGAGTGAGAATGCCGGCAGCCACCAGCGGGACAAGGATCGACGTCGTGATGGTGGACGATTGCACGGCCACGGTGATGCCGATGCCCACCAGGATGCCCATGGCGCCGCCGCCCCGCCCCACCAGCCGGTTTATGGCGCGCTCCACACCGCCGGCGATGAGGCGGCGCATGTTCCGAGTGATGAGCGCCAGCGCCAGGAAGATGAGGGCGAGCCCGCCGGCCAGGAACAGGACGCTGAGGATCGGACCGGCTTCGATGTGGCCGTGCAGCCAGACCACGGGCAGGCGCACCGCCGTCCGGATGGGGCTGGTACGGGGCGAGGAGGGGTCGAACTCCGCGCCGCGGACGTGGTCGCTGATCCAGTCGGCGCCCGTGCTGAGGAATCCCGTTGCCAGCTCCAGCGGCAGCAGGATCAGCACGGCGATGATATTGAAGAAGTCGTGCACCGTCGCGGCCGCGAAGGCGCGGCGGAACTCCTCCGACCGCCGGATGCTGCCCAGCGACGCCAGCGTGTTCGTCACCGTCGTCCCGATGTTCGCGCCCATGATCATGGGCACGGCCAGCGAAACCGGCAGCGTGCCGGCGCCGACCATGCCCACGATGGTGGAGGTCGAGACGGACGAAGACTGGACCAGCACGGTGGCCAGGAGTCCGGCACAGAGACCGGAGATGGGATGGGACACCGAGCGCAGCAGCCCCGCCTGGAAGCCCTCCCCCGTGGTGGCGATGCCCGCCTCGAGGAAGGCGATCCCCACGAGGAACATGTACAGGAA
>DATHVO010000021.1:0-21465 GCA_035461265.1 Longimicrobiales bacterium
CATCCCGTCCAGTAGTGAGAGCACCGCCGGGTCGTGGCCGAGGGCCCGCAGGCGATCGGCGGCGGTGGCAATGGCATGGTACCGCGCATGGGAATCCTTCAGCGCAGACTCGGTCTCCACGGCGGCGGCGCCCAGCAGCTCCACCACCGTCGCCAGACCGCCGTCATACTTGCGGCTCACGATGCGGTGGGCCTCCGCGCTCTGCTCCACCGCGATCCCGGCGATGCGGAGTCGCTCCACCGCCACGTTCCAGTCCGTCCCGCTCCGTTCCGCCTCCAGCCGGGCCTGCGCCAGCGCCGCCTCGGCTCCCGCCTGCGCGGACACCGCACGGCCACGCGTCGCCTGCATGTCCGCCAGCTGCGCCGCACTCGTGAACGGCGACCACGTCACCATCACTCCCACGGACCAGTTCTCATCGCCGCCGAAGGGACGCGCCGCCGAGTTCCAGTCGTAGCGCGCCATGGCATTCACACGAGGGAGCGCCTGCGACTGTGCGCGCCGGACATCGAGCGTCGCCGCGGAACGCGCGTGCTGCGCAGCAGTCACGTCCCCGCGTTCCTCCAGCACCGGAGCAACACCCACCGGCAGCTCCCGGATCGCAGCGGCGCCCGGCAGCCGCGCCGGCAGCACCAGCGCCTCGCCGCCCGGCGAGCCCAGCAGCACCGCCAGCTGCGATCCCGCCAGGTCAGCACGGCCGCGGGCCTCGATGAGCTGCGCCTCCAGCTCCCCCGCCTGCACCGACGCCAGCAGCGCGTCCGAACGCGTCGCCAGGCCGTTCGCCACCAGCGACTCCGCCCGGCGAACGTGCTCACGCGCCGCACGCAGCGCCGACTCCAGCGTCGCCACCTGCTCACGCGCCAGCACCGCACCGTAATAGGCACGAATCACGTTCACCCGCGTCTCGACCCGGGTCCACGTCTCCGCGCCCCGGGCAGCCGCAGCCGCGCGCCCCGCCGCAGCACGGCCCAGTAGCGCATCCGCATTGAACACCGGCTGCTCGAGCACGACCGCGCCCATGTAGTTCGACACCGCGTCCGGGTGGTTCAGGCGCGCAGGATCGAAGTCCGCAGGACCAATCCGCCGCTGCCGCAGCGCAACGCCGAACGCACCGATGGGGTCCGTCGTACGGGCGAAGCCGCCCTCCACCCGCATCGCCGGCAGCACGCCCTGCAGCGCCTCCAGCTGCCGCGCCGACTGCGCCGCCGTCGCGCCCGCCGCCATCCGGTTCGCGTACCCGTCCGACTCCGCACGGCGCAGCGCTTCCGCCAGCGTCAGCCCCTGCCCGTGCACAGGCGCGGCCATGAGCAACACCGCGCCCACCGCCACCGCCACGCCCCACCATCCGTTCGTCACATGCCACCTCCCGGTTATCACTACTATATAATGATTCACTCATTTAAAGGCAAGGGTAGCGCTCCCCGCGGTGGGTGTGACGGTGCCGGCCGACTCGTCAGCCGGACTGTCGCGACGCGTGCGGACGCGCCATGATGGAGGGTGGGCGAGGGCGGGTCGGGACAACGCAAACCCATGTGGAGGAAGCATGTACAGCTTTTCGGCCATTGGTACCGTGCGGACCCCGTTCACGGTGACGTCGGAGATTCCGAAGGGGCCGGGAGCGAAGCACGATGCCGAGGGCATCCTGGAACTCGACCCGCTGCTGGAGGCGGGCCTGGACGACATCGAGGGTTTCTCGCACCTGTTCCTGATCTGGGTCTTCCATCGTTCCGAGGGCTACGACCTGGTGGCGACGCCGCCCACGGACGGCGGCCGTCCCCACGGCGTGTTCTCGACGCGTTCGCCGCGCCGTCCGAATCCTCTGGGCCTGACGGTGGTTCGCCTGCTGGGCCGCGAGGGGAGCCGGCTGCGCATCGCAGGCGTGGACATGCTGGACGGCACGCCGGTCCTGGACATGAAGCCGTACCTGTCGAGCGTGCCTGCGGCGGAGCTGCGGCGTGGGTGGGTGGAGGAGGCGGAGCGTCGGGCGTCGTCGGGAGGGGAGAGCTGATGCGGTCTTGACGCGCATCGGCGTCGTGTCCATTTATTGGGGAGTTCGCCACACGGCGCACCTCACACCACATCGACGTATCCGACGTCCCGGGACGCAGCCGGCCTCCCCGTGCCGGTCCGCGGCATCCGGGCACTGGCCGCGAAGGAGCGAGCCATCCTCCGACCACCCCACGTGTTCGGGCGCTGCCGGACCTTTCTCATCGCATCCGCGCTGGCGCTCGCAGGTCTCGCGCAGGGCTCTCACGCCGCTGTCGGGCAGCAGCCGGCTCAGATCCCTGCGCCGTGGGGAATGCACGTTGCGCCCCCCGCGGCGATCATGGGCCTGTCCGACGCGCGTCCGGTCCTGCCCCTCGAGTTCAGTCGGGCGTGGCTGGCCAAGGTTGAATCCGTACGGCAGCGGCGGGAAGTGCTGCACGCGGCGGGCGGACTGGACGGCGTGGCGCCGGAGTCGCTGGCGGCGGCGGGCGCGGCACTCACCGGCCGCCTCCGGATCCCGGTGATCCCTGTTCGTTACGCGGACGCTCCGGTCCCTTTCCATCACGAATACCTCGAGCGTCGCCTGTTCGGGTCCAGTCAGGGCGACACCGTCTCCCTCGGCGACTACTGGCGGGAGGTGTCGGGCGGGCTGCTGGAGGTGGAGGGGAAGGTGCTGCCGTGGGTGACGCTTGGCCGGCCTGCGCAGTACTACCTGCCGGCGGAGCACTATGGCTGGTCGAGCTTCGGGCGGGTGGTTGAGATGAGGCGGGAAGTTCTCGCCGCAGCGGACAGCCTGTTCGACTTCTCGCAGTTCGACAACGACGGTCCGGACGGCATCCCGAACTCCGGCGACGACGACGGGTTCGTGGATTTCGTGGCCATCGTGTACGCGATGCCCTGCCCGGGCGATGGTCGTGCGGGCGCCATCTGGCCGCATCGTGCGGCGATGCCGCCGTTCGAGACGAGCAGCATGGGTGCGGACGGCGAGCCCATCCGGATCGCCGACTACGTCATCCTGCCGGCGCTGGACAGCCGCACCTGCGAGCCCATGACCATCGGCGTCCTGGCCCACGAGACGGGTCACGCCCTCGGTCTGCCCGACCTGTACGACTACGACGGTTCGTCGGCGGGGATCGGCGCGTGGGGTCTCATGGGGACGGGCAGCCACGCGGAGCACCACTCGCCGGCACACCCCGGCGCGTGGAGCAAGGAGCAGCTCGGCTGGGTGAGGGTCGAGTGGCTCACGCGCACCGACTCGACGCTCATGCTGGAGCCGGTGCAGCGGAGCCGGACGGTCTACCGGTTCGACGGCCGCGACGGCGAGTACCTGCTGCTGGAGAACCGCCAGAGGAAGGGCTCCGACCGGTTCCTGGCGGGCGCCGGCCTGCTCATCTGGCATGTGGACCCGGAGCGGGCGGAGCTGGGCGCGTGGAACACGGACGAGCGGCGTTCGGCAGTGGCTCTCGTCCAGGCGGACGGCCGCAACGACCTGGGTCGCGGCCGCCGCGCGGACGCCGGGGACCCGTTCCCCGGGACCACCGGCCGCAGCTGGTTCCGCAGCCACATGGGCGGCGGCATCCAGCTGACGGGCATCGAAGTCGAGGATGACGTCCGGGTTCGCGCCCACGTCGTCACCGGCGCGTCGGACCCGGCGCTCCTGCCGGAGCCGGGGTCCCTCCGCATGACGGCCCTGGCCGGCGGCGCCCCCGTACGGCAGACCGTGGAGATCCGGCGGGCCGGCGGCGCGGATTTCGACTGGGAGTCGGAGCACCGGGCGCGCTGGCTGCGCATCGAGCGGACCGGCGACGTCCTGTCACTCCGGGCGGCGCCGGGACGCCTCGTGGCGGGAACGTACACGGATACCATCCGCATCGCGGGCGCCGGGCGCGTGCTGGCGGAGATTCCGGTGACGTTCTACATCGCGTCACCCGGCGTGGGCCAGGTGGTGGCGACGGAGCTGCCGTGGAGCTGGGGCGTCGCCGTGCACGGCGGACGGATCCTCAAGGCGAGCTACGGCTGGGACCCCCTCGGCCTGCGCCCCCGACCCCGTGTGCTGCAGCTGCGGGAGGGCTCCACCCACCCCCAGACGCTGACGCGGCTCGCCGCCGACGCGCTCTACTCACCCATCGTGGACCCGCGGGACGGCGCCACGTTCGTCCTCGCCCGCGCCCGCGACCGCAACTTCCTCTACGAGGTGCGGTCCGACGGGTCCGCGGCCATCGTCGCGGCGGACGTAGGCGTCGAGCCCGCCTACGGCGCCGCCGTCCTCCCCGACGGCAGCATCGCGGTGGCGAAGTGGAACGGCGACATCACGCGGGTCACGCGGGACGGCGACGTGCATCCGTGGATGAGCGTCGGCGCGAACATCTACCAGATCGCGACGGACGCGGAGGGCAGCGTCTACGCCGCGACGTATGCGGGTGACATCCTGCGCATCGCCGCGGACGGCGCCCGGCGTACGCTGGAGACCGGCTTCGGCCCCGGCCGGCTGGTGGCGATTGCCACGACGGCGGAGGGTGGCGTGCTGGCGGCGGAGCGGGGCGGGCAGGGCCGGGTCCTGCACATGGACGGGCAGGGCGGCCGCCAGGAGGTCTACCGCAGTCCGGGCGCGCGGTTCTACGGACTGGCGGTGGATGGCAGTTTCCTCTTCGCCCTCGACCTGACCCAGCGGCAGCTGCTGCGCATACCGCTGCCGCAGCCGCCGGCCCGGCTGGCCGCCGAGCCGCAGCGAAATCAGCGCATGTACACGAGGAACAGCGCCGCCACGGCCCAGCAGTAGTACGAGAACGCGTGGAAGTTCTGCCGCCTGAGGAGCACCACGAACAGGCGGATGGCCAGAATCCCGCTCACGCCCGCCGCGACCGCGCCCACCAGCATGGGCATCATCCCGATGGCCGCTCCGTGCTCACCCACATCCGGAATGCTCAGCACCGCCGCGCCGGCGATGGCGGGGATGGACATCAGGAACGAGAACTCCGCAGCCTTCACCGGGTCGATTCGACGCCACATCCCGGTGAGGACCGTGCTTCCGGACCGCGAGATCCCCGGCAGGATCGCGGCGGCCTGGGCGATGCCCATGAGGAGCGCGCTGCTCCACGACGGCTCCTGGTGCCACTCCCGCGGCGCCGTGAGGCGGCCCAGCCCGAAGAGGAGCGCCTCCGCGCCGAGGACCGCGACGAACGGCACCAACGTGCCTGCGGCGAGGGCGATGGCCGCCGCGACGAGGATGGGCAGCCAGTCCACCGGCCAGGCGCGCCGCGGCTGGTTCACCCACCGGCTGCTCCACACGAAGCTGCCCGTGACGAGGATCATTGTGCCGGCAAAGACGGGATCGTCGAAGCGCGCCTCGAACCAGTCCTTCATCGTGAAGCCGATGATGACGGCGGGGACGGTCGCCAGGGCGATCTTCAGGACGTAGGGCCAGGTGTTCGACTCACCGCGGCCGATGCACCCCAGCGCGAGCTGCCAGATGCGGGCGCGGTAGACGACGAGTACGGACAGGAGCGTCGCCACGTGGACGGCGATCTCGAAGAGGATGCCCGGGACTTCCAGGCCCAGCACCGCGCCCGTCATGACGAGGTGGCCGGAACTCGAGACGGGGAAGAACTCCGTCAGGCCCTGGACCACACCAAGAATGAGTGCTTCCCAGGCGGTCATGCGCGGCGTTCCAGCCGCTGCGCCACGGCCCAGGCCAGCAGCGGGATCATGATCTCGTGGTGGCCCGTGATCTGGTAGCCGCGCCCGCCGCCCGTCCGCGTCGGCCGCTCCACCACGTTGACCCTGGGCCGGTAATGGCGGATCATGTCGAAGTCCGCGGAAACGAAGCGCCCGGGCACACCGTCATGCACGTTGCGGCATACGGTGAGCGCCTTGAGGAAGACTTCGGGCATGATGACGGCGGAGCCGATGTTCAGCACGACGCCGTCCTCGAGGTTCCGGAGGTGGCCTGCCAGGCGGCGGAAGTCCGTCAGGCTCGTCGCGCCGATGGCGGCGCCATCCGCCGCCGGGTGCTGGTGGGTGATCTCCGCGCCGAGCGCCGCATGCACCGTGAAGCCGATGCCCAGTTCCCGCGCCGCGAGGAGCAGTGACAGCTCAGGGTAGGCCAGCGACTCCGCGCCGGCGAGGGCATCGGCCAGGCACTCGCCGAGGCCCTGGCTCCCGGCGTGGCCCCGGCAGATGGCCTCGTTCATCTCCCGGCCCGTCTCCTCCGCCATGCCGAACGTCCCGTTGGCCAGCCCCGCCTCGACGTCCTCACTCGTGCCGCCCCAGCGCGCCACCTCGTAGTCGTGGATGACGGCCGCGCCGTTGGACGCGAAGTGGGTGATGACGCCGCGGCGGGCGAGGTCGATGAGGACGGGCGCGAGGCCCGTCTTCACGACGTGCCCGCCCAGCATGCACACCACTGCCCGCCGGTTGAGCGCCGCGTCGGCCAGCGCGTCCACCACGGAGAGGAAGCTCCGCGCTTCGAGGATGTGCGGCAGGGAGTCGAGGAATGCGCCGAAGTCGTGCTCGGACGCCGGCGGCCGGGCGAACTCGCTGGCGCTGACCTTGTTCACGCGACGCGACAGGGGCACCGTCCGGATTCGCGCTGGATCGATGGCATCCGCGCCCGCCCCGCCGCCCGGCGACGATGGCGATTCGCCGTCCCCGCTCACGGACGCGTGGCCGCCGCGGCCGCGAGCTGCGTACCGGATCGGTACGACTCGAGCTGCATCGTCATGTGCGCGATGGAGAACTTCGTCTTCACCATGACGATCATGCGGCGGTCGTCGTCCGTGTAGTACACTTCCGCCTCGCCGCCTTCGCTGAACAGACCGCTCGTCCGGATGATGGGCTTCACCACGATGGTGTTGAACGTGCCCGCCGGGACCTTCACCGTCTCCCGGCGCACCACACGGATGATCACCGGGTTGCCCTCGTCCTTGAAGTACCGCCGGAACTCGTACGTCCGCCCCACCTCCAGCGGCAGCGTCCTCGACCAGTACAGGAAGGACACGTCGTCCAGCGGCAGGTCGGAGGCCAGGGGACCCGATTCGTCCTTCTCCTGCCGGCGCCACAGCCCTTCCGCCGGGTAGAAGTCCAGCGTGCGGAGGCGCTCGTACCGGACCTGGTGCAGGTCCTGGCGGAACCGGTGCGAGTAGAGCTTGCCGACGTCCAGCCACGACTCCTGCACGTCGTTAACGTTCATGCCCAGCACGCCGCCGCGGAGCCGGAAATTGATGTGGTATGCCGGCCGGCCCCTCACGTCCACCACGTCCAGCACCTCGGACGACGCCTCGCCCCGCTTGCCCAGGACGCCGTACGTGACCCGGTACACGACCCTCTCGCCGGGGCCGAAGGGGACCGCGGCCACGGACGGTTCCGTCGCCGGCGCGTCGCTGCCCCGGTCCTGCGCCTGCACCGCCACGGCCAGGCCGAGCACCAGTGCTGCCGCCGCTGTCGCCGTCCACTTCATCGATGCCACCTCAATCCCGTTCGCCTGATGCCGCCGGCGTGGTGTCCTGCCCGGCTCCTGCGCCACCCACGGATGCCCGCTCCGGTCCAGACGCAGGGGGGGCGTCCGCGCCGGCGCCGTCGCCGGCGTCGCCGGCGTCGCCGCCCTCTCCGCCCTCTCCGCCCTCTCCGCCGTCACTGCCCTCGGCGCCTTCCGCCCGGGGGCCGCGGCGTCGGCCGCGCCCGCCACGACGACCGCCGCGCCGCCTCCGGCGTCGCTCCGGCGCGCCCGTGTCGTCGTCGCCGTTCCCGTCCCCGGCCGGCTCGCCCGTCCCTGCCGGCGCCGCAGCGGCCATGTCCATGTCCGCTGCCTCCGCCTGCGCCTCGACTTCCACCGACGTCTCGCCGCCGGCCACCGGTGCCGCGCCCTCGCGGGACTTCCCCCGGCTCCGCCGCCGCCTGCGCTTCTTCGGCTGCGCCTCGGCCGCCTCTGCCGTCGTCGCGGCGGGCACTCCCTGTGGATCGGCCTTCGGTGGCCGCGGCGAGCGATCCCGCCGACCGCGCTCCTCCGACCGATTACGCTCCTCCGGCCCGCTGCGTTCCTCCGACCCGCTGCGTTCCTCCGACCCGCTGCGGGCTGACGCCGCCGCCCGGCTGCCGCGGGCGGACCGCGTCCCCGTGCCGCTCCGGCCGGACTGGGACGACGGGGCGGACTCGCCCGAACGCGCCACCCGTGTGCCGCCGCCCGTCCGCGCCTGGCTCGTCCGGCGGCCGCCACCATTACCCCGGGGCTGTGCCGCGCCTTCGACGACTCCAGCGGCGAAACGGTCCCGGCTCCGGCTCGCAGTGGCAGCGATGCGGTCCAGATCCTCGACGCTCGCCAGCCCGGACGGCTCCGCTCCCGCCGCCATGGCCCGGACCTGCCACGCCGATGCGAAGGGACGCTCCCGCCGCGGGCGCTGCAGCCGGTCCGGCCGATCCTCCACGTTCAGCGTGTCGATGCGACGGGCGTGCGGCAGCACCGCCCGCAGCAGCTGCGCGTGACCGGCCCAGCCATCGTACCGGAGCAGGCGCTTCCCCTCCCGCTCCTCCATTGCCCGCTTCACCGCGTGCAGACGATACGCGCGGTAGCCGTCGAATGGCGTCACCACCCCCTCCGGCCACACGTGCTTCCGCGCGAAGAAGCTGGACAGGGACCTGGCGAGGCGCCGGACCCGGGACTCCTTCGCGCTCGACACCTTGATCCCCACCGCCAGGTCGGCACCGGCTTCCATCCGCTTGATGAGCCCGACGACGTCGTCCGGCTCCTCGGAGAAGTCCGCCTGGAGCGTCACGATGACGTCCCGCTTCGGATACTCGGAGCGACGGACCGCCTCACGCAGCAGCATCTCGAGACTCGCCGCGTAACCCTGTCGCTGGTCGCTCCGGATCACCGTCAGCGGGAGCACCCGCGTGTACGGCTCCAGGACCTCCGTCGTCCGGTCCGTCGACGCATCGTCCGCCACCAGGAGCTGGTAGTCCCGGTGGAAATCCGTCAGAACCTGCCTGAGCTTCCACAGGACGACGCCGACGGTCTGCTGTTCGTTGTGGGTGGGTATGCAGATGTATATCAAATTTTGCCCTTGTGTCCCCTGTCCGCGATCCCGCCAGGGATCCGTACGGCCGGCCCGCGTCCCGCACCGGACACAGCACGGCCCATCCTATACCTCGCCGTCGACCTGCTGTTCCGGCTGCCGCCCCGGCGGCCTCCGCCAGCGGCGGTGGTGCCACAGGTACTGCCCCGGGTTCGCCCGCACCGCCTCCTCCAGGCGGAGGGTGAACTCCGCCGTCACGCGCTGGACGTCGGCATCCATGTCCCCCGTCCGCGTCGTGTCGATGGGCACCATCTCCACGTCATATGTTCCGTCCGGGCGCCGGAGGGGGATGGAGAGGAACATGGGGGCGCCGCTGCGGAGGGCCATGAGGGCGGGTCCCCTGTAGGTCGACGCGGGCCGGCCGAAGAACGGCACCCATATGCCGGCGCGGCCGGCGTGCTGGTCGGCGGCGAAGACGACGACCCGGCCGTCCCGGAGGGCCCGCATGGTGTGACGGGTGGCGAACTGGAAGTCGATGACGCCGATGCCGAGGCGCTGCCGTGCCTTCATGATCCGGTCATAGAAGAGCGGGTTGGCGGCGCGCTTGGCGATGACGTCGATGGCGTAGCCCCGTGCGGCCGCAGCGGCCGCGCCGATCTCCCAGTTCCCCAGGTGCCCCGCCCCGACGACCAGGCCCCGGCCGCTGCGGTAGGCGTCGCGGGCGGGCTCTTCCCCGCTGATGCTGGTGCGCTCGAGGACCTGCTCCCGTGAAGTGGACGAGAGCCTGAGCATCATCATGGTCTCCCGCCCGAGGTGGGCGTAGGACTCCCGCGCGGTCTCCCGGATCCAGTCGTCACCGGCGTCGGGGAAGGCGATGCGCAGGTTGGCGTCCACCACGTTGCGTTTGATGCCGAGGCGGTAGCCGGCAAGGCCGAGGCGGGCGCCGGCGCCCGCCGCCTGCTCGTCGGTCAGGAGCCCCCCCATGGCCAGGGCGGCCCGGAACGCGGCGAACTCGACGCGGTGCTTGATGCGTACCGGGTCTTTCGTCACGGTGCCCTCCCGGTGGTCCGGCTGCTTCCGGTCCGGCGGGCGTGCCCGGCGAGGCGTAGGGCCCGTTCGACCCTCGTGATGACATCCTCCGGCCGGATCCTCTCCATCCGTCCGTCCTTCGGAGTGGCGTCGGAAGGATCGGGCGGGGCGCCTGGCTCGGTGTAGGCGTCCACCCACAGGTCGTCCCAGGCCTGGTACGGACCCACGCGCCACGGATTGGTGTGCCCGAAGAGACCCACCACCGGCGTGCCCATGGCCCGTGCGATGTGGAGCGGGCCCGTGTCCGGTGCCACGACGGCGGCGCAGGCCTCGAGGATCCAGGTGAGGCGCCGGACGCCGTCGCCCATCATCCAGACGGGCTCCCGGGCGGCGCCGCTGGCGATGGTGCGTGCGGCCCGCGTCTCCCGCTCGCCGGGCCCTCCCACGAGGACGCACCGGGCTCCCATGTCGCCCTCGATGGCGTCGGCAACGGCCACGTACCGCTCGGCGGGCCAGTCCTTGTTCGTGTTGGCGGATGCCGGCACCAGGGCCACCGCGGGCCGGCCGTCCAGCATGTCCAGGAAGCGGCGCTGCTCCGCCCGCTCCGCCTCGGTTGCCATCAGTCGCCACTCCAGTGGCAGCGGGTCGATGCCCAGGGCATTGGCGAACTCGAGGAACATGTCCTGGGTGTGGCGGCGGGGCCGGGGCGGGAGGTGGCGGTTGCCGGCGAGCCACACGCCGTCCCGGGCGCGGTCCCGGCCGAAGGTCCAGCGGCGGGACGCGCGCGAGAAGAGGAGCGGCCAGATGCTCTTGAAGTAGATGTTGAGGTTGATGGCGAGGTCGAACTGCTCGCGGGCCATGCGTCGCCGCAGGTCGGCGACGCCCCGGGCGCCCTTCCGCTTCTCGTAGACAATGACCTGGTCCACGGCGGGGTGCGGGTCGAGGATCCCCGCAGGCATGGGTTCCACCACCCACGTGATCCGGGTGGCCGGCCAGGCGCGCTTCATGGCGTTCACCACGGGCAGCCCGTGGACGACGTCGCCGAGGCCCGTCAGGAGGATGATGCAGGCGTGGCGCGGTGCGGCCGTCATTCCCGGGCCAGGCCCGCCTGTTCGAGGGCGGGGTCCGCGGCGTGGGCGGCCGCGGCGCCATGGGGCTGCTGGAACTGGAGCCGGTACAGCCGGCCGTACAGGCCGCCGTCGGCCAGGAGCTCCTCGTGGTTCCCGCGCTGGACGATGCGTCCGGCGTCCATGACCAGGATCTGGTCGGCGTTCAGGATGGTGGAAAGGCGGTGCGCGATGACGAAGACGGTGCGGCCCTTGAGGAGGTGCTCGATGGCGTCCTGCACCAGCCGCTCCGACTCCGAGTCCAGTGCGGAGGTCGCCTCGTCGAAGATCAGGACGGGCGGGTCCCGGAGGATGGCCCGTGCGATGGCGATGCGCTGGCGCTGTCCGCCGGACAGCCGGGTCCCCCTCTCGCCCAGCAGCGTTTCATAGCCCGCCGGGAGCTGCATGATGAAGTCGTGTGCGTTCGCCGCCCGTGCCGCCCGCTCCACAGCCTCGTCCGTCGAGTCGGGCAGGGCGTAGGCGATGTTCGACCGGACGGTGTCGTGGAAAAGCACGGTCTCCTGCGTGACGATGCCCAGGCGCCGACGGAGGGAGCGCGGGCTGATCTCCCGCATGTCCACGCCGTCCACGAGGATCCGTCCGTGCGTGGGGTCGTAGAAGCGGGCCACCAGGTCCACCAGTGTGCTCTTGCCCCCGCCGCTCGGACCCACCAGCGCCACAACTTCTCCCGGCAGCACACGCAGATCGATGTCGCGCAGGACCGGCTCCCCCGCCACGTAGCCGAAGCCGACGCCCTCGAACCGGATGGAATCGCGGAACCCATCGAAGGGACGCAGCCCCGCGTCTTCGACCATCTCCACCGGCGTGTCCAGGAACTCGAAGATGCGGTCGGCCGCGGACAGGCCCGGCTGCACCAGGGACGGGAACTTCGACAGCCACTTCGCCGGCTGGTACAGCTTCAGGCTCAGCGCGAGGAAGAGCAGGAACGCGCCGGGCGCCAGTGCCTGCTCCACCAGGACCATCCGCCCGCCGTACCACAGGAGCAGGACCGTGCCCATGGCTCCCATGGTCTCGCTCAGCGGGCTCGCCAGTGCCCGGATCCGCTCGGTGCGGACCACCGCCCGGAAGTACCGTCCCGTGAGCTCCCGGAACCGGCTGCTCTCGAACGGCTCCGCCGCCGCCGCCTTCACCTGCCGTACACCGGATACCGTCTCCTGCAGGTGCGACGTCACCTCGCCCCCCATCTCCAGCACACGCCGGTCTCCCCGGCGCAGCGGTGCCAGCAGCTTGCGCCAGATGACGAACGTGAGCGGGATCACCACGAGGGCGATGAGCGTCAGCCGCCACGAGATCAGGAGCAACGCCGCGATGGCCACGAGGATCTGGAGGGACGACGTCACGAACGACGATACGTTCTTCGTCACCAGCGTCCGCAGCAGGTCCGTGTCGCTGGTCAGCCGGTTGATGATCTGCCCCGCGCGTGTCCGGCCGTAAAAGCGCAGGTCCAGCTCCAGCAGGTGGTCGTACACCCGCATGCGCAGGTCCCGCGTCACCGACTGCTCCAGCGTGACGACGAGGTACTGCTGGAGGTAGTCGAAGACGTTCTTCAGCATGTAGACGGCGAACACGGCCAGGCTGAGCACCGTGATGGCCTGCATGGGCGAGGCATCCGGCGCGAGCAGCCGGCCGATGGTACGGTCGAGGACCCAGCCGATCTCGCTGCCGGCACCATGCAGGTTCACCGGCCCGCCCCGGAACAGCGTCTCGAGGAACGGGAAGATCATGACGAAGCTGAACGTGTCCAGCGCGGCGAACATGAGGGACGAGAGGAGGGCGCCGGCCAGCAGCATGCGGTAGGGCCCGAGATAGCGCAGGACCCGGATGTACTGGCGCATCATGGGCGGCGTCCCCCGCGGCGCGGCCGCAGCGTGGCCACGGGCAGCACCATCTCCTCGGTGCTGACGCCGCCGTGGAGGAACGACCCGCGATAGCGGGCCTGGTACTCCCGCAGCTTCGTGGGATAGACGAAGAAGCAGTCGTCCAGCGCGAAGACGTAGTTCATGGCGAGCCGGCCCGGCGGGAACCTCAACAATGACTCGTCGTTCACGGAGAAGACGCCCGCGGGGTCTTCCGCCCGGAGGTCGAGCCCGAACTTGTAGCGCAGGTTGCTGGTGGCGTCGCGCCGGGCATACACGGTTAGCGGCCGTTCGCAGAGGATGGACCCGTGGTCCGTGGTGAGTACGGTGGTCGCGCCGGCGGCCACGGCCTCCCGCAGCACCCGTCGCGCGGACGACCGCTCGAACCACTGCGTCGTCAGCGAGCGCAGCGCCTCGGCGTCCCGCGCAACCTCCATGAGGATGGCGGACTCGCTCCGGCCGTGCGTGAGCAGATCGACGAAGTTGAACACGACGGCCACTACCCCCTCGCCCCGCAGCGCACCCCGCACCCGCGCCACCAGGTCGTCGCCGCCCTCGTCGGTGAACACCTTCTCGTAGTGTACGGGTACGGGCCGCCCCGTCAGCCGTCTGAGCTGGTCACGCAGCAGGTCATCCTCGAAGGCGTTGAGGCTGCCTTCATCGACGGCCCACCAGTCCGGACGCGTCGCGGCGATCTCGTCCGGGAACTGCCCGCTGAAGATGGCATTGCGCGAGTACGGCGTGGCGGTGGGCAGGATGCTCGAGTAGAGCGACTCCTCGATGTCGAAGTCCCGGCCGAGCAGCGGTCGCAGTGCCCGCCACTGGTCCAGCCGCATGCAGTCGATGACCACGAAGAGGAGGGGCCGGCCGGGCTCGAGGCGCGGCACCACCCAGCGGCTCACGACGTCGGTGGAGAGCGGCGGCCCGCGACGGCTGCCCTTCGCCCAGTCGCCGTAGTTGCGCACGACGTGCTGTCCGAACTTCCGCCGGAGCTCGCCCAGCAGTGCCTGCACGGAATCGGCCAGGCCTCGCTCGCCCGCCTGGTGGAGACGGAGGTCCCACGCCACCAGCTCGTCGTAGACCGCGAAGAAGTGCTCCCACGTCTCCGCCTCGTCACGCATCCGCTCGAGCTGCGGGAAGCGGGCGGCGAAGTCCTGCGCCGCCCGCTGCTGCTGGAGCTGCCGGCCCTCCAGCAGGCGCGTCACCACGGAGAGGATCTGGCGGGGCGTCGTCGGCTTCACGACGTAGTCGTCCACGCGCCGGCCAATGGCCTCCACGAGGGTGCGGTCCTCCTCGGACTTCGTCACCATCACGATGCGGGCGTGGGGCTCCTCCCGCCGCAGCTCGCCCAGCACGTCGAGGCCCCGCCGCCCCGGCATCTGCTCGTCCAGCAGCACGAGGTCGTACGTCTGGCCGCGCATCAGCTCCAGGGCGTCATCGCCGTTCGTCGTGGTGTCCACTTCGTAGCCGCGCTGCCGCAGGAAAAGCAGGTGCGGCTCGAAGAGCTCCACCTCGTCATCGATCCAGAGAATGCGCCTGGTCGGCATACGACTCCGTTCCGTAAGACCGCTCCGGGCTTCTACCCCGCCGAGCGCCCGGCGTCGCGCAGCACGCGGTCCACGCCCGCCAGCACCATGTCCACCGTGATCCGGTCCATGCCGTCGGGCCGGTACTCCGTGCCGAGAGGGTAGTCCTCGCCCTCGTGCCTCGCGTACCCGTCCACCACCTGCTCCGGGCGGCCGTACGGGCCATACCGCTTCGGGTTCGTGTAGCCGTACAGGCCCACCAGCGGGCGGTCCAGCGCCCGGGCCAGGTGGAGCGGGCCGGTGTCCGGACTGATGATGAGATCGCAGCCGTCCACGAGCCATAGCAGACGCCGCACATCGTCCGCCAGGGCGTCGACGACGCGGGCGCCGCTCGCCGCGAGGATCCGGTCGGCCGCCGCACGCTCCACCTGCGACGGCCCGCCGAGCAGCAGCAGCTTCATGCCGTAGTCCGACTCCAGCGCCTCCGCCAGCCGGGCGTACCGCTCCGGCGACCAGTTCTTCGCGGGCTTGCTGGTGCCCACGACGAGGCCGCAGGCCGGTCGGCCCAGCCGGCCGAAGTGCTCGCGCTGTGCTGCGCGCTCCGCCTCGTCCGGGCCGAGGCGCCACTCCACGGGCACCGGATCGATGCCGAGGTGCTCCAGAAACTCGAAGTACTGGTCCTGCACGTGGCCGGCTGGCCGGGCCGGGACGCGGTGCGTGGTGAATAGCCAGTTCATGTCCCGCGCCCGCCGGCGGTCGAAGCCCAGCTTCACGTCGGCACGGGCCATGGCCGTGATGATGCCCGCCTTCATGTAGACCTGCAGGTTGAGCAGAAGGTCGAAGCGGCGGCCGCGCAGCGCACCCGAGATGTCCCTGAACGACTTCAGTCCCTGCGCGCCGCGGCGGCGGCGGAATACGATGAACTCGTCCACGTTCTCGTGGCCCGCCACCAGGGCGTGGGGCACCGGCTGGATGATCCACGTGATGCGCGAGCCGGGCCACGCCCGCTTCAGTGCGTTCACCACGGGCAGGACGTGCACTGCATCGCCCAGGGCGCTGAGCATCACGATGGCGATCTCCCGCGGTACCGGGATGTCCAGCCGCGCCGTCACGCCGGCACCCCGCCGGCCAGCGCCGCGTCCAACGCCGCAAGCTCCGCCGCGCCGGCGCGACGGCCCGTAGCGGACTCGATCTTCCGGCGGGAGCGGTGCAGGCGGTCGAGCATCCGGTCCCGGGCACGGCCCGAAGCAGGGCCGTCGGTCACGGTGGCCCGGTCGAGGTCCAGGAGCAGCGCCGTGAGAGCGGCCACCCCGCTCCCGCTCCCGCTCCCGTTCCCGTTCCCGTTCCCGCTCCCGCTCCCGCTCCCGTTCCCGCTCCCGTTCCCGCTCCCGTTCCCGTTCCCGTTCCCGTTCTACCCAACCATCGCCCCCTGCGCCGTCGCGCGTCCCTCCGGCGTCAGGATGAGCCGGCCGTCATCCCGCCGCGTCAGCAGCGCCGCCTCCTCCGCCTCCCGCACCACGCGCCTCGCGAAGGCGGGCTGCCACCTCAGGTGCTCGCCCAGGTGCGTCTCGTGGCTCTCGCTGGCCGAGTCCGGCGCGCCCTCGTGATGGAGCAGGTGGATGGCGAGCATGAGGCGGGCGAACTCCCAGCGCTGCCGCTCCCGGCGCCGCGCGACAGGCACGATGCCGCGCTCCGGCGCTAGGAGAAACGCCGCCATGAACAGGATGCCGCCCCACGCAGCCATGCACCCTGCAATGGATGCGTCGATGTGCCATGCAGTCCAGAAGCCGGCCAGGGCGGCGACCGTGGCGGTGAGCACGCTCAGCAGCAGCACGCGGGGCAGGCTGTCCGACAGCAGGTACGCCGTGGCGGGTGGCGCGATCATGAGCGCAACAACCAGGATCGAGCCCACGGCATCGAAGGCGCCCACGGCCGTGATGGATACCATCGTCATGAACCCGTAATGCAGCAGTGCGGGGGAGAAGCCCAGCGCCGCCGCCAGCCCCGGGTCGAATGTCGATAGCTTCAGCTCCTTGTAGAGCAGCGTGATGAGGAGGGCGTTGAGGAGCAGCACGCCGCCCATGAGCCAGAGCGTCCGCGGGCCGAGGTCCATGCCGCCGATCTCCAGCCGGCGGAACGGCGCGAATGCGATCTCGCCCAGCAGGACGGCGTCCGTGTCGAGGTGGACGCTCCCGGCGTAGCGCGAGATGAGGATCACGGCAATGCTGAACAGGGCGGGGAAGACGAGCCCGATGGACGCGTCCTCCCGGACCAGACGTGTCTTAAGCAGAAGCTCCACCAGCGCCACGGTGATGACGCCCATGGCCGCCGCGCCGAGGACCAGAAGCGGCGACGCGATGTTGTGCGTGAGGAAGAAGGCCAGGACAATGCCCAGGAGTACGGTGTGCGTGATGGCGTCGCTCATGAGCGCCATGCGCCGCAGCACCAGGAAGACGCCAGGCAGCGAGCACGCCACCGCGACGACCACGGCCACCAGCTGGATCTCCAGCGCGATGTTCATGGCGCGCCCCCGCCCCCGCCCCCGTTCCCGCCCCCGTTCCCGCCCCCGTTCCCGCTCCCGCTCCCGTTCCCGTTCCCGCTCCCGCTCCCGTTCCCGCTCCCGCTCCCGCTCCCGCCTCCGGTCCCGCCTCGCTCCACCTCGGCCCGGCCCGCTCCCGTGATGAGCCAGCCGCCGCCGGCGTCCCGCCGGGCCAGGCCCCGGTCCTCCAGAATGTCCAGCGTCCGGCGGACGTCCGTGCGTCCCGCCCGCATCGCCTCGAGAACCGTGATGTCGTGGGCGTGCTCCGTCGTGTGGTGGCCGGCCAGCGCGTACAGGTCTGCGAGTACGGCGCCCGTCCGGATTCGCTGCCGCTGCCGTCGCCGCTGAATCGCTGCCGCGACCAGGCCGCGTTCCGGCGCGAAGGCCATGGAGATGAGCACAATGACCGTCGCCGACAGCACGATGGTCGGACCCGTCGGGATGTGCGCTGCGGTTCCGCTGAGCAGTGTGCCGCTTACGCCGGCCACGGCGCCGAACGCCGCGGCCAGCACCACCATCACGCCCAGCGAGTTCGTCCACTGCCGGGCCGCTGCCGCCGGCGCGATGACCATGGCGCTCATCAGCACCACGCCCACGGTCTGGAGCCCTATGACGATGGCGATGACGAGGAACGTCGTGATCAGCACGTCGATGGCCCGCATGGGGATTCCCAGGGATGCGCCGTACTCGGGGTCGAAGCTCAGCAGCTTGAACTCCTTCCAGAAGACGGCCACCACCAGGAGCGCCGCGGAGCCAAGACCCGCGATGACCGCGACATCCCGCTCCATCATCGTCGCCGCCTGGCCAAAGAGGAACGTCTCGAGCCCCGCCTGCGAGGCCGTCGGCTTACGCTGCACGAACGTCAGAAGCACGAGCCCGACGCCGAAGAAGACCGAGAGCACGATGCCCAGCGCGCTGTCCTCGGGCAGGCGGCTGTGCCGCACGATCATCATGATGACGAGCGTGCCGAGCCAGCCCGCCAGCGCGGCACCCAGCACCAGCACCAGTGTGCTGCGTGTACCCGTCAGCATGAACGCCAGCACGATGCCGGGTAGAGCCGCGTGGGAGATCGCATCACCCAGGAGACTCTGCCGGCGGAGCACGGCGAACGTGCCCAGCGCCCCCGCGACGATGCCCAGCGAGGCGGCACCCAGCGCGACGGTGCGCAGCGTGTAGTCGAAGAAGAGATCCCGCAGCAGGTCCATGACGCCGCCGCCGCTACCGTCCGCCCGTGGCGGCGGGCCGGCCGTGGGGCGGCGTGTCCCGCTGCGGCGACGCCGCACCGTGGAACGGGACGCGGCCGCCATACGTCACGCGCAGGTTCTCATCCGTGAACACGTCCGCCACGGGGCCCGCCGCGATCCTGCGTACGTTCAGCAGCGTGACCCAGTCGAAGTACTCCGGGACCGTCTGGAGTGCGTGGTGCACCGCAACCACCGTATCGCCAGCCGCGCGGAGCGACTGCAGCACCGTGACAATGGCCCGCTCCGTGGTCGCGTCCACGCCCTGGAACGGCTCATCCATCAGGTAAACCCGGGCATCCTGCACCAGGGCACGCGCCAGGAACACGCGCTGCTGCTGACCGCCGGAAAGCTGGCTGATCTGGCGGTGGGCCAGGTCCGCCATCCCCACCTGCTCCAACGCCGCCATGGCCTGCTCCCGCTCCCGCCGGCCCGCTCGACGCACCCAGCCCAGTGCGCCGTACCGGCCCATCTGCACCACATCCAGCACGGATGTCGGGAAGTCCCAGTCCACGGAGCCACGCTGCGGCACGTACGCCACCAGCTGCCGCTGCTCGCGGTAGGGCCGGCCATGGATCAGGACCCGGCCGGCCGCGGGCTTCAGCAGACCGAGGATCGCCTTGATGAGAGTCGTCTTGCCCGCGCCGTTCGGCCCCACGATGGCCATGAGTACGCCCGCCGGTACCGCCAGGTCGATGTCCCACAGCACCGGCTGCTCACGATATGCCACCGTCAGGTCATTGACCTCGATGGCAATCCGATCCGGCTCGTTCAAGCTCGCCCCCGCTCCGAAAGCGCTGCCACAATGGCTTCGACGTTGTGCCGCACCATCCCGATGTACGTGCCCTCCGGCGTGCCCGCGTCGCCCAGCGCGTCCGAGAACAGCGCCGGCCCGATCTCCACGCGGAAGCCGCGCGCCGCGACGGCGGCCTGCACCGCCTCGATGGTCCGGCGCGGGATGGACGTCTCCACGAAGACGGCGGGGATGCGGCGCGCGGCGATCGCGCCGGCGAGACGCTGGACATCCGCGGTGCCCGCCTCCGTCGCCGTGCTGATCCCCTGCAGACCCATCACCTCGAAGCCGTACGCACGGCCGAAGTAATTGAATGCATCGTGCGCGGTGATCAGGACGCGCCGCTCCCGGGGCAGCGCGTCGATGCGCTGGCGAACCCAGGAATCCAGCGCGGCCAGGTCGGCGAGGTACGCCGCCTCCGCAGCTCGATACTCCGCGGCGTGTGCCGGATCGGCCTCCACCAGGGCCGTGGCGACCCGGCCCACCGCCTCCGTCCACAGCGCCACATCGAACCAGACGTGCGGGTCCCACGCACCCTCGAATTCCGGCGGCGCCAGCAGCCGGCCCCGATCAATCCGCTCCGTCACCGCCACCGTACGCTTGCGGCGGCTCATGCCCTCCAGTACCTCGACGAGCGCCGCCTCGAGATGCAGCCCGTTGTACAGCACCAGGTCCGCACCCGCCAGCCGCCTCACGTCGCCCGCCGTCGCCTTGTAGCCGTGGGGATTGATGCCGGGTCCCATCAGCGCCGTCACCGCCACTCGCCCGCCGCCAATCCGCGCCACCGCGTCCGCGATCATCCCCGTCGTCGCAACGACGCGGAGACGGTCGTCGCCGTCGCCCTCCGCACCGCGCCCGCAGCCCGCGACCACTACGCACGCGAGCAGCGCGACCAGCGTCCCGCCACGTCCCGCATGCCGTCGGCCCGCCGCGCGACCGCCCCGGCGCCATTCCCTTGACGTTCCCATAATTTGAGTCTAACCTAAAACAGGAGTTGGGAGAGTGTCAAGTCGCGAACTCTACGGGCACAGAGAGGGCGGAATGGGACGGACGCAGCGGGTGCGCGTCGTGGGGAGTCTTAGCGTCTGGCTGGTGTTCATGGCTGGTGCGGCGGGCTCGGTGTGGGGGCAGGCTGGCGGCATTGCGGGCATGGTCGTGGATTCTGCGGGCCGGCCGGTGGCCCACGCGCAGGTCGTCGCGCTGCCGGGCATGCGCCAGGCGACGTCGGACGGGCGCGGTCGATTCGAGCTTCGGCATCTGGCCGCGGGCGTGTACCGTGTGGAGGCGTCGCTCATCGGGTATGCGCCGGCGGTCCGGGAGGTCTCGGTGGTGTCGGGCGCCGTGACGGGAATTGACATGCGTCTCGTGCCGACGCCGTTGACGCTGCCTGGGGTGGAGGTGACGGCGAGCGGCACGGGCCGGTCGCCGGCCGCGGTGACGCAGGCGACGACGCAGCTGTCGGGAAAGGCGCTGGAGCGTGAGTTGGGCGGTACCGTGGCGCAGACGCTCCGGTACCAGCCGGGGATCGCGGTGCGGTCGATGGGCCCTGCGGCGGCGATGCCGGTGATCCGGGGGCTGACGGGGGACCGTGTGCTCGTTCTGCAGGACGGCCAGCGGACGGCGGATCTGGCCGGCTCGGCGGACGACCATGGTATGACCATCGATCCGCTGACGGCGCAGCGCGTGGAGGTGGTGCGAGGCCCGGCGACGCTGCTTTACGGCAACAATGCGCTGGGGGGAGTCGTCAACGTCATCTCGGGCGATGTGTCCGGCGACATGCCACTGCGTCGGCAGATCACGGTCGCGGCGCAGACGGAGACCGCGCACCCGGGTGGCGCCATGTCGGTGCGGGCTCTCGCCCCGGCGGGCGGGACGTGGTCGGTGATGGCGCGGGCGGGTGGCCGGTGGGCTGGGGACATGCGCATCGGCGATGACCCGGTGCTGGGCAGGCGGCTGCGGAACACGGCGTCGCGGAGCTGGAATGGTGCCATAGCCCTGTCCCGCAGCGCCCCCGGGTGGAGCGGGTCGGTGGCCGTGCGGGCGTACGACTTCGCCTACGGACTGCCGTTCCCGCCGGGCGCGGATCCCATTGACCTGCGCGGCTCGCGGCTGGAGGTGGCCGGTCGCGCCGAGCTCGATCTGGGGTTGGGTGCATTCCCCTCGGCGCGTGTCGACGTCACTGCGCAGGACTACGGCCACGATGAGCTGTCCGGCATGGTCGTGGACCAGCGCTTCGAGCTGGTGACGCACACGGTGAACGTCCTCGTGCGGCAGGCGCCGCTCGGTCCGCTGCGCGACGGTGCATGGGGCGCGTCCGTGCTGCTGCGGCGCTACTCGCCGACGGGTCCGGCGGCCCTCACGCCC
>DATHVO010000022.1:0-20734 GCA_035461265.1 Longimicrobiales bacterium
CCGAGCTTGCCCTGCGCGGGCCTGATACCGTTGATGCTCATAGGGTCTCGTTTGCGGGTTCGAGTGCAGACGCAGGTGTATCAGCCATCGTCGAGCGGAACTCCCCGTGCATGACGATGGACCCAGATGATGCGCTGGAAGGCCGTCAGGTTCGTGAGCACGGCCAGGATCACGATGACGCCCTTCAGAACGATACCGTTCCACGCCGCGCCGAAAAAGAGCGAGGCGGCGCCGATGAGGACCACCCGCTCCGCCCGTGGCATCAGGCCGACGCGGCAGTCGAGTCCGAGGGCTTCGGCGCGAGCGCGAGTATAGCTGATCATGAGGGACCCCGCCATTGCAAGCATGACCAGATAGATCATGCCCACGTCACCCAGCTCCTGACGGTAGCTGTTGTACAGGGAGAGGATCCCCATGAAGACGACGATCTCGCTGATCCGGTCCAGCGTGGAGTCGTAGAACGCGCCGAACTTGCTGCCCAGGCCGGAGACCCGGGCCACGCGGCCATCGAGGATGTCGAAGAAGCCGCCCACGAGGATGAGGAACCCGGCCAGGCGCACCTCGTGCTGGTGGTAGGACAGGCCCGCGCCCAGGGTCGCCACGAAGCCCAGCGTCGTGAGGAGGTTGGGGTGCACGCGATGCTGCACCAGGACGTCGATGAGTGGATCGATCACCCCGTAGACGCGTCCGCGCAGCGACTCCAGACTGGGCATGTTCGGATCAGGACGGCAGGATGATGCGGGACTGGGCGCCCGCCTCCATGCCGTGCGATATTTCCTGGTTGACGCGCGCCAGCACCTTGTCGAAGTTGCTCTGCGCGGCGACCAGCCCCTGGTAGACGGGGGTGGCCTGGAGCTCCAGGAAGCGGCGCTCGTACTCCTCCTTGGTCGCATCGGGTGGATCCTGCGCGTTCTGCAGGGCCGCGGCGATCTCCCGCTCCAGCACGTCCAGCCGGTTCATGGTGCTCACGGCCTCGGCGTCCTCCGTCAGGCGCTTGCGCGCACGCTCCAGCGCCTTGTACTCGTCGCTCTGACCCAGCAGCCGCCCCAGCTCCCGCGCCCGCTCCTGCATGCCTTCCGTCATCCCGCCTTCTCCCGTTCCTGCTGTTTCTTCTCCGCCCGCTCGCCGAGGACCACCCGCAGGCGGCCCGTCAGGTCGGGCACGATGCGAACACCCGCGAAGCCCCCCGCCTCCATCAGGGACAGCACCGCGTCCGCCTGGCCGACGCCGACCTCGAGAGCCAGCAGTCCGCCACCTTCAAGGGCCGGCGGCGCCTGCCGAACCAGATCCGCGATCACCGCGAGGCCGTCCGGCCCCGCGAACAGCGCGGCCGACGGCTCATGGTCGCGCACTTCCGGCGGCAGCAGGCCCCGCTCGCCGTCCGCCACATATGGCGGATTCGAGACGATGACCGTGAACCGCTCGCCCGGACGCACTACATCGAGCGACGATCCTTCCCGGAACTCCACGCGCCCCTCGAGGCCATTGCGGGCCGCGTTGGCGCGGGCCACATCCAGGGCGGCAGGCGAGACATCGCTCGCGATTACGCCGGCGAAGCTGCCCTCAGCAGCCAGGCTCAGGGCGATCGCTCCCGATCCGGTCCCCACGTCCAGGGCCGCGCCGTGCCGGCCGCAGCGCGCCGCCCAGGCCAGTACCTCGCCCACCAGCACCTCCGTCTCGGGCCGCGGGATCAGAACGCGCGGGTCGACAGCGAGGTCGAGCGTGCGGAACGCCGCCGTACCCAGGATGTACTGGAGCGGCTCCCGGCGCAGACGCCGCCGCACGTAATCGCGGTACCGCTCCAGTTCGTCCGCGGCAACCGGTCGCTCGTGCTGAAGGTACAGGTCCAGCCGCTTCACGCCCAGTACGCCCGCCAGCAGCAGCTCCGCCTCCAGCCGCGGGTTCTCGAAGCCGCGCTCACCGAAGACGGACGCGGCCTTGCGGGTCAGGTCCAGTGCACGCTCGGGCACGACGGGAATCCGCGCCGCCGGATCAGGCTGCCGACGCGGACTCGAGCTGCTCCGACTCTCGTGCCAGCTTCAGCGCTGTCACCAGCTCGTCCAGGTCGCCGTCCATGATCTCCTGCAGGCGATGCATCGTGAGGCCGATCCTGTGGTCCGTCACCCGGGCCTGCGGGTAGTTGTACGTGCGGATCTTCGCAGAGCGATCGCCCGTGCCGACCTGGGTCTTCCGCTCACGCGCTCGCGCCGACTCCTGTTCCGCGATCTTCGCATCCAGCAGGCGGCTCCGCAGGACCTTCAGCGCCTTCACCTTGTTCTTCAGCTGCGACTTCTCGTCCTGGCACGTCACCACCAGACCCGTGGGCAGGTGCGTGATCCGCACCGCCGAGTCCGTGGTGTTCACGGACTGTCCACCAGGGCCGGACGACCGGTAGACATCCACGCGAATCTCGTCATCCCGGACCTCGACATCCACATCCTCCGCCTCAGGCAGCACCGCCACCGTGGCCGCCGAGGTGTGGATCCGGCCCTGGCTCTCCGTGGCCGGCACCCGCTGCACGCGGTGCACGCCGGATTCGCTGCGCAGGTCGCCGTATGCGTTGCGGCCGCGGACGATGAAGACGACTTCCTTGTACGCCCCCCGCTCGCCTTCCGACAGGTCCACCAGTTCGACGGACCAGCCGCGGCCATCGGCGAAACGCGTGTACATCCGGTAAAGGTCCGCCGCGAAGAGGCCGGCCTCGTCGCCGCCCGTGCCGGCACGCACCTCCACCACCGCCGCGCGGTCCGCCAGCGGGTCCTTCGGCAGGAGCAGTGTCCGCAGCTCCTCCGCGATCCGCTCCTCCGCCGCGGCAAGGGATTCGGCCTCGCTCTCCGCCAGCTCCACCATCTCGGCGTCATCGCCGGACTCGATGAGCTCGCGGACGCCCTCCCGCTGCCGACGCACGGCCTCCAGCCGGTCCGCCGCCTCGACGATGGGGCCCAGCTCGGCGTGCTCCTGCGCGAGCTTGCGGAGCAGGTCGCGGTCGCCCAGGACCGCCGGGTCCGCGAGGCGGTCCGTCAGGTCGCGGTGGCGTTGTCGCAGCGAAGGTATGCGGGACTCCCAGTTCATGCGTCGCTCCCGGATGGCGAAAGAGCCGGGGAAACCCCGGCTCTTCTCACTTCCCGGCCGTCTGGGTTCCCCATTTCTGGCGGAACCGCTCGACCCGGCCCGCGGTGTCCACCAGCTTCTGGCGACCCGTGTAGAACGGATGGCATATGGCGCAGATCTCGACGTGGATGTCCTTCGCCGTGCTCCGCGTCATGAACTGGTTGCCGCAGGCGCAGTGGACCCTGGCCGACTGGTAGTCCGGATGGATGCCCTGCTTCATGGTTCCTCAGTCTCCGTGTTCATCCGACAGACCGTTTATTTTAACGGCTCCGGCGGGTTCCGGCAACCCGGCGGCCGGCGCCGGCCAACCGGACCGGGTGCCGCGCCGGCGCTCAGATTTCGACCTCGCACTTCTCCGCGGCGGAGCGGTACGCCGCCTCCACGATCTTCATGATCTGCACCTGTTCCCGGGGCAGGGGTTCCTCGATCTCACCCCGCGCCACGGCCACGAAATGGCTGAGTTCCTGCCGGTACGATGCCGTGTACAGGTTTTCCCCGCCGAGTGACACGCTGGGCGTCACGTCGATCATGTGGCCCGTCTCGACCTCCTTGAAGACGGCGAGGGGCGCGATGGCACCGGATCCCCGCGTGCCGAGCATGCGCATGTAGTGGCGATCGCGTTCCGCGACGAGGCTCCAGCTGATGGTCAGGGAGACGGCGGCGCCGCTGCGGAGGCGGACGAGGATCCCCGCGGTATCCTCGACCTCCATGCCCTCGGGGAAGTGCATGTGGGAGATCACGCTGGCCACGTCGGGGAAGCCGAGCATCCAGAGGCAGAGGTCGAGTGTCTGGACGCCGAGGTCCATCATGACACCACCGCCGGCCGTGGCGCGTCGGTGGCGCCAGGTCGGGCGGACGACGCGCGTCTTGCGATTGAGCCAGGCGCCGCGGGTGAGGAAGACGTCGCCGAGCTCGCCGCCCGTGGCGAAGGGCCGGAGGGCGAGGGTGTCGGGGCGGTACCGGTTGTTCATGGCGATCATGAGGGTCCGGCCGGTCTCTTCGGCGACGCCGATGACGCGCTCCACCGCGCCGGGCGAGAAGGCGAGTGGCTTCTCGACGAGGACGTGCTTGCCGGCCTGCAGCGCGGCGATGGCCTGCTCCTCGTGGAGGTGGCTCGGCGTGCAGACGACGATGGCGTCGAGCATGTCCGACGTGAACGCGGCGTCGTCGCTGCCGAACACGTTCGGGATACCGAATCGTGTGGAGATTGCGTTCGCCCGCGGACGGTCGGCGTCGCCGACGGCCACGAGCTCGACGCTATCCATGCGGCTGAGCACGGGCAGGTGCACGACCTGTGCGATGGCGCCCACGCCGAGCAGTCCGACGCGCAGCTTGTCCGCTTCCTTCATCGTCCCTCCGGGTGCTACGGCTGCGGCGGCAGCATGAGGGCGCCGCCGATGCGAATGCCTGCGTGCCGTACGTCGCTCACCAGTGTGTAGCGGAGTTCGCCGTATGCCCTGAGCCTCGGCAGGAGCTGGACCTCCATGCCCGCCAGCAGGGCTGCGCCCGGCGATGTCGAGTCGAGGAGGTCTTCAATGAACGTGCCGTCGATGGCGTCGCCGCGTCCATTCAGGGCATGGAGCGACAGGCCGGCGCCGACGAAGGTGATGATATCGAGGGGCGCGGTCCAGACGACGTGGGCGTCCACGCTCATGGACAGATCGCTCCAGTGGATGTCGCCGAGGTCGGGGCCGGTGAGGACGATGCCCTCGCGGCTGAGTGCCGGGAGCTGGGACAGTCGGTCGGCGAGCCGGTCGAGCTCCACGGCGCGGAAACGGGAGCTCCAGTAGGACAGCGTGGGCGCCAGGCGTACGGCCGGCCCGAGGTAGCCCAGGTCGAGGCGGATGGACCACATGGGCGTGGCCATGACCTTGTTCGGCCAGATGTAGCCGTAGTCGAAGCCGATCCCCCGGAAGGTGAGGTTTTCGTAATCGTAGTCCGCCAGGCCCTGTCCCGAGCCCGCCGACGGCCAGAGCACCAGGGCGGCGGCCAGTCCGATCGCTGCCATGGGCGGGCGCATCTCAGTACAGCTTCTCCAGTTCGACGCCGCTGTAGTACGTCCGCAGGATCTGCCGGTGCGTCTGCCCTGCCCTGGCGCGGTTGATGGCCCCCACCTGGCACATCCCGATGGCGTGACCCCATCCGCCGCCACGGATTTCGAGGGACGTGACGCCGGCATCGTCGGCAACCGTGTCCGCAGAGTAGATTCTGGAACTGTTGAGGATGGCGGGGCCCGGCCCGGGCCGAAGCACCCACCGAATCGAGTCGGCGCGCAGGGTGTACGTGGTGCCGTCCGCAGTGAGCTGCAGCGTGGCCCGTTCCGAGGGATTGGGCATGAGCAGCCTGACACCGTCTACCCGCTGGACGCGGGTCACACGCCCGCTGGTGTGGGCCCGCAGCGTTTCTCCCAGCACGGCCAGGAGCTGTTCGCGGGTCCACCGGGTCGTCCACTGGAAGCGGCTGGACGTGGAGCAGTAGTGGTCGTCGGTGCCCGGAATACGGTCGGAGACGGGACGCAGGTAGGGCAGCGGCGTCCGCCACGGCCACGAGTCCTCGATGGCAGACGTCGAACCGCCGCAGGTGGAACTGTAGTATGCGAGGATCGGCGTGCCGTTGTGGGTGATGATCTCGCCACGCGTTTCGCGTACCGCCCGCGACACTACGGAGTCCTCGTCGGCGACGCCGCCGTAGACCTGGTCCTGAATGGTGGCGTAGAAGTCGAACCCGCGGTCCTGTCGACCGCCGAGGTTGCCCACGGCGTAGGTGCGGGCCGCGACTGCCTGCGCCTTCAGCGCCTCGATCTGTGCCGCCGGCAGCCGGCCGATCTCCCGGGCCACGACGCCGGCCAGGTACGCCTCCATCTCCACCACGTTGACGGCATTGACGCGACCCGCGCCGCGCGCGGCGACCAGTGCCTCGCCCCGGTACGTCCGGCCCCCGATGGTCACGGCGCCGCCGGCGGAAGGAATGACGCGCAGGGACGCAGTCCGCGGCTCCGCCGCACCGCCGGGGCCCCGCCCGGAGAGCCGGCCCTCGCCGTCGGCGGTGAACACCCACGCCTGCCCCGCCCTGCCCCGGCCCACGACGTCGCCCCCCGCGACCCTGACGGTGAAGTCCGTCGTGGCCCCAACGACGGCGGCACTGCTGTCCACCGTGATCCCCACGCGGATGGTGGGTTCTGCGGACGGCAGACCTGCGGCCGGCGGAGTGGGACGGGACGGGACGGGCTCGCCGGGGCGGCAGCCGGCAGCAGCGAGAACGAGGACCGCCGCGAGGGCAGCAGTCCGGCGTCGGCAGGGCATCGCCGTCAAGGACCGGGACATGTTCGCGGTGCGGATCATCGTGCGGCCTCCTCGAGTGCAGCAACGAGGATGTCGATGCTGCGATCGACGACGTCCTCGCTGTGGGCGGTGGAAAGAAACGCAGCTTCGAAGGGCGACGGCGGCAGGAAGACTCCCCGCCGCAGGGACGCCTGGAAGAACCGGACGAAAAATGCCGGGTCGGCGGACGCCGCCCGGTCGAAGTCGCGGACGGGCCCGTCGACGAAGTGCCAGCCGAACATCGCGCCTGCAGCGTCGGCGCCGAATGGAACGCCGGCCGCTGCCGCTGCGTCGGCGAGGGCACCGATGATGCGGCGGGCGCGACTCTCGAGCACGTCGTACGGCCGGGTTTCCCGCAGGAACAGCAGCTGCGCAATGCCGGCCGCCATGGCGAGGGGATTTCCGGAGAGCGTCCCTGCCTGGTAGACGGGACCCGCCGGCGCCACCTGCTCCATCAGGTCGCGCCGGCCGCCGTACGCGCCGACGGGCAGTCCGCCGCCGATGACCTTGCCCAGGGTCGTGAGGTCGGGCAGGACTCCGAATCGCTCCTGCGCTCCGCCGAGGGCCACGCGGAACCCGGTCATCACCTCGTCGAAAATGAGGAGGGCGCCGTGCGCCGACGTCGTCTCCCTGAGGAGCGCGAGGAAGCCGTCCGCGGGCGGTATGAAGCCCGAATTGCCCACCACGGGCTCCACGATGGCGCAGGCGATCCGCTCACCATGTTTGCGGAAGGCCTCGTCCAGCGCACCCGCATCGTTGAACGGCACGGAGATGGTCAACTCCGCCACAGCCCGGGGAACGCCCGGCGAGTCCGGCAGGCCCAGCGTCGCGACGCCGCTTCCGGCGTGGACGAGGAACGCGTCGGCATGACCGTGATAGCAGCCGTCGAATTTCAGGATGAGGTCCCGCCCGGTTGCCGCCCGGGCCAGGCGCACCGCGGACATCGTCGCCTCGGTCCCGCTGTTCACGAACCGAACCATCTCCACGGACGGGACGAGCTCCACGACGAGCTGGGCCAGTTCCACTTCGCCGCCGGCCGGCGCCCCGTAGCTCGTGCCGCGGCCGGTGGCTTCCGCCAGCGCACGCGCGACGGACGGGTGAGCGTGGCCCAGCATGAGGGCACCCCAGCTCATGACGTAGTCGATGTACTCGCCACCGTCCACATCGAAGAGGAGGTGGCCGGAGGCCCGGTCCACAAAGAACGGCTGACCCCCGACCCGACCGAATGCCCGGACCGGGGAGTTCACGCCGCCCGGGATCAGCGCCCGTGCCTGCTCATACAGGTGCCCGCTGGCCGGGCGTATCGTTTCAGCGTTCGGCATTGCCGGTCAATTCTGCTCTCATGTCGCTCTCCACGACGCCGGTGATCCGGGCGTTGATGAACTGGCCGGGGCAGGCGCTGGCGGCGTCGGCGAGGTGGACGACGCCGTCGATGTCCAGCGCCTGCCGGCCCGTTCGCCCCACCGCCCCGGCGCGCACGGGAGTCGCCCCGGGGCCGGCTGCGGTCGCGACCGCGAGAGCATCGACGAGGACGGCCACCTCCCGACCCACCCACTCCTCGTTGCGCTCCTGGGCGATGGAGGACTGAAGATCAAGGAGCTGCTCCAGACGCTCCCGGACGACGGCGGGGGGGACCTGCCCCGGCATCCCGGCCGCGGGCGTCGCCTCCTCGGCCGAGTATGCGAACGCGCCGAGGTGGTCGAACCGCACCTCCTCCAGGAACCGGAGCATATCGGCGAATTCCTCGTCCGTCTCCCCCGGGAAACCCACGATGACGGTGGTGCGGAGCGCGACGTCGGGGATCGCCGCACGCAGCCAGGCGACACGCTCCCGGATCGTCCCCTGCCGCTCCGGACGGCGCATGCGCGTCAGCACGGCGTCCGCCCCGTGCTGGATGGGCATATCCAGGTAGGGCAGAATCCGCGGCTCAGCCGCCATCAACTCCACCAGTTCCCGCCTGATCCCCGACGGGTACATGTAGAACAGGCGGAGCCACGGGATGGACGTTTCGTCCAGGAGTGCGCGAAGCAGATCGGGCAGCAGGCCACGCCTCCCCGCGGGCCAACCTTCCAGGCCCGCACGCGCACTGCCGTCCGGCAGAGCCGGACCCGGCATGCCGTCGAACGGCTTGCCCACGAACCACTCCGTCCCCGGTGCTCCGCCACGCACCAGGTCACGGCCGTACCACGTGGTATCCTGACTGATGATGTTCAGTTCGACGACGCCGGCAGCCTCGAGCTCCCGGGCTTCCTGCACCAGGACGTCGATGGGTGCCGACCGGTGGCGGCCTCGCATGAGGGGGATGGCGCAGAACGCACACGCATGGTCGCAGCCCTCGCTGATCTTCAGGTACGACGTGTGGCGCGTGGAGGTGGCGATGCGACGGAGCGGGCGCTCCATGACGGGAACATCCCGGACGTCGGGAAGCAGGCCCCTGCTCCGCAGCTCCGGGACCAGCTGCTCCGCCTCCGTGAGGCCCAGGAAGAGGTCCACGTCGGGAAGCTCGCGCTGCAGGTCTGACTTGTAGCGCTGCACCAGGCAGCCCATGGCGACCACGGCACTCAGCCCGCCGTGCTGCTTCATGCGGATGGCCTCGAGGATCGCGTCGACGGATTCCTCCTTCGCCACGTCGATGAAGCCGCACGTGTTGATGACGACGACGTCCGCGGCGGCCGCATCGTCGATGACGTGGCCGCCGGCGTGAGCGAGCCGGGCCAGCAGCCGCTCCGTGTCCACGGTGTTCTTGTCGCAGCCGAGGGTGATTACGCCGATGCGCGGCGCGTCGGGCCCCGGTTCCGGCACCGGCGCGCGCAAGGTCTCAGGCGCCGTGGACGCCGTGACGATAGGGAGCTGGATTCGACGCGCGTCGGACCGTATGGCCATTCACCCGTGCGGAAGGGATCGTGCCCGGACGGCCGCTGTACCGGCCGCCGGGCACAAAATCATACCACGTGTCCGATCCGGGCTCAACCTGCGTCGACGATCCGCGCGCCGGGTGGAGGTGAGAACTCGAAGACGGCATCGGCGATGGCGGGGTTGACCTGCAGGTTCTGCAGGTCGAACCGGCGCACATTGCCGTTGTGCTCGGTGATCTCGAACCGCCGGACCATGCTGTCCCGGCTGTCGATCCACACCTTGAGGGACCGGTACTCCGCCCGCTGCCGGGGCACGAGGGTGAGCACCGACGCGGGCCTGCCAGCCACGCTCTCCGTCCCGTGCAGTTCGTAGCGGAAACGCTCCACCGGGTTCCCCACGAACTGCGCCTGCAGGTTGACACCGGCCTCGCCCGCGGCAGCGGCGGGGGCGCGGATGACCTGCTGGGCATTCACGCTAGGGTAGTACACCCAGAAGAACGTGCCGTCACTCAGTATGACATCGCCCGACGGGTCGCTGAAACGGAGGGCAATCCGGTCCGGCTGCCGCTGGTAGATCGTCCCCCGGCTCACCGTGGTCTGGCGCAGGAGCGGGTTGTCGAAGTTCATGACGAAGTCCGCCCGGAGCGAGCGGACCCGGGCATAGGCCGCGGCCGCCCCGCGCAGAACGTCGGCGCCGTCATCCGCCTGCGACGCCGCCGGCGGCGCGGAGACATCGACATCCGCGGGCTGCTGCCGGCTCGCCGGCGGCCCGGCCGGCGCCCCGCCGACCGGATCCCCCGCGGCCATCCCGCCGGGACCTGTCGACGCCGGCTCCACCAGCCCCGGTCCCGCGGCCGGAGCCTCCGGGTCAGGGGACGGCTGGGGGGTCGGATCCGCGTCGGTCGCTCCAGCCGGTGTGGACGGCGCCGTGTTCCGGTCCGGCGGAGGCGCGCCCCCGCACGCCGGGAGCGCGAGGGCGGCGGCCAGGGCGAATGCCAGACTGTATCTCATTTCGTGCCTTGCGTTAACGGGTGTCGAACGTCGTACCCGACGCACGAACCCGGCGTTCCTCAGGGTTCGCTGCAGATATGGTCGACCGACTCCATCCCGATGAGCACCTCCCGCGGCTTCGAGCCGTCTGGCGGGCCGAGTACGCCTGCATTGTGGAGCTGGTCGATGATGCGGGCGGCCCGGCCGTACCCGATGCGCAGCCGCCGCTGGAGGAGGGACGTGGAGCCCTGCTGGAACTGGACGCAGACCTCGGCCGCCTGGCGGAAGAGCGCGTCGCGTTCATCGAAGAAGGCGTGGTCCGCATCATCCGCAGATTCGGCTGCCTCGCGGGCGCGCACGACCTCGAGGATGTCGTCCTCGCGTGACGGTGCTTCGGCGCTCGCCGCCCGGTACCAGTCCATGATCTGCTCGGTGTCCTCCGTCGAGATGAAGGCACCCTGGATGCGCACGGGATCGGACGTTCCGGGCGGGAGGAAGAGCATGTCACCGTTGCCGAGCAGGGCATCGGCGCCGTTCTGGTCGATGATCGTCCGCGAGTCCACCTTCGAGCTGACCCGGAAGGCGATCCGGCACGGGAAGTTCGCCTTGATCAGGCCGGTGATCACGTTCACGCTCGGTCGCTGCGTGGCCACAATGAGGTGGATGCCGATGGCGCGGGCCTTCTGTGCGAGCTGTGCCAGCGGCTTCTCGATCTCCGCCTGGACCGACATCATGAGGTCGGCCAGCTCATCGACCACGAGGACGATGTAGGGGAGAGGGCCCTCCCGGTATGTCCAGCGCTCGGGGTCGTCCTCCGGCCCGATGGCCTCGGCGCGCCGGAGGGACTGACCATCCTCCGCCCGGCGATTGAACTCGGCGAGGGAACGGGCGCCGTTGACAGACAACAGAGAGTACCGCCGCGCCATCTCGAAGACGGCCCACTTCAGGACCGTCGCGGCATCGTGGGGATCCGTCACCACCGGATGGCGCAGATGCGGGAGGTCGGCGTACATGCTCAGCTCGACCATCTTGGGATCGATCATGAGCAGCCGCAGTGAGCGGGGCGGATGTCGGTAGACCAGGCTGGTGATCAGCGTGTTGATGCAGATGGACTTGCCGGACCCCGTCGCGCCCGCGATGAGGAGGTGGGGCATCTTCGCGAGGTCGGCCACGTACGGCCGGCCGTTCAGATCCTTGCCCAGAGCGAGAGGCAGCGCGCCCCGGGCACGCTGGAACGTGGGCGTCTCGAGGATGCGCCGGAGGTAGACCACCTCGGGCTCCGGATTCGGCACTTCCACGCCGACCGCGCCCTTTCCCGGTATGGGAGCGACGATGCGGATGCTCGGCGCCCGGAGCGCAAGCGCCAGGTCCGCATCCAGCGCCGCGATGCGGTTGACCTTGACGCCGGGCGCAGGGACGACCTCGAACTGCGTCACTACCGGGCCCGTGGTGCGGCCGGCAATCTGGCCCTCGACCTTGAACGTGCGCAGCGTCCGGATGAGGACGTCCCCCAGGCGGTCGAAATGCGCGTCGCTCAGCGCCGGGTCGCCCGCCGGCGGCTCGCTGAGCAGGGACAGCGGCGGCTGGTCGGTGGAGCCGGGATCGCCGGTGTCCTCGAAGGCGGCCGGCAAGGCGGCCTCCTTCTTCCTTCGCAGGAGCCGGGGCACGAGTGACGCGGCGGCCGGGGGTGTGGTCGCGCCGTCATCCGCGGCGACTGCGGGAGCGGGGACCGGCACGAACGCTGCCACGTCGGCCGGCTCCGCCTCGGGCTCCTCCGCCTGGATCCGGACGGCACGTCGCTCGGCGATGGCCGCCAGCACGTGCCGGGCGGCGGCGCCCACCGGATTCCAGCCGATGGTCCCGACGAACAGGGCGAGAAGCAGGACGATCAGCGCGAGCAGCGCTCCGAAGCCCCCCAGAAGGGCCGCGAAGGGCAGGACGACGGTCCGCCCCGTCCAGCCCGGGGGGCCCCGCGGCAACAACGGTAGAAGCTCCACGCCTGAACCCCGGGAGAACAGCGCCGTCAGGGCCGGCAGAAGGACCAGAAGTCCCAGCAGCAGCGCCCCCCAGCGGGCCGCGGGGCCAGCCTCCAGCCAGTCGAAGAACGCCGCCCCGACCACCGCAAGCAGGGCCGGAACCAGAATCGCTGCGAATCCCAGCCCGGTCACGGCCGCGCCGGCGAACAGGCCGCCGAGCACGCCCATGACATTTCCTGTGGGGAAGAGACTGAGCCCGACCCCACCCAGTGCCCGCACAGGGACCAGGCTGAGGGCGCTGAAGACGGCCAGCGCGAGGAAGCCGATGCCGAACAGCTGTCGGCGCTGTCGACTGCTGATCATGGAACGTGCACCCTACAGCGTTATGCGAAGCTCGTCGAAGACCGGGACGGACGTATACACGTCCTCCCGGGCGCAGAAGGCGATGTCCTCACCGCGGCCGAGCTCCTTCAGTCGACGCCCGGCGGCCGACCGCTCCAGGACGCGGGCCGCCGAGGCGGTCCGGGCCAGCCGCCACGCCGCGGCGGCCGCGTCGTTCCCCGTGACGCCGGCGCCCGCCTCGCGCAGCAGTCGAAGGATGCGGCCGGCGCAGAGGGCGTCTTCCGCCGCGAACGCGCCTTCCCTGCCGGCGCACAGCAGGAGTGCGTCCCCGCCTTCCTCCCGCAGTCGGCCGGCCACGGCGGATACGTTCAGCATCGCTCCAACATAGCACCGGGCAGCACCCGTAGCCTCGAGAAGGGCCGCCGTCCCGTTCGTCGTGGTCATGACGAGAGTCTTGCCGCCGACCCGCTCCCTGGTGAACTCCGGCGGCGAATTGCCAAGATCGAAGCCGCGGATGGGCTGCGTGTCCCGCTCGCCGCACAGAGTGGCTGCATCCCGACCGAGTGCTTCCGCCTTGCGCGCGGCTTCCTCCACGCCCGCCACGGGCAGGACGCTGCGCGCACCGCTGACCAGCGCGTGGATGATCGTGCTCGTTGCCCGCAGCACATCCACCACGACGACTGTCCGCCCGCCCGTGCCACCCCGCACCTCGGCAGGCGTGAACGCCACATCCACTCTCACGCATTCCCCGCGCGTTCGGCCATTTTCCGCTCCACCAGCTTCGTGTCGAGCCGGCCGGCGATGACGTCCTCGTCGGACAGCAGCTCGAGGAGGAACGGGATCGTCGTCTGTACACCCTGAATGATGAACGATCCGAGGGCGATGCGGGTCCTCACGAGTGCCTCCTCCCGTGTGTTCCCATGCACGATGAGCTTGCCGATGAGCGAGTCGTAGAAGGGCGGGACCATGTACCCTGCGTAGACGTGGGTGTCCACGCGGACGCCCGGACCGCCCGGCGGGTGGAAGATGGTGATCTGGCCGGGACTCGGAGCGAAGTTTCGCCGCGGGTCTTCGGCATTGATCCGGCACTCGATGGCGTGACCCCGCAGTTCCGGCGTGCCGGTGATGGACAGCCGCTCCCCCGCCGCTACGCGAATCTGCTCCTTCACCAGGTCCACCCCTGTCACCATCTCCGTGACCGGGTGCTCCACCTGGATCCGCGTGTTCATCTCCATGAAATAGAAGCTTCCATCTTCATCGAGCAGGAACTCCACCGTGCCTGCGGAGAAGTACCCGATGGCGGACGCGCCGCGCGTGGCGGCTTCGCCCATCTTCTCGCGGAGTTCCGGCGACACGGCAACGGACGGCGCTTCCTCCACGAGTTTCTGGTGACGGCGCTGGAGCGAGCATTCGCGCTCGCCCAGGTGCACGACGTTGCCGTGCCTGTCCCCCATCACCTGGATCTCGATGTGGCGCGGCCGGGCCAGGTACTTCTCGAGGTACACGGACGGGTCGCCGAAGGCCGCGCGTGCCTCGTTCTGCGCCATCTGGAGCTGGACGTGGAATGCGTCGGCATCGTTCGCCACTCGCATTCCCTTGCCGCCGCCACCAGCTGCCGCCTTGATGAGCACGGGGAACCCGATGCCCCGGGCGATCTCCAGTGCCGCCTCCCCGTCCTCGATGGCGCCGTCGCTGCCCGGCACCGTGGGCACGCCCACGCCCATCATGGTCCGCCGGGCAACCGCCTTGTCACCCATGAGCCGGATCTGTTCCGCCGACGGGCCGATGAAGACGATGTCGGAACGCTCGCAGATTTCCGCGAACTCCGCGTTCTCCGCCATGAAACCGTAGCCGGGATGGATCGCGTCGGCACCCGTGATCTCGGCGGCAGCGATGATGCGGGGAATGTTCAGGTAGCTGTCGCGGGCCGGCGGCGGGCCGATGCAGACATCCTCGTCGGCGAAGCGGACATGCAGCGACTCGCGATCCGCCTCACTGTACACAGCCACCGTCCGGATGCCCATCTCCTGGCACGCGCGGATGATGCGCAGCGCGATCTCGCCGCGGTTGGCGATGAGTACTTTTCGAAACATCGGCTATGTCCGAGCCGCTACTTCGAAGCCGACGGCTCGACGCGGAACAGGACCTGGCCGAACTCCACCGGGTCCGCGTCCTCCACGAGCACCTCGCGCACGATGCCGTCGACTTCCGACTCCAGCTCGTTCATCAGCTTCATCGCCTCGAGGATGCAGAGCGTCTGGCCCTTGCTCACGGCCGTGCCCGGCTCCACATACGGCGGCGCGTCCGGCGCGGGCGCGCGGTAGAACGTGCCGACCATGGGGGATTTCACGTCCACTAGACCGCTCTTCGCCGGGGCCGGCGCTCCGACGGCCTCGGTCGGGGGGGCGGCTGCTGCCGCCGTCGGCGGGGCGGCCGCGGGGACGGCGTGGATGTGGGGATGGGCCGTCGCCGCGGGCGGCGGGGCCGTCGCCGGCCCGCCCGGCGCAGCCGCCGGCGTCTTCGCAATCCGGATGCGGGTGCCCGCCCGGTTGATCTCCAGGGAGTCGATCCCGCTCTGGTCAACGGCCTCGATGAGGCCGCGAAGGAATTCAAGGTCCGTCATGTTCTGGGCGACCCCGTTCATCCCTGCCGTCGGAGTCCTGCTCTCCCGGCCCGGCTCGCCTTTCGCCATGCGGCCGCCTTTCGTTGAACGCTGTGTGCCAGCGCCTTGCGCCATTGTCAACTCCCCGGGCCCGCCGCGGCGTCCGACGCCGTGATCCGCGCAACCAGCCCTCGCAGTCCAAGTAGATAGCTGTCCGCTCCGAAACCCGCCACCACCCCCGTGGCCACATCCGTCAGCAGGGACTCCCGGCGGAAGGGCTCGCGAGCCGACGGGTTGGACAGGTGCACCTCCACGAAGGGGCGGTCCACACCCGTCAGCGCGTCCCGCAGGGAGACGCTCGTATGAGTCAATCCGGCCGCGTTCACCACGAATCCGTCCACGCGCGCCGCGACCTCATGAATGTAGTCGATCAGGTCGCCCTCCGCGTTGGACTGGTACATCTGCACCGCAATGCCGAGCTCCGCAGCGAGGCGACCCACAGCCTCATCGATCTGGGCCAGGGTCGAATGCCCGTACAGCGCGGGCTCCCGCCGGCCGAGGAGATTGAGATTCGGCCCGTGGAGAATGGCGATGTTCACTTCCTGAGACTCTGCAGCCAGGAACGGAACATGGCGAGGTCCTCGTCGTCCTGTGCAGCAGCATCCTGCGCGGTGTCGTCCGCGGCCGGCGTCACCCCGTCGGGACCGCCTGCCGGCTCCGCCGGCTCGGCTGCGCCGTACCATTCCTCGAAGGCAGCCTGAACGGGATCCAGCGCCCCCCCCTCGACGGCCGCCCACGGAGCCGCCGCAGTCGCATCGGTCTGCTGCGCCGCCCCGGCGTTCCACGGCTCGCCGACAGAGGACGCGGAATCGTCACCTGCAGGCTGGTCCTGCACGCCTGTCACGGACACGGGCTCCTCCGGCGGGACCTCCCCGTCCTCCTCCCCGTCCTCCTCCCCGGCAGGCGCACCACCGACAACCGCGGTCACCGGCTGTGGTGCCGGGGGTGGCTCCGGGACCGGCGCGGCCGGCCGGCGCCACCCGACGAGTTCCTGCAGGTAGTCGCCAATCGCCGCGGAAACGTCCACGGGTTCGCCCTCAGCGGGCTCGCCGGCCCAGGCGAACGGTACAGCGTCCGTGACGGCAGGCGTCTCTTCGGCCGGCCAGGTCGAGCCTGCCTGCCTCAGCCACGCCTCATCGGAAACATCATCCGTGACACCGCCCGCGGTCCTCGCGGCCTCGCCCCGCTGCTCCGCCGCGGGCTCATCGTCCGCGGACTCAGGGGACGGCGCGCTGGCTGCCTCCGGCGGACGCTCCAGGAGCGGACGCCTCCCCAGCTCCTCCAGCTCCGCCAGCTTCGTCGCCAACCTCTCGTCGTCAGGCCGGCGTCGCAGCAGGGTACGGTAGACGTCGGCCGCCCGACTCGTGAACCCCTGGCTGCGGTAGAGATCGGCCATGGTCTCCGTTTCGAGCCCGGCGTCCAGCGGCTCGAAGGCGTACTCGCCATCCTCGTACAGGCCCCGGCCCGAGGGCGGAGTTGCCTCGGCGGCGGGCAGCGGTTCAACGTCCAGCGGAGCAGGCTCCGCTGCTTCGTCCGATCCCGCGTCACCGCGCGGCGGCGCGGACTCATCCGCAAGGAGCGCCACTTCTTCGGTCTCGACCACGGAATCTCCGGCACCGAACGCGCCTTCGAAGCCGGCAGCGTACTCTGTCTCGAACTCACTCGGACCTGACTCGGCAGCGTCGAGGTCCGCATCCTCCGGTTCAACGGCCTCGAACTCAAGCTCGTCCGGCTCGGCCGCGTGCTCGGCAGGCTCAGCCGCCATCGCTCCGGTGTGCCCGGTCTCGAATTCCGCATCCCCGGGCTCGGCGGCCTCGAAGCCGAGTACTTCCAGTTCGAAGGCGGGCTCGTCGTCGTCGGCCGGCGCGTCGTGCTCCCGCCACTCTGCCGCGTCGTCCGCCGTATCGACATCAGCTGCGTCCGGGTCCACATCGATGTCGGGAGCCGCTGGCGCCGGCCACCGCGCGACCGGGGGCGTGTAGGTGTCCACGTCGTCGGTGGGCGCGGCTTCATCCGAGTCAGGGACGACGCCGGTCGGCGCTTTCTCCGCACCTTCGTCATCCGCGTCGGCCGCCGCGGTCTCGTCGGTAGCCGCGAACTCGCCGTACCCGGCCCCCGTATCGAGCGTCCAGACCTCCTCTTCGACGTCCGTACCCTCCGGCGCTCCGTCGCCGGCTTCTTCAACCCAGCGGGCCATGTCGGCGTCGACGTCCACGTCGAGGGCCCAGGCGGCGGCCTCCTCGTCCAGGTCTTCCGCCTGTTCCCAGGCGGACAGACCCCTCACCTCGTCCAGTCCAGCTGCCTGATCGCCGGCCGCTTCGAGGGCGAGGTCCTGGAGGTCGAATACATCGGAATCTGCCGCGTCGTACCCGGCCGCGGGCGGGACCGACAGGTCCGTGTCCAACGGATCGGCCGCGTCCTCCGCACCGTCGTCGCCCAGATCGAACGGACCGCCCGCCGCGGCAGCCAGCAGGGCAGCGATATCGAGTTCCGGCCCATCGTCCGGCCACTCCGCCGCCTCCAGCGCATCATCCGGACCTTCGCCGGACACGTCGGGCTCGCCGAAGCTTTCGACTGCGTCATCAGTCAGCCCGGCGATCTCAATGGGTGGTTCCAGCGTGTCCGGCGTCGTGTCGAAGGAGCGTGCGGTCCCCACGCCGCGGTCGGGTTCCATCGCAGGGTCCGGCGCCGCCGCGAGGTCGGACCCCGCTGCCGGTCCAACCGGCTCATCGATGTCGCCCGACTCCGCAACATCAGGCTCCACCGCCCTGGCGTCACCGGTTCTCTCTTGGAGCGTCGCCGGCGGCTCAACCGTTCCCGTGCCATCCGCCGTGTCCGCCACCGCATTGCCCATGTCTGCAACGGCGGCCGACGCGCCGGCGGTATCGATCTCCACGATGCCGTACTCCGGCTCTGCGTCGGTGGCGGCGCCGGTCTCACCCGGTGCAGCCGATGGTGCGGCCACAGCGTCCACCGGGACGGACAGGTTCTCGGCCTCCCGCTCGATTCCCAGCACGAGGCCGCGGACCTCCTCGTTCGTCGGATTCCGCGACAGGACCTCGCGGTAGAACGCCGCAGCGTCGGCCGGCCGGTCTTCCGACAGGGCGAGGTCGCCGAGACCGCGCAGAGCTACGAGGTTCCCGCTGTCCAGGTCGAGTACCCGCCTGAACGCGGCGCCGGCGTCCCCCGCTTCTCCCAGATCCTTGAGGACCCGCCCGTACACGACGTACCCGCTCGCGGAATCCGGATGCCGGCCGAGACCTTCCTCCAGGATGATGCGGGCGCGCTCGCGTTCGCCCGCCTTGCGCAGCGCTTCCGCCAGGTGCACGAAGACGCGCCCTTCCGGATTGGCCGCATACAGGGCTTCCAGCTTGGCAATCTCTTCCCGATGGGACTCGGCCATCCACCCGCTCCCAGGGTAGTCGGAAGATTCTGGACGAAGGCTTTCAAGATAGGCGAGCCCGCGCCGCCGTGTCAACGCGCGTAGACCTATGTTGGGTAGTGGGATACCGGGGTCGGCGTTGTACGATGGCTGGGTGATCGTTACTATTTACTGCTTGTTTCGGAATCCTTCATCTGCAGCCGTCGTTTGCCCGGAGTCGCATTCATATGATGCGTCAGATGCGCGAGAACACGAAGTGGATCATGCTCATCACGGCACTGGCCTTCGTGGGTCTCATGGTGTTCGAGTGGGGCATGGACCTCACGGGGCGCAGTGGCGCCCAGGCGTCCGGTGGTGAGCTGGGGCGCGTGAACGGCGAGATCATCACGTATGAGGACTATCTCGCCGTCTACCGCAACCTGTACCAGCAGCAGCAGGAGGCGCTGGACGGACGCATCACGTCGGCCATGAACCGGCAGATCGAGGATGCAGCGTGGGAACAGGTTGTCACCCAGCGTTTGCTGCAGCAGGAGTTGAGGCGCCGTGGCATACGCGTCACGGACGATGAGATTCGTGAAGCAGCGCTGTACGCGCCGCCGCCGGACCTCCAGGAGTCGCCGCTCTTCCAGACGGACGGCCGGTTCGATCCCGTGAAGTACCAGCAGTTCCTCGCATCTCCGGGTCTGGACGAGCAGTTCCTCCGGCAGCTCGAGTCGTACTATCGAGACATCATCCCGCGGAGCAAGCTGTACTTCCAGAACACGGCCGGCCTGTTCGTGAGCGACGATCAGCTGTGGCGGATGTGGCGGGACGCACGGGAGACCGCGACGGTCGAGTACGTCGCCTTCGCGCCGGATGCCCTGGTGCCGGACGCGGACGTCACGGTCACGGACCAGGCGATCCGGCAGTACTACAGCGAGAAGCGTGACGAGTTCGTCCGGCCGGCGGTGGCAAGCGTTCGCTACGCGGCACTGGACCGTACGCCCACGGCGGCAGACACTGCGGGCGCTCGCGACCAGGCGACGGCCCTTCGCCAGGCCGTGGTGGACGGCGCGGACTTCGATGAAGTCGCGCGGCGGACGGAAGACGACGGGCTGCGCAGCCCACTACGGACGAACGTGTTCACCGTGGTGCAGGGCCAGTCCATGCCCGAACTCGATGCCGCAATCTTCGCGACGCCTGCAGGCCAGGTGACGGCCCCCGTGCTCACGCAGGCCGGCTACCACGTCATCCGCGTTGACAGCCGGCGCGCGGATACTGCCGAGGTCCGCCAGATCCTGGTCCCCGTGGTCATGGCGGATGAGGCGGAGTTCGAGCTGCTGAACCGGGCGGACGAGCTCGAGCGCGCTGCAGTGGGCTCCGGACTCGCCGAGGCGGCAACCCGCGCGGGCCTGGAAGTGCGTTCCTCCGAGCTGTCCCCGGCGCTGCCGGTCCTGCCCGGGATCGGCTCTGCCGACGAGGGCGTGGATTGGGCCTTCGAGGAAGGCGAGCCCGGCGAGACGAGTCCGGTTTTCGAAGGGGACGACGCGTTCTACATCATGGAGCTCGTGAGCCGGCGGGACGAGGGCGTGCTGAGCCTGCAGGAGGCGACGCCGACGATCCGCTCGATCCTCATGCGACGTGCAAAGGTCGAACGGGCGAGACAGGTCCTCGCCGACGCGGAGCGCAGGGCGGCGGGCGGCGAGCCGCTGGAACAGGTCGCCGCGCCGTTCAACGCAGTTCCGCAGACCGCCGGACCCTTCACGCGCAGCGACTTCGTTCCGGGGCTGGGGCGGTTCAATGCCGCCATCGGTGCGGCATTCGGCCTGCGGCCGGGGGACACGACCCCGCTCGTGGAGGCCGATCAGCAGCTCTTCCTGATCCGGGGCACGGCACGGGAGACGGCGAGCCGGACCGAATGGCAGGGACAGCTCGCAGAACAGCGGGAGCGGGTTCTCCAGGCGATGGCCGACGCGCGCTGGAACCAGTACATGCTGGCCCTGCGCGAGGACGCAAACATCGTGGACAACCGGAGCCGCGTCCTGCGCAGGGGCGGTACGACGGCAAACGGATTCTGACCGCGTCTGCAGGCCTGAAGAATGAGTCGCGCACCGACC
>DATHVO010000023.1:0-3306 GCA_035461265.1 Longimicrobiales bacterium
TGGCGCCGCCGTGCCGGACACGGCGGACCCGGTAACCGGCCTCCCCGTCGTGAGCCTGTACGGCGAGCGCATGGCCCCCGCCACCGATGACCTCAGGAACCTCGACGGCGTGCTGTTCGATGTCCCGGACGTGGGCGCACGCTTCTACACGTACGCCTGGACGCTCACGCACCTCATCGACGTCTGCGCGGAGGCGGGCATCCCCGTGTGGGTGCTGGACCGGCCCAACCCGCTGGGCGGAATTCTCGAGATGGCGGAGGGACCTGCGCTCCAGCGTGCGCACGCATCGTTCATCGGACGCCTCGGCATTCCGGTCCGCCACGCCCTCACGCTGGGCGAGCTGGGGCGGCTGTGGCAGCGGGAGCGCCAGCCCGTCTCGGACGTCCGCGTAATCAGGTGCGACGGCTGGCGCCGCCACCTGCTGTGGCCACAGACCGGACTGCCGTTCGTCCCGACGTCGCCGGCCATCGGCAGCTTCGACGCGGCCCTCCTCTACCCCGGCCTGTGCGTCTTCGAAGCGACGAACCTGAGCGTCGCGCGGGGGACCGGTGCGTCCTTCCGGGCCGTGGGCGCGCCGTGGCTGGATGTCCAACCCGTGCTGGACCGCCTGGCTTCACGGTTCCTGCCGGGAATCCTGACCAGGCCGGGCCACTTCACGCCGGGTACGGGGCCCCACGCCGGCGTGCGGTGCTCCGCCGTGTGCCTGGAGGTGGACGATCCCGAGGCGGTGCGTCCCGTCGCCGCGGGCATCGCGCTCCTTGCCGACGTTGCGGCGACGCACGGCGAGTTCTCGTGGCAACCCTACCCCACCGTCGCGAACCCGTCGGGCGCGGGCCACCTCGAGCGGCTGCTGGGAACGGCTGCGGTGGGCGAGGCGGTGACCCGAGATCCGTCCGCCGTGTCGGACGCCGTCATCCGTGCATGGGTGGCGGAGCCGGGCTGGGCGGACCGCTGCCAGGAGGTGCTGCTGTATGAGTGACGGCGGGCGGGACCCGCCCCGGCAACGCCATCCCTGGTATTGCATATGATCTCATTTCTCAATTATCTTTCACCTGATGCCCACACCCGCCCGCCGTACCGGAGTGCTGGCTCCCGAGCCCGGGGCCGTCCTGGCGAAGGCCGTCCTGTCGGCCGCCGCCCGGCTTGGCCTGCGCCAGCGCCACCTGGCCGCCGTGCTGGGGACGAGCGAGGCCTCGGTGTCCCGACTGCAGCGGGGCCGGGAACTGGACCCGTCGGACAAGGCGGGCGAGCTGGCGCTGCTGTTTGTGCGCCTGTACCGGAGCCTGGACGCCCTGGTGGGTGGGGACGACGAGCGGGCGCGTGCGTGGCTCCATGCGGAGAACGACCACCTCGGCGGCGTGCCCGCCGAACGGATCCGGGGCGTGGAGGGCCTCGTGGATGTCGTCCAGTATCTGGACGCGATGCGCGGGCGACTCTGAGGTCCGTCCGCTGCGGCTGTCGCCGTGGCGGGCGGTAGAGGCGCAGCACCAGGTGTCCACGCGCAAGCTGGTGGACACGGTGGAGGAGCAGGCGGTGCTGGAGGACCTCATCGAGGGCTCCAAGCCGCCGGATTCCACCCGCGGCCGTCTTCACTACCTGCTGTACACGCCGTTCCGCTACCCACCTCTGCGCCACGGCTCCCGTTTCGGTGGCCGGCACGAGCGCGGCATCTGGTACGGCGCCGACGAGAAGCGAACGGTTTTCGCGGAGGTGGCGTACTACCGGCTCCTGTTCCTGGAAGGCACGGTTGTTGACCTCGGCGCGGTGACTACGCATTTGACGGCATTCACGGTTCGTGTACGAACCGACCGCGGCATCGACCTGGCGATGCCTCCGTTTGACACGTACCGCGCCGCCATCTCGTCGCCGACGGACTACGCGACGTCACAGACGCTCGGGACGGACATGCGCGGTGCGGGCGTCGAGGTTGTCCGCTACGTGTCGGCCCGCGACGTCGAGCACGGTACGGGCGTCGGTGTGTTCTCCCCGGCCGCATTCGGCGCGGCGAAGCCCCGTGCCGTCGAGACGTGGCACTGCACGGCGACGCGGGACCGCGTGGAACTCGTGAAGCGGGACTACTTCGAGAAGAAATCGCATACGTTTCCTCGGGGAGACTTCCTGGCGGACGGTCGGCTGCCGGCGCCGGCGGTGTGACGAACCGCACGCGGCGTCAAGGCCCGCATCATCGTCGAGCCCGGACCCGGCTATTGAGCGTGGTCGATGACCGGGGTAGTATCGAGCGAATCGAACGCATCGCACGGCCCTGTCGAGAACCCGAGCACGCATGAGCAGGATCGCCGACATTCGGGATCTGTACACGTACAACCGCTGGGCCAACGACCGGGTCCTGGAAAGTGTCGCGACCCTTGATCCGGAGCAGTTAACCCGCGACCTCGGCAGCAGCTACCCATCCGTACGGGAGACCCTGCTCCACCTGCTGGGTGCGGAATGGATCTGGCTCGCGCGCTGGCGCGGCGTTTCGCCGCTCGGGATGCCGGACGAGTGGGCCTCGTTCCCGCAGGACCGGATCGAGGCCACGTTCCGCGATGTCCAGGCCTCCCAGAGCGAGTTCATCGGTTCACTCCCTGAATCCGCGCTGGACAGCGTCGTAGCGTACAGGAACACGGCCGGGGACCCGTTCGAGGCACCCCTCGGGCAGCTGCTGCGCCACCTGGTGAACCATTCCAGTTACCATCGCGGCCAGATCGTCACGTTGCTGCGACAGCTCGGCGCGGCGCCGCCAACCACCGACATGGTGCTGTTCCACCGGCAGCAAGCCGCGCACTGACCCCGAGGGTGCGGCCGCTGCGGCGTGGAGCGTCGTACTGGCGTCGCGCCGCGGCTGGCCTATGTTGAGCGGTACGGGTCTTGGGCACCGCAGGCAACAGCTTCACAGGAGCGATGTGCCATGCCGAAGAAGATCCTCATGCTGGTGGGCGACTTCGTGGAGGACTACGAGGTCATGGTCCCCTTCCAGGCACTCCTCGCCGTCGGCCATACCGTCCACGCCGTCTGCCCGGGGAAGAAGGCCGGCGACTCGGTACGGACGGCCATCCACGACTTCGAGGGCGACCAGACGTACTCGGAGAAGCCGGGCCACAACTTCTCGCTGAACGCCGCCTTCGACGACATCGACGTGCAGACCTACGACGCCCTGGTCATCCCCGGCGGCCGGGCGCCCGAGTACCTGCGCCTGAACGAGCGGGTCCTGGCACTGGTCCGGCACTTCGCCGAGGCGGACAAACCCATCGCGGCCATCTGCCACGGGCCGCAGCTCCTCGCGGCCGCCGGCGTCATCGACGGCCG
>DATHVO010000024.1:0-6370 GCA_035461265.1 Longimicrobiales bacterium
TCGGCTGGATGGACGATCTCTATCTCCTCGGCCTCGCCCTCGGCCGGATCATGGTTTCGGCGGGGCCCGACCGCCTCCTCCGGCACTGGGACGGCCGGCCCGAGAACCTGGGCTACCTCATTGAGGGCGTGGACGAGCTCGGTGCGGAGTTGCCGGCCCGCATCAGGCGCGCAATCCAGGGAATCGTCCGCTCCCCCGGCCGTCTCCGCCGCCGGAAGGGCGGGCGCCGACTCCGCCGCATCCGTGTGGACAGGGACGCCCGGGTGGTACTCGAGGAGTAGCGCGACCCTTCGGCCCCGCCCGCACGGGCCGGGTTGACATGCGGCGGCGGCCGCCGGTACCTTCCCTCATGGAAAGACCGACGCGAGAAATCGCACCATATCAAGCACCCGCGGGTCCGGCCATGCGCGCGCATGCCACGGCACCGGCGGGTGTTCCGCATCCGGGGGCATCACCATGAGCGCGACGGAGAAATTCGCTGCGGACCGCATCCTCGGCAGCGCGGGCGGCCGCGTACCCGAGGGGATGGAGGACCGGTTCCTGGGCGAGGGGCTGACCTTCGATGATGTGCTCCTCGTGCCTGCGTACTCCGAGATTCACCCCCGCGACACCGACATTGCAACTCGGCTGACATCCCGCATCAGCCTGTCCATGCCGTTCATATCGGCAGCCATGGACACGGTGACCGAATCCCGCATGGCCATGGCCATGGCCCGGGAGGGCGGGCTCGGGATCATCCACAAGAACATGCCCATCGAGCGGCAGGCGGCCGAGGTGGACAGGGTCAAGCGGTCGGAGAGCGGGATGATCCTCAACCCGATCACGCTGACCCCCGACCGCACCCTGCGTGATGCGCACCACCTGATGCAGCAGTTCTCCATCAGCGGCGTACCCATCGTCGATGAGGACGGCCTGCTGCGGGGCATCATCACGAACCGGGACCTGCAGTTCGAGACGGAGCTGGACAAGTCCATCACCGAGGTGATGACGAAGGACCGCCTGATCACGGCACCCGTCGGCACCTCCCTCGAAGAGGCGGAGCGCATCCTTCACCGCGAACGCATCGAGAAGCTGCCCGTCGTCGATGCCGAAGGACGCCTCCGGGGCCTTATCACGGTGAAGGACATCTTCAAGCGGCGGCAGTTCCCCAACGCGGCCAAGGATGCCCACGGCCGGCTCCGGGTCGGTGCCGCCATCGGGACATCGGCCCGTGACCTCGATCGTGCACAGGCTCTCGTCGACGCGGGCACGGACGTGCTGGTCATCGACACCGCACACGGGCACTCCGTGGGTGTGCTCGAGGCGCTGACCCGCACGCGGGAGCAGTTTCCCGACGTGGCCATCATTGCCGGCAACATCGCGACGGCCGGCGCCGCCCGGGCACTGCGGGACCGGGGCGCCAGTGCGGTCAAGGTGGGTATCGGGCCGGGCAGCATCTGCACGACGCGAGTCGTGACGGGCGTCGGCGTGCCGCAGCTCACGGCGGTCATGGAGGCCGTGCGCGGCGTTGAGGACGCCATCCCCGTCATCGCGGACGGCGGCATCCGCTTCTCCGGCGACATCGTGAAGGCCCTCGCCGCCGGCGCGTCCACCGTGATGATGGGTTCACTCCTGGCGGGCACCGAGGAGAGTCCCGGTCAGAGCTTCCTGCTGGAAGGCCGCCGATTCAAGACGGTGCGGGGCATGGGCTCCCTCTCCGCGATGGAGGAGGGATCGGGCGACCGCTACTTCCAGGACGACTCGCAGCGGAAGTTCGTTCCCGAGGGGATCGAAGGCCGGGTGCCCTACAAGGGTCCGGTGTCCGATGTCCTGTACCAGCTCGTGGGCGGCCTGCGGAGCGGGATGGGGTACTGCGGGGTAGCCGACCTGGAAACGCTCCGGACACGGGTCCGCTTCACGCGGATCACGTCGGGCGGGTTGCGGGAGTCCCACCCCCACGATGTGACCATCACCCGCGAGGCGCCCAACTACAACCTGTGAGCGCGATCGGCGGCCGGGGGCCCCCACGGGGCACACGCCTTGCACGGCCTCGGAGCCACCCCGACACCCGGAAATGACGCCAATGATCAGCACTACCGATATCCAGCGGTTGAGTCAGCGCCGGACGAACGGGCGCCCTATCCTCTCGCTCTTTCTCGACATGTCCGTCAACTCGGACAACAAGCGCACACACCACATCTTCCTGACCAAGGAGAAGGCGGCCTTCGCCGAGCTCGACAGCGACCGTGACAATCACCACCGCGTGCCCATCGGCGAGACGTTCGCCAGGGTAGAGGCGTGGATCGACGGTTCGTTCGATGCGACAAACAAGGGGCTCGCCATCTACGCAGAGGTGGGCGGCGACTGGTTCGAGGCGTACCAGTTCCCCCTGGCCGTGGCGAATCGGCTGCACATCCTGCCGCAGCCCGTCGTCGCGCCGCTCACCGAAATGGTGTCACGGCATCCCCGCTACGCGGTCATCGTGGTGGACCGTGAACATCTCCGACTGGTGGCGATCCGGATGGGCGTCGTCCTGGAGGAGGTCGCCCTGGCGCCCGAAGCGATTCCCACGCCCCACGATGTCCAGGCGGGCGGCTATTCGCACAAGGACTTCCAGAAGCGGAAGGCGGAAGAGGCGCGGACGTTCTTCCGCGACTTCGCCGACGAGATCGTTCGGTTCGACGAGCGCCGCCGTCCTGACCACTACGTCCTTCTGGGCACGACGGAGAACACGAGGCACTTCCTCGAGTTCCTGCCGAAGTCCGTGGCCGACCGGGTCATCCACACCGCACACGCGCCGCCTGCCGCGAACGCCGGCGAGTACGCCCGCCACCTGCAGCCGGTGTTCGACGAACTCGCAGAGCGCGGCGAGGCGGAAGCCCTGGACATGCTGCGGGAGCGCGTCCGCGAAGCGCATCTCGCCGCGGCCGGAGTGAGCGACACGCTCGTGCATCTTCAGGGCGGCAAGGTCGAGCGCCTGGTCCTCGCCCGGGGCCTCGACCAGCAGGGTGCGCAGTGCACGCAGTGCGGGTTCTATCTCGTCCGCACCGACGGTCCCTGCCCCTATTGTGGTGGCACGCTCGAGGACGGCGTGGACCTGGTGGAGAGCATGGTCCGGATGGCCGCAACCCAGGACGTCGCCGTGGAGTTCGTGCCGGGCGACGCGCTACGGGACGTGGACGGTGTCGGTGCACTGCTGAAGTTCTAACCCGCCGCGATCGTCCGCCGACGATTCCTCGGCCCCGCCCCGGCGGGGCCGAAGTCATGTCCGGGCGCGGGCCGCTTGACAGCCCGCCATTCGCAGCGAAACTTGCGTGCGGATGGCGGCGCGACGCCGCCTCGGATCCAGACGGGAAAGTCCATTGACCGACGATATCCGGCATGATGCCGAGGCGGGCGACGTACGGGAACGGCTTTCAGCGATTCCGGGCGTCGAGTGCGCCGTGATCGACACAATCCGCAGGGAAGCCTGGCTGGTACTCCGGCCCGATGGAAATGCGTCCACCGTGGCGCAGGAAGCCGCGGGCAGCGCGAGCGAATACGCCGTCCACCTGGCGTTCAGGCCGGAACAGCGTGAGCAGCAGCGCGTACGCTTCCTCGGCGTACAACGGCACGCCGAGTCCGACCATCACGTGCGCTTCACCGTCACGCTGGAGTGGGGCGGCACGGAGTACACCGGGTCCGCGTCCGGCGATCGCGGCGGGGCGGTCGAACTGCGCACCATCGCAGCGGCAGCCCTGGAAGCCGTCTGCGCCGTCGTCCCCGACGAGCTTCGCATCAAACTCGCCGGCGTCAAGCAGGTGCGCGCCTTCGACGCAGACCTCATCGTCGTCTCCCTCTACCGGCCCGACACGGCCCCGCACAACCTGGTTGGCGTGGTCGTCATCGGAGACGACATGAGGCGTGCCGCAGCGGTGGCCGTCCTGAGCGCCTTGAACCGCCTGCTGGGTAATTTCCTGACCCATCCCTGACGGCGGCGCGGGGGTCGGTGCACGCTCCGGTGCGCGGACCCCCAGCCCGCCGTCCCCTGCCGCTCCCCCGAACTCGCCGCGCCCGCCACCTCACGGTGGAACACACAGAATCCATTGCACTATAACGAGTTGCGGGGGTTGAGCCCGTCCCTGCCCGCCGCTACATTCCGGATTCGCTGCTTCAACGATGTGGGGAGATCCATGCCTGGCTACTCATTCCCTCGGCACATTCCCGTCCTCCTCGTCCTGCTCGTCCTGTCCCTGTCTGCCGCGTGGTCTGCCGGCCGCACCCGGGTGGTGCCCGTGGAGCCGGCGCCTCTGGAGGCGATGCTCGAGGAGGCCGGCGAGTCGAACCTCGTCGTGTGGGATCTTCCCGTCACGCGGAACGAGAGCGTCGACCAGTGGATCGAATTCCTCGCCGGTCGCAACTATCAGCGGACGCGGCTGTGGCTCGAGCGGACGGGCATGTACGGCCCGATGATACGAAGCGAGCTTCGCGCCCGCGGGATGCCCGAAGATCTCCTGTACCTCGCCCTCATCGAGAGCGGCCTCTCGCCGCGGGCGTATTCGAAGGCGGCAGCGTCCGGCATGTGGCAGTTCATCGCGGAAACGGGCAGGCGGTATGGCCTGGAGATCACGGGCGAGGTTGATGAGCGGCGCGACCCGGTGAAATCGACGACTGCGGCGCTGGCGTACCTGCAGGAGCTCCACGACCGCTTCGGCAGCTGGTACCTGGCGGCGGCGGCGTACAATACGGGTGAGAACCGGATCGGGCGGATCATGCGGGAGACCTTCGGCACGGAGCGCGGCACGGACGACAAATTCTGGGAAATCGCCCATCGCCTCCCCAGGGAAACGCGAGACTACGTGCCGCTGATGCTCGCGGCGGGGCACATTGGCAAGGAACCGGAGCGCTACGGGTTCCACGGACTCCAGTACCAGGATCCGCTCGCGTTCGAGCAGGTATGGGTACCCGGGGCGGTGGACCTCTCCATGGTCGCCCAGGCGGCGGGCGTGGACGAGTCGGACATCCGCGAGATGAATCTGCATCTGATGCGCGGACGCACGCCGGCCAACCGGGGCTGGTCGGTGCGCATGCCCGCGGGGAGTCGGGTCGCTTTCGAGGCGGCGTTCCCGGAGTTGTATCGCACCGCGCGCCTGGCCCGGGCCGAGCCGGCTCACGCCGGGGTGATTGCTGCGGGCGGCGCCGCGCGGGCCGCGCCCGCGACCGACCGGACGGACGCTGTCGCGCACCGGGTCCGCCAGGGTGAGACACTCAGCCACATCGCCCGTCGCTACGGCGTGAGCGTTGCCGCCCTGCGCAGTGCGAACGCCAACGTGGATCCCCGGCGGCTGCGGCCCGGCCAGACGCTCCGGGTGCCAGGCGCCTCGGCATCGGCGCGGACGGCCCAGGCGCCGTCGCCACGCATCCACCAGGTCCGGCGAGGGGAGAACCTCACCGTCATCGCGCGACGCTACGGCGTCACAATTCGCCAGATCCAGGCATGGAACGGCCTGCGCGGCACACGCATTCAGGCGGGACAGCGTCTGCGGATCAACGCCTGAGCTGGCGCCGTGGCGCGTCTCGTGCATTCCTGCGGCCCGGCACTCTACCCGGGAGCATCAATGCACTGGATCAAGGTCACCAACGCGCAGTACGAACAGTCGAGGAAGTATGCGGGCCAGGTGGGTGAGGTCGTGGGTCGGTGGGGTCCGGAGAACAGTGCGGATGCCCGCGACGGCTACCTCGTCGAGTTCGCAGACGGCGAGATCGTTGGCGTGACGGATACGGAAGTCGAGGCCGTCGAGGAACCTTCCGGGGCGGAGGGCGAGGAGAACCCGCCGGCCTGAAGCCTACTCGGACGCCGCCGCACCAGCGGCGCCGGACCGCACCTTGTGCGCGTATCCGTTGGATGGGTTCCCACCCACCCGCAGGATTCCGTCCACCCGCGTCGGGCCCCGGTTGTACGCGAGTAGGGCAAGGTGCAGGTCCCCGCGGTACTGCTCCATCAGCATCCGCAGATACCGGAATCCCAGCCGCAGGTTCGTGTCCCGGTCGAAGAGCTCATCGTGAGACAGGCCGGGCTGCAGCCAGAACGCCGTGCTCGGCATCACCTGCGTGAGGCCCACTGCACCCGCCGATGACACGGCCCGCCGGGTGAATCCGCTTTCCACCCGGACGAGCGAGAACGCGAGCGCCGGGTCCACGCCCTCCGACACGGCAATGTCGTAGATGGCCGAAGCCAGATCGGCGGGGATGCGGTAGCGGGAGGAGTGCTCCACGATCCGCTGGAGCCGGTTCAGTTCCAGGCGGGCCAGCTCCAGCTCGCCCTGTCGCGCCTGCAGCGAACTGCGGACCGACCTGAGCTGCGTCTCCACCGGCTCCGTGCCCGCCGTCGCCGCGTCCGGCCGCGCCATCG
>DATHVO010000025.1:0-5611 GCA_035461265.1 Longimicrobiales bacterium
CATGGCTGTCCTCTCGCGTTGCGGCCAGCGCCGCGTACGCCTCCGGGGTGGACACGCCCATGGGGGGAACGGCGAGGAGAACGGGCGCCGACGGCAGCGGCGGGAGCGGCAGCATACGCGTGCCCCGTCCCCAGGCCAGGACGAACGGCGCACCGGACAGGAAGAACGGCACGTCGCTCCCCAGCCCGCCCCCAAGGCGCAGCAGCCCGTCGGGCGGCACGGGACTGCCCTCGATGCGATTCAGTTCCGCGAGCACGGCGGCCGCATCACTGGAGCCGCCGCCCAGGCCGCCCCCGGCGGGGATCCGCTTGATCAGGCGGATCGCCAGGTCGGGAGCGCGGCCGGTCGCCTCGCGGAACGCAATCGCGGCCCGCCACGCGAGGTTCGCGTCGTCGGGGCCGAGGTCTGGAGGCGGGCCGGGATCCTCGGGCGGCGCGGCGACACTGAAGCGCAGGCCATCGCCGCCGGTGGTGATCTCGATCTCGTCCGCGAGTTCCAGGCGGCAGAAGACCGTCTCGATCTGGTGGAAACCGCCGGACTCCCGGGCCAGCACGGCCAGGCCGACGTTGATCTTGGCGTGGGCGAGGACCGTCCTGATGCCGCTCCCGCTCACTCGTCACCGTCCCTGCGCCGGTCCGCGTCCTCATCCAGGATCACGTCCTCGACCGCGGCCTCCACCACCTCCTCGGACTCCCGCACCTCGCCGAACGAAAGGCCCGTCCGCCACGCATAGTACAGGCCGATGAGCGTGATCGGGATGAAGCCGGCGATGTGGAAGCCGACGGCGAAGGCACCCGCCGCCGCGACGTCCGCCCCCCACATGTTGGCAAGGACGAAGACGGCGGCGCCGTGGTAGACGCCCACGAAAGCCGGACCCGACGGCACGGACACGGCCAGGGCGATGGCCGCCTGGAAGAAGAGCGCCGCAGTGAACGGGAGGGGCAGGCCGAATGCGTGGAACGCGATCCAGAACCCCGCCGCATTCACCACCCACAGGATGATGGACCAGCCCGTGGCCCGGATCAGCAGGATCGGGTCGCGGAGGATGCCCACGCCGGTGAGGAATGCCTCGAGCGCGTCGACGATGGGGCGCCGCACGGAGTCGGGGAAGACGCGCACGATGCGCCCGACGAGGCTCACCGCCTGGCGGGGCATGAAGACCAGGCCCAGGAGCAGCACGATGAGCGTGACCACCAGGATGCCGGCCCCGCGGGCGTATGCCGCGTAGCGCCCGGTTTCGCCGATGGCGACGGCGGGGAAATCCGGCAGCGACATGGCCACGAAGAGCATGGCCACGACAATGACGCCGTCGAACAGCCGCTCGATGACGAGGGACGCGAGGGAGGCAACGACGGAGACGCGCTCCAGCCGCGACAGCGAGTATGCGCGGAGGAACTCACCGATGCGGGCGGGGAGCAGGTTGTTCCCCATGAACCCGATGGCCACGGCGGCGAAACGGGAGCGGAACGGGACCGTGGCTACGGGCTCGAGAATCCCGCGCCAGCGCCACGCCCGGATCCAGAACACGAACGTCGCGACTGCGGCGCTGAGAATGTACAGGCCGACGTCCACATCCCGGAGATTACGAGCCACCTCCGCGAGGTCCATCTTCCTGAACGTCACGTATAGAAGAACGACGCTGATGGCGATGCCGATGAGGGCCCGCCAGTCCAGGAGGCTGCTGCGGCGCTTGCGCGGGCGATTCCGTCGAGGCCCGGCGGGTGTCACCCCAGCGCCAGGCGGATGAGGTCGAACAGCTCGTCGGCGGCGTCACGCGCCCGCGGATCGCCGGCGGCGGCGTGGCGGATGGTGTCCTGAAGCGCGAGGGCGCGGCGGAGTGCGGCATCGGGCGTGTAGGCCAGTTCCTCGACGGACACGACGGCATCGGCCGGCGAAGCCGTCCCCGTCCGCAGACCGGCATTGTCCGGCGACGTCACGATGAACTCCGGGCCCAGCTCCACGATGACGTCCTCGCCGAGGTCCATGACCTCGCCGTCGTCGTCCGCCGGCACCAGCGTGCCCGCCGCGTCGCCAGTGTCGCCGTCGGCGGGCCGGGCGTCGTGAATGAGTGCCGACGGCGCGGACGTGAACTCGAACGGCATGAGGTGGCGCAGCGTGCCGGCATCCCGGTCGGAGGCATCCTCCTCCGTGCCGTAGCGCTCGAGCAGCTCGTCGCGCATGTGGCGGAGCCGGCTCACGGGTACGGTCACGGGGGGCACCTCGTGCCGCTGGAGGGGGCCCAGCGTGCCGCGCAGCCCGTCCCGCGCGATGCGGTAGATGTCGAGCCACTCCCGCTTCACCGCCACGTCGAGACGCGCGATGACGCGGGTCAGGTCCTGGACCGCGCGCAGGATTTCGGCGATGACCGGCAATTCGTCCAGGCGGGCCGCGCCGAGGAGCGCCCGCTGGCGCAGCAGGATGGTCCGCAGCGGCTCCCGGTCCGTCGGGGTCTCCGCGAGCTGCTGCAGACCGGCGTCCAGAGCATCCGCAATGGCCGCCACCTCCCGTGCTGCGAACTCACGGAACTCCCCGCTCGCGGCAGCGTCCGCCGCCGCTTCCGTGAAGCTGCCGGTGACGTGAGGCGAAACCCGGACACCTGCGTCCGTCCATCGCCTGACGACGTCGTCGACGCGGGCGTCGCGGGCGTCCTCATCGTCGGCGTGGTCCAGCAGCCAGGTGATGTCGTCGAGGGTTTCCTGCGCGCTGGTCGTCACGGCGTCGGTCCAGGCGAGGTCACCTGCGGCGGCAGCCTTCATGGCCGCTTCCAAGGCGCCGGCGGCCCGGCACACCCGGGTCTCACGGGCGATCTGCGCCGCGCCGCGCACCGCCCGGGCGGCGCGGTGGAGGGCGGCCGGCTCCGGCTGGTGGCGGCGCAGGCCACGCTCCAGCTCCGCCAGTCGCTCGCGCGCCTCGGTATCGAAGTATTCGGTGAGCGTCACCATGGTCAATCCCCGTGGAGCCCGGCGCGGCGCGCCTCGCGCATCGCGTCCTTCATCTCCCGCACGGCACGCTCCATACCCACCAGGACCGCGCGGCTCACGACGCTGTGGCCGATATTCAGCTCCTCCACCTCACCGATGGCCGCCACGGCTGCCACGTTCTCGTACGTCAGGCCATGGCCGGCGTGGACGTCGATGCCGTGGGTGCGCGCGTGTGCGGCGGCGCGCCGGAGCCGGGTCAGCTCCGAGTTCACCGCGGCCCGCCCCGCCGTCGTGTGGACGCGGCGCCACGCCTCGGCGAACTCGCCCGTGTGCAGCTCCACGGCGTCCACCACCAGGGCCGCCGCCACGTCGATGGTCACGAGGTCGGGCGCGACGAAGAGCGCGGTCCGGATCCCGGTTTCGCGGAGGCGGCCGACGGCCTGCTCCACGCGGGCGCGGGCGCCACTCTCGCCCAGCTCGAGACCGCCCTCCGTCGTCACCTCCTCCCGGCGTTCCGGTACGAGGGTCGCCGCCATGGGCCGCAGCTCGCACGCGATGTCGAGCACGTCGCTCGCCGCAGCCAGCTCGAGGTTGACGCCGGTCCGGACAGTCTCCATGAGGAGGCGCACGTCGCGGTCCTGGATGTGACGGCGGTCCTCCCGCAGGTGGACCGTGATGCCGTCGGCGCCGCCGATCTCCGCCAGTACGGCCGCCCGGACGGGATCCGGCTCGTCCGTGCGGCGCGCCTGTCGCACCGTTGCGACGTGATCGACGTTGATGTGAAGGCGCATCAGTCGGAGGTAAGGAGCGACTCGATGTCCCCGGCCCGCTCCTCGTCGAGGCCCGCGACCCGCGCGAGCCGGAGCAGTTCGAGGCCGAGGCCGCAATATAGCACACGATCCGCCGGCGACAACCGTGCAAGATGCAGTCGCACCGTGTCGCTGTCGCCTCTGGGGATGGGACCCGTCAGTGCCGCGGACATGCCCAGCTGCTGCATGTTGTCCAGCGTCCCGCGCATCAGCGGCAGCAGCGCCGGGAGTGCGTCCTCCTCCGGCACGCCCGCCTCGGTCAGCAGACGCGCCGCAGCAGCCGCCAGCGCCACCAGGTAGTTGGACGCCATGACGGCCGCGGCGTGGTACAGCGGCCGCATGGACGGCGGAACCACCAGGGGCAGCCCGCCAAGCGCGGACACGATCCGCCGTCCCGCCGTCACGGCGGCGGGCTCCCCGCCGAGGGCGAATGCCGCGCCGGCGAGCCGCTCGCCAGCGAGCCAGGGGTCGGCGACGGCCATGAGCGGATGCAGCGAGCCGATGGCGTAGCCGGCGGCGTGCAGCGGCGCGAGCACGTCCGTGGACAGGGCGCCGGACATGTGGAGGGCGACGCAGCCCGGTGGTGCTTCCCCCGCCATCGCCAGGTCATGGACCACCTCCGGCAGGGCGCCATCGGGTACGGCGAGGAGGATCGCATGCGTTCCGGCCGGCGGCTGCGACGGAAGCGCGCGGTACTCCGCGCCCGCCGGGGCGCTGCCCGCATCGCCGGGCAGCGGATACGGATCGAAGAGGGGGTGGGGCGGCGGCTCGAGGGACCGGCCGAGATACAGCAGCCGCTCCACGGCCTCCTGCTGGCGGAGCGCCGAACCGAGGGCCAGCCCCATCCGGCCGGCCCCTATGATCACGACGGTGCCGACCCCGCCCGGCGAATCGTTCACGCGTCGCTCACGACCACGCCCTGTCGAACCCGCAGCCGCCCCAGCGTGGCCAGAGGCAGGCGGGCGACCAGGCCGATCCTGCCGCCGTCGTCCTCGACCGTCCGCAGAACCTCGCCTTCCCGGTACACCGTGGCGATGGCTTCCCCGTCGGCGTACGGGATGTCCAGCCGCACTTCGGGACGCTGCCGTCGCATCTGCTCCAGCATCACCGCCCGCAGCTCCTGCAGGCCGTCCGCCTCCAGGGCCGACGTGAAGACGGCCGGCGCATCGAACACCGCGGCGGCGCGGCGGCGGAACGACTTCTCCTCGTCGTGCGTCAGGCGGTCGACCTTGTTGAATACCAGGACGACGGGCCGCTCCGCGAGGCCGAGCTGGTTCAGCACGTCCTCCACCACGTACTTCTGTTCCTCCCAGCCGGGGTGGGACGCGTCGATGACGTGGAGCAGGACGTCGGCGCCGCCCGCCTCCTCCAGTGTCGCGCTGAACGACGCGACGAGGTGGTGCGGCAGCTTCCGGATGAACCCCACGGTGTCCGTCACGAGCACCTTCATCCCCGGCTCCAGCTCAACGGCACGCGTCGATGGATCCAGCGTGGCGAAGAGGCGGTCCTCCACGAAGAGGTCGGCGCCGGACAGCGCGCTCAGAATGGCCGACTTGCCCGCATTGGTGTAGCCCACGAGCGCCGCCGTGAACTCCTCCGCCCTGCCTTTCCGCTGCGTGGCCCGCCGCCGCGCCACCACCTCGAGCTTCTCCCGCAGGTCACCGATCCGCCGCGTGATGAGCCGGCGGTCCGTCTCCAGCTGCGTCTCGCCCGGTCCGCGGAACCCGATGCCGCCCCGGATCCTCGACAAATGCGTCCACATCCGCTTGAGCCGCGGCAGCATGTACTCCAGCTGCGCCAGCTCCACCTGCATCTGCGCCTCGCTCGTGCGGGCGCGGGTGGCAAAGATGTCCAGGATCAGCTCCGCCCGGTCCACGATCC
>DATHVO010000026.1:0-1665 GCA_035461265.1 Longimicrobiales bacterium
GGGCCGGCGCTGATCCAGATCATCGAAGCCCTGTCAGGTATGTGATGGATTACGTCCGGGTGGTCAACGAGACGCGGGGGCGCGTGCTGGGCGGGCGCATCGGCCTTGCCGATTCACTCGGCCTGCGACTGCGCGGCTTCCTCCTGCGCCGTGAGCCGGCCGCGGGGGAAGGCCTCCTCCTCGCGCCGTCACGGGGAGTGCACATGTACGGCATGAGGTTCCCCCTCGACGTGCTCTTCATCGATCATGGCGGGGAGGTGGTTGCCGTGCATCCGGGCCTCCCGCCCGGCGCCCGGACGCCCGTCTACGGTTCGGCGCGGTACGCACTGGAGCTGCCCAGCGGGACCATCGTCCGCAGTGGCACGTCGGTGGGGGACCGCCTGAGCTGGCGGCCCGCCACGGCGGCAGGCCTCCGCGTGGACCTGATGGGCAGCGACATGACACCGGACCTCACGCGGACAGGCAGCCGATGAATACCATGCTGCAGGAATTCGACGTCGCCGGTGCCGTCCCGGAACCGCCGGTCACGCTGGGCGACACCGGCCTCGTGCCGGAGTCCATCGACGACCTGCTCCTGAAGACGCTGTACGTGCAGGGCGCACGCACCGGCCGGGAACTGGCGGAAGGCCTGGCACTCCCGTTCGACGTGCTCGATGCGCGCATGCTGCTGCTGCAGGAGCAGCGCCGCCTGGAGGTGGTGGCGACGGTCGGTCCGAACCGGGGAAGCTACCGCTTCAACCTGTCCGAGGCAGGCCACGAACGCGCCCGGCAGGCCATGGGTGCGTGCCAGTACGTGGGGCCCGCTCCCGTGCCGCTCAAGCTCTACGAGGAGTGGGTGGTCCGCCAGGGCATCGGCAACGTCCGCCTCACACGCCCCATGATCGAGGCGGGATTCACGAGCCTCGTCCTCGACCCTGCCATGTTCGACACGCTGGGCCCGGCGGTGAACTCGGCGCGGTCGGTCTTTCTCCACGGCGAGGCGGGGAACGGCAAGACGACCGTGGCGGAGACGATGGCGCACCTCATCGGCGGGATCATCTACATCCCGTACGCGGTGGAGATCTCCGGCCAGATCATGGTGCTGTTCGATCCCTCGCACCACGAGCCCGCGGGAACGCAGGACCAGGACGGCGGTTCCGGGTGGCTGCGGTCCGCTCCCGCACACGATCCGCGCTTCGTCGCCATCCACCGGCCGGTGGTCACGGCCGGCGGCGAGCTGACCCTCGACCAGCTGGACCTGCAGTTCGACTACAACACCAAGATGTACCAGGCGCCGTTCCAGCTGAAGGCGGCCGGCGGCGTGCTCATCATCGACGACTTCGGCCGGCAGCGCGTTCCTGCGCACGAACTGCTGAACCGCTGGATCGTGCCGCTGGAGAAGCGCTACGACTACCTCTCACTGCACACGGGAGTGAAGTTCCGCGTGCCGTTCGAGTCGCTCCTCATATTCGCCACGAACCTGGAGCCGGAGGACCTGGTGGACGAGGCGTTCCTCCGCCGCATCCAGTACAAGCTGTACCTGCCCGGCCCCACGCGGCAGGCGTACACGGAAATCTTCCGGCGCGTCTGCGACGAGCGCGGCATCCCCTTCGACCCCGCCGCAGTGGACACGCTGTACAGGGATTACTACGACGCCGTGGGCATCGAACCGCGGGCGTGCCATCC
>DATHVO010000027.1:0-6894 GCA_035461265.1 Longimicrobiales bacterium
CCGGTAGATCACGTCGCCGTCGGCTGCGTCCTCGTAGTCGGCATCGAGATTCGGGTTGTCGTTCACTTCGATGACGACGGGCCCGCTGTCGGTCTCCTTGAGGTCGACCCCGTACATGCCGCGCCCGACCAGGCGCGCCGCCCTGATTGCAACGTCCGCCACGGCCGGTGGTGCCTCGGCGCGCGGCACCGCTTCGACCTTGCCGTACCGTTCGACGCCGCCCTCCTCTGTCCGGATCTGCCAGTGCCCGTGGGCCATGTAGTAGCGGGCGGCGAAGAGGATGCGCCCGTCGAGAACCGTGATCCGCCAGTCGAACTCCGTGGGCAGCCATTCCTGCGCGATGAGGAGTGGTGAACGGAGGAAGAGTTCGCGCGCCCGCGTCTCGTAGTCCTCCCTGCGGTCGATACGATGCACCCCGGCGGAAAAGGAGCCGTCCGGCGACTTGACGACGAACGGCAGCCCCAGCTCCTCCAGCTGCTTCCATGGCGTCTGCGTCGTCACGATTCGCGTCCGTGGGAGTGGGACGCCCTCCCGGCGCAGCAGCTCCTCGAGGAATACCTTGTTGCCGCAGCGAATGATGGACTGCGGGTCGTCGATGACGGGCATGTCCAGCGCTTCCGCACGCAAGGCAAACTGGAAGCTCGGCAGCTTGACACCGGTGAGGGAGCGCACGAAGAGGGCGTCATACTCCGGAAGCCGGCGCAGGTCGGCGGCGCCGATACGGGCGACGTGCACGTTCATCGCCGCGGCCACCGCCTGGAGGCGGTCGACGGTTTCGGGGCTCGACGCGCTGAACGGGTCCAGCGGGTCGACGAGTACGGCGATGGAGGCCCGGACCGTACCCCGCTCCCCTGCCGGGACCCCCCTGCGGAGGGCGCGGATGTCTCCCGTCAGCGTTTTCACGAGGAGCGACCGCTGTGCGCCGTCGAGGCGGAGGGGGCTGGCGTGCGCCACCCCCGCCACCTTCCACTGCCCCTGTTCCTGCAGCATGCGGATGGCGAGGAGCGGGGCCGGCCATACACGGAAGACACCGGCCGCCACCGCGCGGAACCGCGGGTCGGAAGTGGTGCCCAGACAGATGACGATGTCCGCGTGTTCGCCCGGTCCGGCTTCACGCCACGACGATCCCTCCCGGACCATGGGCGGCGGCTCCGCCGTGCCGTCGTCGGTCCGGACTGGCACCGGGGCGCTCCTGCGCCTCGGCGCCGCGCGCTCCGCGGCCTCTATCGTGGGGATGCCGGCTTCCTGCAGGGCGCGGAACCGGGCGTAGGGGTCGGCGATGCCTGCCGTCGTCTCCAGCCGCGGCAGGACATTCTGGCCGCGGGCCTCCGCCAGCAGCGACACGTAGTAGCCATCGCTGCCGTAGCGGAGCGTACGACAGAGGTTGACGACGAGGGTGTGCGGCTCTGCCGCGCCGTCCGCCGTCCCCTCGATGTAGCTCTGCGCCGACGCGATCATGTCAGCGGGGAAGCCATCGGCGTCGCCCCGCTTCGTCACCACCACGAGCACGCGTCGACGATTCATGCGGCCTCGGGTCCGGCCGGCTGACCGGGCGGCCAGAGCTCGAGGAGGACGGCATCGTATGTGACGTCGCCGAGAAGGATCGCATTGATCAGCCGCTCGGCGCCAACCCGCACCCGCCCATCGGCCGACGACGGTACGTGCTCGGACGGGTCGAGCACGGTGAGGCGGCGTCCCGCTTCGTCGTATCCGCAAATGACGATGAAGTGACCGGTCGGGTCGCCGGCGACATCGTCGTCCACCAGGCTGCCCCTCGCCTCATCCCATCGCTCCCGGGCGAACCCGTACAGGTGCGTCGCGGACAGGCCGGCGAGGATGGGGTGGCCGCGGTCGATAATGGACCGGAGGAGGGCGGGGGTCAGTTCATCGAAGGCGAGTTCCCCGCCCATCTGAAGGAAGCGGACGTAGGCCATGGCGGCGCCCCGGCGCTTGGCGTCCCGCAGGTAGGGGAACCGGGCGCGGATCTTACCGATCAGTGCATCGCGTCCGAGTCCGTGCCACGTGGGGTCGAAGATGCGCAGATCGTACGCATACAGCCTGGCTTCGAAGCCGCGGCGCAGGGCGGCCATGCCCAGAAAGACGGCCAGGGTCCCACCGTCCTCGTTCCGCTCGAGGGAGTCCCGCACGTCCTCGAAGTCGACATCGACGCCGTAGAAATCGTACACCTTGCGCAGCGAAGTCGGGCCGCACGTGACGTCGTCGGGCTGGGTGAAATGCTGGACGGGCAGTTCCCGCGCGAGGCGCGGTGCTGCAGGTGTGGTGGTACCGGGCGGAGCCGGCGGCTCCCGCGATGTTGTGGCTGTCGGCGCGTCGGCGCCCATCCTCGCCATGGTCTCGATGCTCCCGCGGATTTACCCGTCCCGCCGCGTCGGGCCGGCCGGCAGCCGCGGGGAGCCCGCCGGCTGGCCTGCCGTATTGGTGCCGTGATAAGCTATACACCCTTCGCATGGTTTTGACACGTGGAGGTCCATGGCGACGGCCCCGATGCCGACCGGGTCGAGGGCCGGACGTCGTCCGCTGATGAAGAGCCGCCTTCCCGACGTCCTGCCCGTCGCCCTGCTGGCGCTGGCCGGCGCCATCGTGGGATACCTCGCCGCGAGCGGCGGGCTGGATCCCCTGCCGGGTGTGGACCTGACACGCGGCCAGACGCTGACGATCCTGGCGTCGCTGCCCCTCGTCTACGTGCTCTGCATCGCGGTCCACGAGGCCGGCCACGTCCTGGGCGGCCGTCTCGTCGATTTCCGCACGCTGCTGTTCATAGTCGGGCCGCTGCGCATCGAGCGGACGGCGGATGGCTTCGAAGCCGGCCTCAACCGGAGCGTCGCCCTGGCCGGCGGCCTCGCTGCCATGGTCCCTGCCGGTCTGCACGACATCAGGCGCCGGACCGTCGTGATGGTGGCGTCGGGCCCCACGGCCAGTCTCATGGTCGGTGCGCAGTTCCTCGTCCTCTACCAGGTGGCGGCACCGGCCCTCGCCAGGCCCGGCGCCGGCTTCCCGGCCCATTTCACGGCCATGGTCCTCGCCGCCACCGGCATCCTCTCCCTCCTCGTGGGGATCATCACCCTGATACCGGGTCGGAGCGGGGGATTCTATTCGGACGGTGCCCGGCTCCTGCGCCTCATGCGTGCGGACGACGCGGCGGAGCGGGAGATCGCCATCATCTCCATCACCGGGATGAGCATGGCCGGGACGCGCCCGCGGGACTGGGACCGCCGCCTCGTGGACCACGGCGCGGGCATCCGCGATGGAGGACCGTTCGAAGTGGGGGGTCTGCAGCTTGCCTTCGCCCACGCCCTCGACAGCGGCGACATCGATGCCGCCCGCCGGAATCTGGAGGCCGCGCTCCAGCGGATGGGGCAGCTGCCCGGGAGTGCGCGGTCCTCGCTGCTGCTGGCGGCAGCGACGTTCTTCGCGCTCTACGACGGTGACGCGGACCGCGCGAGGGACCTGCTCCGCCATGCCCGTGACGGCGTGCTGGCGGCTCCGCACCGCCGTCGCCTTGCCGAGGCCGCCGTCCGGCTGGCCGACGGAGACATCATCGGCGCACGGGCCGCCGCGCGGGAAGTGCCGTTGCTTGCCCGCCGCGCCGTTGACCGCGGCGGCGCAGCCATGGACGAGGCCCTGGCCGCCCGGATCCTGTCCGGCGATTGAATCAGCGGATGAACCGCAGACCCACAAACCCCGCCACGAGCAGGATGCCGAACGCCCACGCCAGCCTGTTGAAATGGCGATCGATGAAGCGCTGGATGGGTCGACCGTAGAGGTACACCAGCCCGGAGATGATGAAGAACCGTGCGCCTCGCGAGATCGTGCTCGCCAGCATGAAGACGGGAAAGGAGATCTGGAACACGCCCGATGCCAGCGTGAACACCTTGTAGGGCAGGGGCGTGAAACCCGCCAGGAAGACCGCCCAGAAGTCCCACCGCCGGTACCAGTCCTGCACGATGGTGAAGGACTCGGGCGTCACACCGGGCACGTGAGAGAAGAAGAACCCGCCCACTGCGTCCCACACGAACCACCCGAGGGCGTAGCCGAGGGCGCCGCCGAGGATGGATCCGGCCGTGCAGATGGCGCCGAAGAGCAGGGCCTTCCGCGGCCGGCCCAACGCCAGTGCGAGCAGGAGCGGGTCCGGCGGGATGGGGAAGAACGATGACTCGGCGAAGGAGATGCCGAACAGGGCGACCGGGCCGCTCTTCCGGTCGGCCCACGACAGCATCCAGTCGTAGAGGCGGCGCACCGGATTGCGGCTGCGGTATTGCGGAGCCGGCGGTATCGTCGGCTCGGACGGTGGAATGCGTTCTGGATCGCTCATGCAGGGGAAATTAGCGCAAGAGCAGGGCCGCGCTACCGTTGCACGCGGATCGCGCCGTGTCCGCGCCGATCCGGACCCGGCGCACCAGCGGGACCCGCCGGAATCCCGCCCACCGGCTCACTACATGGCCGCCCGCTCGCCCCGAACGACCTGACGCAGGAGCTCGTCCCGCGATGGGTGCAGCGGCAGCACCGGACAGCCCTGGAAGGCGACATCGCCGGAGACGAACAGGCCGCGTCCCGGAATTACGTGGTCACCCACGCGCACCTCGTCCGGCAGCGCCGCGACCGGTCCGGGGTCGCGGCCGTTGATCACCGCGGCCGCGCCCTCGAGGAGCCAGACGGCGCGCGGCCGCACCCGGAAGTACTGGCCCGCAGGTGCGCGCCCGCCCAGCACGAGGCCGTCCGCGCGGAGCAGGCGGGCGGCGCCGGACACGAGCGCATCGGCGATCACGGGAATCCGCCATGCCGGCCGCGGCAGCAGGCCGGCCGCGATGGTGAGCAGCCGCGTGGCCGCCGACGGCTTCAGCCGGAGCGCGAGCTGAATGCGGGCGTGCCTCGCCGTCACGGATACCTCCCGCGGTCCCAGCCACGCCACCGAGATGTCATCCATCAGCGCGTCCTGAAGCACCGGCCCGAAATACCGCGGGAAGGAGCGACGTGGCTCCACGTTGGTGTGCACGGTCCACCGCCCACTCTCGCTCCGCTGCCAGATGGACGTGAACGGCGGACCGATGGACGACGCCGTGTATCGATGGAATGCGAGCACTTCCCCGCTGGCGAAACGCACGCCCAGCAGGCCGTACCCCGTGAACCGCTCGCCCTCCCCTGCGCGCTGCTCGCGCCGGTCCTCGAGGGCTGCCGCCCATTCCCTCGGCTGCATAAGTCCTCCCCTCAAAGTGCGGGGATGATCACCGCGACGGCCGTGACGACCAGCGCCGCCGCCCAGATCACGTCGAGGTTGATCCACGCCGTGCGCAGCAGCTTCACGCCCAGCCGTTCATACACGAGGACTGCCAGCACACCCGTCACCAGCAGGTAGCTCAGGGCGTGGACCGCCGACGCGACCAGGCCGGCAGTCTGGCCCGCCAGCATGCCCGCGTGGGCGGCCTCGATGCCGGCCGCGTGCACGGCATGACCGGCGTGGCCGGAGGACAGGGTCGCGGCATCACCGGCGGCGGCACTGCCGGGGCCACCGATGATGAACGGCAGCACCATGAGACCCGCGCCATGGGCGGTGGCCATGAGGAAGGACCAGACGACCAGGTCCGCACGGCTCACACGCATACCGCCATACTTCAGGTGGCGGTGTCCCCGTACCAGTCGGTCCACCCCGAATCCGAGGAGCACGAGCGCCACGGCCCAGCGGAGGATTCCCAGCGGGATGAACGCCCCCAGCAGGACGGCCACCGCGACGACGGCCGCAACCGATACCGCATGTCCCAGGGCCAGGGGCGGGAGGGCGCGCCAGACGGCGCGCCCCCTCTTTTCCTGGAGTCCCAGCGCAACGGCGAACAGCCAGCCCATGGCGGGATTCAGCCCGTGCAGCGCGCCGAGACCCGCCAGCGCCAGGATAGGTCCCAGCTCCAGGCCGCTCATGAGTAGCAGAACGAGTCGGAGGACGAATCGCCGCCCTCGAGCCGCACCTGATGCGTGCGCATGCCCGGCTCCATCTCGACGAAGAAACGCTCGTCGAACGCGATGCCACCGTTTGCGCCTACATCCAGCTTCGCCATCCAGCCCTTCACGCCGTCCGGATAGAATTGCTCATCCCACGGCGAGTAGAGCGAGTTCGTGAAGTACACGCGGCTGCCGTCGCGGCTGACCTCGACCATCTGCGGGCCGCCGTTCAGCGGTGCGTCCGGGCGCGACGGGTGCGCCGTACGATTCACGATGCCGCCGATCCGGATGCTGCCGACCTCCTTCGGCTCGAACGGGTTCGACACTTCGAACTGCTTCATCTCGCCGGTGCCCCAGCAGGACACGTACAGGAACCGGTCGTCCAGGCTCAGGTTGAGGTCCGTGATGAGCGGCGGGACGGCGCCGAAGCCCTTCAGCATCGGCGGCAGGTCGTCCGGCGACGCCGGCTCCGCGGGGATCGTGATGACCTTCTTCGTCTTCCACTCGGCACTGCCGTTCGTCCCCTCGAGGTACCAGAGGAACACCGATGCCGACAGGTCCTCCAGCGAGATGACGACGCCCGCGAAGCCGTAGGCCTTCGTGGGATCGTGCGCCGGCCGGAGCTCCAGCACCATCTGCTGCTCCGCGCCCAGGTCCAGCGCCTTCACGTGACGACGCGTGCGCAGGTCCCACACGTGGAGGGAGTGCCCGTACTTGCCGGCCATGAGCAGCTCCGGGTTCAGGCCGTCCTTCACCATGTTGGGTGTGCCCCACTCGCTCGTGATCATCGTGTCGTGACCCAGGTGCCACCAGAAGTCGTAGGACAGGTACTGCGAGCCGCGGTCCTTCTCCCACGGCCCCTTCACGTCGAACGTCTCGTGGTCGAGCATGAAGATGCCGCCGGGCCCGTTGCCGTCCGTCGCGCCCAGCCCGTTGACGTAA
>DATHVO010000028.1:0-4683 GCA_035461265.1 Longimicrobiales bacterium
GCGGATGCGGATTGCGCCGGCGCCGCTGCTGCTGCGGCACCTTCGCCCGCGGCCCGGCGGCCACCGAGCCCGGCGTTCTGCATGCACTCGCGGAGGCGGGTCCGGTCCGCGTCCGAGATGCTGGCGAAGCCGCCAGTGGACACGCGCTCACGGAGCGCCTGGCACTCGGGTGAGAGTGCTGGCGCCTCGGCGCTGCCGGGTCGCGCGTCCGCCCGGGGCTGCGGCGTGGCGGCGGCGGGGGGCGTTGCGTGCTGCGACTCGCCAGGGGCGGGCGCCGCCACGGCCTCGGCCGGGGCGGCCGGGTCCTGGCCGCCGCCGGCACGACCGGCCCGGAGCGCCGTCCGCATCTGGTCCTCGCTCATGCCGAACAGAGCGCCAGCGGCCACGGCGTCGCGCATCGACACGACGGCGGCATTGGGGATCGTCACGGCGTCGTCGCGACGCGCCACTTCGACCACGACCTCGGCGTTCATTCCGGGCTTCAGTGCGCCGTCCTCGTTGCCGAGGTGGACGAGGACCGGGAACATGGTGACGTTCTGTTCCACCACCGCCTGGGGCTCGATCTTCGTTACAGTCCCGCGGAAGACGCGCCCGGGGAACGCCTCCACGGACACGCGGGCGAACATGCCCGGCTGGATCTTGCCCAGGTCGGTCTCGCTCACCAGTGTGCGCACCTGCATCTCCCGGAGATCCGCCATGAGGAACACCGTCGTGCCGCCGGAGATGTTCTGGCTGGCCGACTGGATGATCTGGCCGGTCTCCACGTCCTTCCGGATGATGACGCCGTCGATGGGCGCGCGAATGGTCACGTCGCCCATGCGCTCCTGCGCCAGCTCGAGGTTGGTACGGCCCTTAATGAACTGGGCGCGGGCATTGGCCTCCTCCAGCTTCGCCCCCTCGAACTCCTGCTCCGTGATGACGCCGGCCTGACGCAGCTCCGTGGAGCGGCGTCGGGCAGCTTCGGCGGTCTCGAGGCGGGCGCGTGCCACGTCCAGGTCGGCCTCCGCCTGGGCGAGGGCATTGCGCACGTCGCGGGGGTCGATGCGGCCCAGGAGGTCGCCCCGGCGGACGGCGTCGCCACTCTCGACGGTAAGGTCCAGGATCTCGCCGGACGCCTTCGACTTCACCTCCACGAGCCGGATGGGCTCGATGAGGCCCGCCGCCTCGGCGGTCACCTCGAGGGCACGGCGCTCGGCCAGCTCGAACTCGTGGCCGTTATCGGTGGCCTCCGGCTCGCCGCCGCGCACGTAGAACGCGGTGAGCGCGATGAGAACCACTGCGACGACGCCGCCTGTCCTGATCCACATTCTGTTCACTTCAGCCTCCGTTATGCCATTCGCGCGGCGTCGCCGCCCGCAGTTGCGATGTCCGCGTCAAAGCTCGCGGCCGATGAGGGCCTCGAGATCGGCACGCGCGAGCTGGTAGTCGTAGCGCGCCGCGATGAGATCGGCCTCGGCACGGACCACGTTCTCCTGCGATGTGACCTGGTCGAGGATCGTGGACACGCCCAGCCGGTAGCGCTCCTGCTGCACGCGGAGATCCTCCTCCGCCACCTCCAGGGCCTGCTGCGCCAGCTCGATCTGCTGGGCTGCCGTCTCCAGCGAGCCGAGGACGCGCTCCAGGTTCGCCCGTGCGAGCCGCCGCGTATCCTCCAGCTGGACGCCGGCAATGGACGCCTGGACCCGCGCCCGCTCCACCGACTCCTCCCGCTGGAACCGGTTGAAGACCGGGAACGAGAGGCTGAGCCCGAGGGACCAGCTCCCCTGCACGTTGGCGAAGGACGCCTCGTCGTTGAACCAGTTGTAGCGCCCGGAGCCGCTGAGCGTGGGCAGGTACTGCGACCGCGCGGCACGGACGGCCGCATCGGCGGCACGCTCGCCGGCCAGCGCCGTCACCACGGCCGGTGCCTGGCCGAGGGTCATGGCCAGCAGGTCAGCGCGCGAGTATGGGAGCGCCGCGACCTGGAACGGATCGGGATCGCGGGCGTCCACCGGGTCGTCCGTACCCACCAGCCGGCCGAGGGCGTACATGGCGTTCCGCTTCTGGTTCGACGCCTGCAGCAGGGCCTGCCTCGAGTTGGTCACCTCGAGCTGCGCCCGCAGCACGTCGGAGCGCGTGCCGGATCCCACCTGCGCGCGGCGCTCGGCCGCTTCCAGGACCTGTCCGGCGCGGGCGAGGCGGGCGTCGGCGGAGCGGATCAGGTCGGCGCCCCGGAGCACGTCGAAGTACGCGGCCTTCGCGTTCCGGACCACCACGTACTGCTGCTCGATGAGGGCGGCCTCCGACACGTCCGTCTGGGCGCGGGTGCGGGCGAGCTCGGCCGTGCGCCGGCCGCCCGTGAACAGGTCGATGGAGCTGGTGAGGCCGGCGCTGTACGAATCGCTGGATCCGCTCACGGACGTGCCGAGAGTCGGATCGAACCGCTGCGTGCTGGCCACCGACGCCCCGCTGCTCAGGTTCAGGCTGGGCAGGAACGAGCCCACGGCCGTGCGCTGGGCCGATCCCGCGAGCTGGAGGTTGCCCTCGGCCTGCGCGAGCTGCGGGCTGTGCTGCTGCGCCCGCTCGATCACTTCCTCCAGCGTCATGCCCACCGGCTCCTGGCCGCCGGCTGCCGCCGGCAGGGCGACCGCGAGGACGGCCGCAGCGACGCCCACACGGAATGCCGTGCGACGTCGGACGACTGCTTTCATGCTCAGTCCTGCCATGTCCTGCTCCTCTTGTCATCACGCCGCCCCATGTGGTCGCGGCGCCGGGCCCGGAACTCCTCCTCCACAGCCTGCTGCTCGGGCGTGAGCACCGCCCGCATTTCCACCCGGGCCGAATCCGTGATGGCGCGCAGCGCCGGACGATGCTCGTTCCAGAACTCCTCCATCTGCGCCCGCCGCCGCTCCAGGATCGCGTCAACCTGCTCGCGCTGCTCCGGCGTGAGCTGCAGCCGGTCCAGCAGATCCGGCGGCTCCTTGGTCGGCCGGAGGGCCGGCGCCTCGTCCGCGCTGACGACCCGCATCGTGGCCGCGCCCGTGAGCGCGCCCGCCACGAAGATGACTACGAGAACGAGGAGCCCGGTGACCCGCGCCCGCTTCGCCGTGACCATCATGGTGCCTCCGTTTCCATGGCGACGAGCACGTCCGCCACCGTCGGCCCGCGCTCACCCACCAGCCATGCATACGCCGGCTGCGGGACGGCCAGGGCATCAGCCAGGCCGGTACCGATGCCGGCGGGACCGCGATCGACCGCGAGGACCGAGACGCACACGGCGGCCAGCACGGCCGCAGCCGCCAGCGCCGGCCGCATCCAGCGGGACAGAATGATCATGGGACTCACGTCCACCGCCCCCCGGCGGGCCAGCTCGCCCTCCGCCCGCTCCAGGATCGAAGCCACGAGCCGCTCGCGTCCCACGTCGTCGAGACGCAGTGCTGTCAGGTCCACGTGTTCAGCCATCGGTCTGCTCCGGTTGTATCGAATCGCCCAGCCTCTCCCGGAGGGTCCGGCGGGCGAAGAACAGGTGCGACCGCACCGTGCCCTCCGGTATGCCCAGCTCCACCGCGATCTCGCGGTGGCGGTACCCCTCCAGGTCGTGCATCAGGACCACCGTCCGCTGCACACCCGTCAACTCACCCAGCGCCGCCTCCAGCCGCTGTCGCAGGCGGATCCGCTCCAGGTCGCGGTACGGACTGTCCCCCGACGACGCGGATGCCGCCACATCCAGCGCCTCCGTCCGGCGTATCTGCTCCCTGCGCCGGACACTCCGGGCGCGGTTGCGGACGATCTGGCGAAGCCACGCTCCGAACGATGCACCGTCCCGGCAGTCCTCCAGCCGCTCCAGCGCCGTGATAAAGGAATCCTGGACCGCGTCCTCGGCATCCCGGGCATCCGCAAGCTCCGCCAGCGCCACCGTGTGCGCCGCGTCGATGTGCCGTCGGACCAGCTTCTCGAATGCCGCACGGTCACCTTCGCGGGCTCGATCGACGAGACGGGCGTCGCTCTCGGGGGTCACATACTCAGAGATGCGCGAGCGGGACATTTCGTTGAGAATGGCGGAATCCTGACGGCCTGGGTCGCCGGGACTCTAGCGGTGGGTACGGCTGCGGCGCCAGCGGACGGCAGGGGGAGTGCCACGACGGTCCACCAGGCGCGTCTCGGGAGACAGGCGCGGGCCGTACGTGCGGACCGGGAGGTCGAAGTGGGTGCGGCCACTCCAGCCCAGGGACCGGGCCTCAAGCTCCACCCGAACGGATACCACCTCCGCCGGCTCGCCGAAGGGGTCGTGGCGCCAGCGATACTGGTCCGGCGCAATGCGCGACACCACCCGGAGCGGGGCCACCGGATTTCCCGTCACTCCCGCCACCAGGGCAGCACCCCCCGCCCGCGCCGCCCGCGCCAGACGCACCGCCTCCCGCGCCGCGTCGCGTTCCGCACCCAGCAGCACCAGCAGGGCAAAACCGCCGCTCCGCAGCAGCTCCTCCGCGCTCGACAACGCCTCCCGTACCGTGGACGGACGGATCAGCAGGGGACCGCCTCGCCAGAAATCAGCCGACTGCACGCCGGAACCATCGACCCAGGCCGCCCGCTCCCCCCGCGCCACCACCGCCTCGCACGCCGCCCGCAGAACCGCCGTGACCCCGCCCCCCGGCCGCCAGGCAGTCAGACGGCCCCGCGCCAGTCCGCCCCCGGGAAGCAGGG
>DATHVO010000029.1:0-14374 GCA_035461265.1 Longimicrobiales bacterium
CCGATGAAGACCGACGACAGCACCGCGAATACGTACGCCTGCAGGAACGCGATGAATATCTCCAGCACCATGATGGCCACCGCCATGAAGAGCGGTGCCGGCGCCACCCAGAGCGCTCCACCCATGCTCGCCAGCACCAGCAGGCCCGTCAGCGCCAGGACCACGGCGTGGCCCGCAGTCATGTTCGCGAAGAGACGGACCGCCAGCGCGAATGGCTTCGTAAGCTTCCCGAGGAACTCCACCGGCGTCATGATGATGTACATCGGAATCTGCATCGCCCAGTGCATGCCCGGCGGCGCATAGAAGATCGTCTTCAGGTACCCCTTCGCCCCCAACTCCTTCATGCCCGCCGCCTCGACGGTGACGAACGTCATGATGGCGAGGGCGGCAGTGACGCTGATGTCGCCCGTGGGCGATGCGCCCCACGGCACCAGGCCCAGCAGGTTGCAGAACAGGATGAAGAAGAAGACGGCCACGATGTAGGGAACGAACCGCTCCCCGCCGTGGCCGATGTTCCTGAGCGCGATCTCATCGCGGACGAACAGAACCATCGCCTCCACCACGTTGGCGGCGCCCTGCGGCCCGCGCTCCGAACCGGCCGCCTGCTCGCGCCGGGCACCGCGGGCGGCGAGGATCATGGTCACCGCCACCGCAGTCGCGGCGAAGAACATGAACAGCACGTGCTTGGTAATGGAGAAGTCCAGCGTCAGCGGGCCGATGTGGACGGGCGCGAACTGGGGGAGGTGCAGCACGCCGAACGGAGTCTCCCAGTAGGGGGCGTCCGCCAGGTGATGCAGGATCATCGAGGGAATATCGAACTCGCCGTCCGCGGCAGGTGCGCGCAACAGCGGCAGCATACTCGGTATCATCTCGTCTGCATGTCCCGTCGCAGGAATACCGGCTCCAGCAGGAGCAGCATGAACACGAATGCGACCAGGCTGATCAGCGCCGGCCGCAGCGGGAACACCGGGTCCCTCGCCAGCCAGAATGCCACCCCGCCCACGGCCGCGAAGCGCAGGACCAGCCCTGCCAACCAGCCGAGCAGGAAGAGGTGGACCCTGCTGCGCACCGCCACCAGCGCGGCGAACGCCAGGAGCTGCAGCAGATATGCCACCCCGGCGGAAAACCAGACCGCCCCCGCGGAACCGTCCGACACCACCAGTGTCGCCGCCGCCGAACCAGCCACCACCACGACCAGGGCGGCCGCGCCATACCACAGCCACGCCTTCAACGGTCCGACGTCTCCCCCCGCTCCTTCCGGAGCCGCGGCGCGATCACGAGGTGATGGTACATGTAGTAGAACCCCGCGCCGGCGCCCACGAACGCGCCAATGAGTGTCAGCCACGGTCCGGTACCCAGCCACCCGTCCGCCATGGAGCCCAGGAAGAGGAACAGCAGCGTGCTCACTGCTGACGTCATGCCCACGCCGATGTACTTCGATGCCTGCGCCGTCGCGTTCGGCCCGCCCTGCTGCGCCACTTCGTCGACCTCCGTCCATCGCCGGGGTCCGGACGCCCCACAGCCGCGAAAAGGTAATGCTTGTGAATCTTTTCGCAAGCCGCGGCGTGACGTGGCCGCTTGACCGGGCGATTCGCGGGTATCTATCTTGCACGCTCTCTCGCGCACGCGTGTGCAGGTCTCGGCACCCCGGTCGGGGATGGGCCGGGCGCGTGCGTGAACCTGTGCGAGGAATGAGCGATGCGGTCGTGGTGGCTGGTGATACTGCTGGTCGCGTGTGCGCCGCAGGCCCGCGATGGCGTGGACCTGGAAGGCGCGGGCGCACCGCCGGAGCTGGGGTCCACGATGACCGCGGCGGTGGCCGGGGACTCGGTGCATTTCGAGCTTCACATCACGAACGTGACGGGCGGGCCGGTGAGCCTGGAGTTCACCACGGCGCAGCGGTACGACTTCGAGGTCGCGGATGGCGAAGGTGTGCCGGTGTGGCGCTGGTCGGACGACATGATGTTCGCGCAGGCGCTGGGCACGGACGTGCTGGCGCCGGGCGAGTCCCGCCGATACGCCGCGTCGTGGCGGCCGGACGGGGGCGGAGGGGTGGTGGTGGCGTCCGGCCGGCTGGTGGCGCGCAACTATCCCATCGAGCTGCGGACGATGGTGGAGTTGCCGTCCCGGTGACACGCACGGTGGCGGGCGTGGATCGGGGCGAGGGTGCGGGACGTGAGCACGCCGGGGACGAGCGCGACGTGGAGCTGCTGGACCGTCTTGCGGTGGCGCGAAGCGCCCTGGAGCGGGAGATCGGGCAGCGGGTGATCGGCCAGCGGAGCGTTATCGAGGGGCTGCTGATCGCGCTGCTGGCGGATGGCCATGCCCTCCTCGTCGGGGTACCGGGCCTGGCGAAGACCCTGCTGGTGTCGACGCTGGCGGATGCCCTCGATCTGCGGTTCAGCCGGATCCAGTTCACGCCGGACCTCATGCCGTCGGACATCACGGGCACGGAAGTTCTGGAGGAGGACCGGAGCACGGGCCGGAGGCTGTTCCGCTTCGTGCGAGGACCCATCTTCGCGAACGTGGTGCTCGCGGATGAGATCAACCGCACGCCGCCAAAGACGCAGGCGGCGCTGCTGCAGGCGATGCAGGAGCGGGCGGTGACGGCGGCGGGCGACACGATGAAGCTGGACCGGCCGTTCTTCGTCCTGGCCACGCAGAACCCCATCGAGCAGGAAGGCACGTACCCGCTGCCGGAGGCGCAGCTGGACCGCTTCATGCTCGAGCTCCGCATCGAGTATCCGACACGTGAGGAAGAGGAGCAGGTCGCGCTCCAGACGACGGGGGCGATGGAGCCTGTAGTCGAGCCGGTCCTGGGCGCGGAGGAGCTCCTCGCTCTGCAGAAGCTGGTACGGCGGGTGCCCGCCCCGCCGTTCCTCGTTTCGTACGCCGTGGCCCTGGTCCGGGCGACCCGGCCGGGCGATGAGAGGGCACCCGACCTGACGCGGCGGTACGTGAGCTGGGGCGCGGGGCCGCGGGCATCGCAGTATCTTGTGCTCGGAGCGAAGGCGCGGGCTGCGCTTTCCGGGCGGGGCATGCCGGACCTGGAGGATATCCGGGCTGTGGCGCCGGCGGTGCTGCGGCACCGGGTGGTCCCGAGCTTCCAGGCGGAGGCGGACGGGCGCACGGCGGCGGACCTCGTCAGCGAGCTCATCGAACAGAGTCTGAAATGGACGCAGTCCGAAGTAGACCGGACGACCCTCCCTTAGGCACGAGAGGCCGGCCATGCTGCTGATCGCGGCGGGCCTCGTCCTGGCGATCCTCTCGTCCGCGTTCTTCAGCGCGGCGGAGCTTGCCATCTTCTTCCCGAGCGAATCCCGCCTGCGCACGCTGTCGGAGAAGAACGTGCGCGGCGCGAACGCACTGGCCCAGCTGCGATCGAGGCCGGAGCGCACGCTGGTGCTGCTCCGCCTGGCAGATGCAGCATCGGACGTGACGGCGGGTGCGCTCACCGCCTACCTCACGTTTCTCGAGTGGCAGATCGTCGGGCTCGCCGTGGCCATCGGCGTGGTGTCGTTCCTGGTGCTCTACCTGGGCGAGCTCATCCCCATGGGGATAGCAGCGCATCACGGCCAGCGGATCGCCCTGGCGGTGGCCCCTGCCCTGCTCCTCCTCACCCGCGGCCTGGGCCCGTTGCTCGTCGTACTCGCGCGGCTCGCACGGATGCGGCCGGAGCGGCGGGACACGGTATCGACCATAACGGAGACGGAGATCCGGCAGCTCACGGCGCTCGGACACACCGAGGGTGAGATCGAGGAGCATGAGCGGGAACTCATTGAACGCGCGTTCCGCCTGGACGAGACCAAGACGTGGGAGGTGATGATCCCGCGGGTGGACATCTTCGCGTGGCAGGATGCCCGCAGCCTGGGGGACATCGCCGCAGAACTGGGGACGGTCCGATACTCCCGCGTGCCGGTCTACGGCGAGTCCATCGACGACATCACGGGCGTGCTGTACCTGCGTGACGCATACCAGGCGCTGGTTTCGGGACAGCACGAGATGCCGCTGCAGGAGCTGGCGCGGGAGCCGCTGGTGGTGCCCGGGTCGCTGCCGCTGTCGCGTCTCCTGCGGGACTTCCAGGCACGACGCATCCACCTCGCCGTGGTCGTGGACGAGTACGGGGGGACGGACGGGCTGGTGACTCTGGAGGACGTCCTGGAGGAGCTGGTGGGGGAGATCGTGGACGAGACGGACGTCGCCGAGGACGCGATAACCCGGATCTCCCGCAGTGAGATCCTTGCGTGGGGTGACGCCGATCTGCGGGAGATCAACCATTACTTCAATGCAGCGCTGCCGCAGCTGGAGCATCGTTCGCTCAACGGGTACCTCCTGGAGGAGCTGGGACGCGTCCCGGAACCGGGCGAGGAGCTGGAGCGGGACGGCATCCACATCGCCGTGCTGGAAGCGACGGAGACGCAGGTGACGCGGGCCCGCCTCCGGCGGGTCGGCCACCCGCCGGAAGCGCACCAGACCGGGGACGACGCAGCCGACGGCCGTGACGCGGCGCAGCCGGAATCGGAACCGGCGGCGGCACAGCCGGCGGCGGGCAAGGCCCTCGCCGCGGACGGGGATGCGCAGCGAGCCCGCTGATCGGGCGCCGTCCCTGAACGATGTGCGTGCGGCGGCCGGCCGGATCGCGGGCTTCGTGCATCGCACGCCCCTGGAGCACTCGCACCGACTGAGCGACGCGGCGGGAACCGCCGTCCACCTGAAACTGGAGTGCTGGCAGCGCACGCGGTCCTTCAAGGTCCGGGGCGCGCACAACGCCATCTCGCTCCTGGGTCCCGCCGGCCGCGCGCGGGGGCTCGTGACGGCGTCGGCCGGCAACCACGGCATGGCCGTGGCCCTCGCCGCACGCGAGTTCCAGGCGAAGGCCACGGTGTTCATCCCTCACGACGCGCCCGGCACCAAGCGCAGCCGGATCCTCCGCCTGGGCGCGGCGGTGCACGATGAGGCCCGCGACTACGACGAGGCGGAGGAGCTAGCCCGGGACTTTGCACGGTACACGGGCGCGGCGTTCGTCCACGCGTTCTCGGACCCGGCCGTGGTGGCGGGCCAGGGCACTGTCGCCCTGGAGATCCTGGATGAGCTGCCTGCGATCCGTGACGTCATCGTGCCTGTGGGCGGCGGCGGTCTTGCGGCGGGCGTAGGCATCGTCGTGAAGGCACGGGCCCCGGCCGCCCGGGTAGTGGGTGTGCAGAGCACCGAGACGAGGGCCATGTACGAAGCGTTCCGTGCGAATCGTGTCGTGGATGTGCCCGTCCCGCCCACCCTCGCGGATGGGCTGGCGGGATGCACGGACGGGGCTGCCTATGAAGCGGTCCGCGACGTGGTGGAGGACATCGTCCTCGTCGAGGAAGCGGAAATTGCCTCGGCCATCAGGGAACTCCACGCGGAGGAGGGCATCGTGGCAGAGGGAGCGGGGGCTGTCGCCGTGGCGGCGGTGCTGTCGGGCCGCATCCGGACCCGCGGCCCGGCCGTCGTGCTGGTGACGGGCGGCAACATCGACGGCGCCCTTCTCGCCGGCCTGCTGGCCGATGTGAGGCCGGCGTGATCGTACCCTTCGGCGGGAAGACGCCGCAGGTGGATCCGACGGCGTTCGTCGCTCCCACTGCCGTCCTCATCGGCGACGTGGTCGTGGGAGCGGGTTCCAGCATCTGGTTCGGCGCGGTCCTGCGGGCGGACCACGCGACCAGCGGCATCCGGATTGGCGAGCGCACGAGCATCCAGGACAACTGCGTCCTCCATGTGAGCGAGGCCGGTCCAACACTGGTGGGCGACGACGTGACGGTGGGCCACGGTGCGGTCTTCGAGAGCTGCGAGATCAGGCGGGGCGCCCTGATCGGCATGAACGCGGTCATCCTGCATGGTGCGGTAGTGGACGAGGAGTCGCTGGTCGCGGCGCTGAGCGTGGTTCCGGCCGGGATGCACGTGCTGCCGCGCACAATGGTGGCCGGCGCACCTGCCCGTTTCCGGAAGGAGCTGACGGGCGAGGCCGCCCGCTGGGTCCGGGACAGCGCGGGCCACTACGCAGAGCTCGGCCGCCGCTACCTGGACGAACTGGGCGGCGGCGCGACGGCGGGGAGGCCATGAGGCGGGGACAGGCGGACGTCGTGGTCGTGGGCGGCGGCATCATCGGCTGTGCGGTGGCCCGGGAACTGGCGCTGCGGGGTCTGTCGGTGATGGTGCTGGAGCGGGACTCGCCGGGCCGCCGTGCGACGTGGGCCGCGGCGGGGATGCTCAGCCCCCTGGGCGAAACGGTGGACGACGGCCCATTCCTGGCTTTGGCCGAGGACAGCCTGCGCCGGTACGCGTCATACGTGCACGGCCTCCACGAAGCGAGCGGGATCGACGTCGAGTATCGCACGAACGGCAAGCTGCACGTCGCGCTGGACGGCGACGATGCGGCGATCCGGGCACTTGCCGCACACCCTGCGGCGCCACGGTTCGACGTCCGGGTCCTGGACGGAGACGGAGCCCGCGCCCTCGAGCCGTCGCTGCCTGACCGCGTCACCGCGGGAGTCCTGGTGGGCCGGGACCACCGGATCAACAACCGGCTCCTGGCCCAGGCCCTGCTGGCGAGCGCCATGGCGGCCGGCGTGGGATTCCGGACCGCAAGCCCGGTGGCGACCATCGCTGCTCGCCACCGCAGTGCAACGGGCGTCCGCCTCGCGTCCGGGGAGGCCATCGACGCCGGGCACGTCGTGCTGGCCGCGGGCGCGTGGTGCAGCCACATCGAGGGCCTGCCCGGCGCTGTGCCGGTCCGCCCGGTAAAGGGCCAGATGTTCGCCGTGGACGGCCGCGGTCGCGGACCCGACCGCACGGAAGTGGGTCCACCCACCCGCGTGGTCCAGTCGGCGCGCTGCTACATCATTCCCCGGGATGATGGCCGGATTCTGGTGGGGGCGACGGTGGAGGACGTGGGCTTCCGCAAGGGCGCGACACCGGCCGGCCTGACCGGGCTCATGACGGCGGCAATGGAGCTGGTGCCGGCCATCGCCGACCTTCCGGTCGTGGAGACATGGGCGGGTTTCCGGCCGGCCACTCCGGACTACCTTCCCATCATCGGCGCCGATCCCGACCTGAAGGGACTGGTGTACGCCACGGGCCACTACCGGAACGGAATCCTGCTCGCCCCGGTGACTGCGGCCGCGGCGGCGGACATCGTCACCCAGGGCCAGGCGGGCGCTCTCGCCGCGGCATTCGGCATCGAGCGGCTGCGGGGCGGCTGAAGCAACGCGCCTCCACACTCGTCAACGGCCGGCGCACGCCCTCCTCAGGCCCCTGCGAAGCGAAGATACCAGTCGATTATGGCAGCGCCCCACACGTGCGTGATGGCCGCACCCATGGCGAGGAACGTGCCGAGAGGCAGGTAGGTGCCCAGCACGGCACCCTTCCCCCGCAGGCGCGTGACCGGCACGCCGACCAGCACTCCGAGAATGGAGCCCAGCATCAGGGTGAGCAGCATCCCGGCCGTGCCCGTGAACGCGCCGACCAGCACCATCATGTGGATGTCGCCGACGCCCAGGGCGGGTTTTCGCAGCAGCTTCTCGGCGGCGTATTTCACCCCCCAAAGGAGACCGTAGCCCACCACGGCGCCCACGACGGCAGTGATGAATGCGATGCGCGTGGAGGGGATCGCGGCCAGGATCAGGCCGGCGCCGGCGCCGAGGATCGTGAACTGGTCCGGGATGACCATCTCCCGGGCGTCGGTCATGGCGATGCCCAGGAGGATCGTGAGGAAGAGTGCCGATCGGAGCGCCTCCGGCTCGACACCGAAGCGCGCGACGGCCGCGACCCAGATGAGCGCCGTGGCCAGCTCGATCATGGGATACTGGACGGAGACGCCGGTGCCGCAGTAACGGCACTTCCCCCGGAGGAAGAGCCAGCCGAGGATCGGGACGTTGTCCCGCCACGCGAGGGCGTGGCCGCACGCGGGGCAGCGGGACGGCGGCCGCACGACGGACATCTCCGCGGGCCACCTGTAAATGCATACGTTCAGGAAGGACCCGATCGCCGCCCCGACCATGCCCGCCAGCACCCACACCAGCCAGTCCGGATACACGATTCACAACTCCCGGGAGAGCAGGTAGAGGAGAATGCCCGCGGCAACGCCGACGTTGAGGGAGTCGGCCGCGCCGCGGATGGGAACGGCCACCAGGCCGTCGAGACGAGACCGCACCGGATCGCCCAGGCCGGCACCCTCGTTGCCCAGGACGACCGCGCGCCGCGACGCGCCGGTGACCGCGTCGACAGGCTGGCCGTCAGACGCCGCGCCGAGAACGTGAAAGCCCGCGTCGCGCAGGAACCCCAGCACCTCGTCGGGCGCGCCATCCACGATGGGCACCCGGAGGGACGACCCGGCGGCGGCCCGCACCGCCTTCGGATTCCACGGGTCCACCGTTCCGGGGAGCGTGCACACCAGACCCGCGCCGAACGCGTCGGCGCTCCGCACGATGCTGCCGAAGTTCCCCGGGTCCTGCACCGCGTCGAGGACGACCGCGAGGTCACGCTCGCGCAGCCGGAGGTCGCCCAGCGAATGGCGGGGAATCTCTGCCGCCACCACTACGCCCTGAGGCGAGTCCGTCCCGGCGACGCGCGCCAGCTCGTGTCTGGAAACGTCGAGGGTGCGCACCTCGGCGCGCAGCTTTGCGGCGAGTTCCGCGCCCCGGGGCGTGTCCTCGAGGGAGGGCGCCACGAGTGCCGTCCGGGGGACAATCGCCGACGCCAGCAGGTCCTCCACAACGCGTACGCCCTCCGCCAGGAAGAGACCGCTCTCCATGCGGCCGCGGCGCCTGCGAAGGGCCGCCAGGCGCGACGCCTCGGCCCTGCTCAACACGGCCACCTCCGTGGAACGGCCCTTGCTCCTGCATAAGGTCCGCGCAGACGGGACGGACGGTTGCCGGTGCGGCGCTGCAGACCGCGCCCGGCCCGCGGGGTCCCAAAAGGCAAGGAGCGAGTTCGCCCATGATCAGAATACGGCAGTGGTTCCGGAAGAGCGCCGGCCTGGCGCTTGTGGCCGGTGGCGCCACGGCGGTGGGCGCCTGCGGGATATCGACGCAGCAGGAGCTGGAGATGGGTCAGCAGTACTCGGCGGAGATCAACCGCCAGCTCCCCATCATCAACGACGCCTCCATCAACAACTACATCAACAGCCTCGGCCGCAGCATCGCGCAGCGTGGGAATCGCCAGATCCCGTACCGCTTCTACGTGGTCAATGCGCCGCAGGTCAACGCGTTCGCAGTGCCGGGCGGCCACATCTACGTGAACCGCGGGCTCGTGGAGCGTACGCGGAACATGTCCGAGCTGGCGGGCGTGCTGGCCCACGAGATCGCCCACGTGGAGCATCGCCACGGCATCGACCAGATGGAGCGCATGCAGGGCGCCAACCTGGCGCTGACGGCGGCGTACGTGCTGCTCGGACGTGCCCCCAGCGGAGTTGAGGAGGCGGCCATCGGTGTCGGCGGCCAGCTCTACTTCGCACGACACAGCCGCGAAGCCGAGAACGAGGCGGACGCCAGCGCGGTGGGCCTGCTGGTACGCTCCGGCATCAGCCCGAACGGCCTGCCCTCGTTCTTCAACGTCCTGCTGGACGAGCAGCGTCGCCAGCCGGGGTCGGTGGAGCAGTGGTTCTCCACTCACCCGCTGACCACGGACCGGGTGGCGTCCACGCAGCGGATGATCCAGCAGGTGCCGGCGGCGCAGATGCGCAACCTGCGGCAGGACTCGAACGAGTACCAGTCCATGCGTAACCGCCTGCGGCAGCTCGCGCGCTGACGCCGGGAGCGAGGCCGCCGCGGCGCTTCCGCTGAACATCCCGCTCGCGCGGCAATCGCGGGCCGGCCGGGAACCCCTTCCCGGCCGGCCCGCAGGCCTTACGTTACCTCCATGAACAGCGAATCCGGAGTGCTCCCCGTCGCCCTGACCATCGCGGGCAGCGACAGCGGCGGAGGCGCGGGAATCCAGGCGGACCTGAAGACGTTCCAGGCATTCGGCGTCTTCGGGACCACCGCCGTCACGGCCATCACCGTGCAGAACACGCTGGGGGTAAGCGCCGTCCACCCGGTGCCCCTGGACATCGTCCGCGGCCAGATCGCGGCCGTTGCGACGGACCTCCGGCCCTCTGCCTTCAAGACGGGCATGCTCGCAACGCGGCCGCTTGTAGGCGTGGTGGCCGCCGCCATTCGCGAATACGACCTGCCGCACTACGTCCTCGATCCCGTCATGGTAGCGACGAGCGGGGACCGGCTGCTGGACGAGGACGCGGCGGGCGCCGTGGCCGCCGAACTGGTCCCGCTCGCGGCCCTCGTCACGCCCAACCTCGATGAAGCGGCGATCCTCGTCGGCGCGGACGTCGCTGACGTCGCCGCGATGGGACGGGCTGCGCGGGCACTCGTGGAGATGGGCGCGGGCGCGGCCCTGGTGAAGGGCGGGCACCTCCGGGCCGACGAGCTCGTGGACGTGCTCTTCGATGGCCGCGAGGTACGGGAGTACCGCAGACGCCGGCTGGACACGCGGAGTACGCACGGTACCGGGTGCACCCTCTCCGCGGCGGTCGCCGCGGGCCTCGCCCTGGGCAGGCCCCTCGCCCTCGCGGTGGAGTATGGTCTCGAGTACGTCCACCGCGCTATTGCCCTGGCTCCGGCGCTGGGTCGCGGGAATGGTCCGCTGAATCACCTGGTTCCGGCGCCGCCGCGGGCGCCCGCGGATTCGTGACCCACCACTCGCCGACGTTGATGAAGGCTCCCCGGACGTCCATGCGCACGCCCCGCAGGCGGTCCCGCATGAGGACGAGATCGGGGTAGTAGTACAGGTAGGACCACGGCTGGTCGTCCCGCAGGATCTGCTGGATCTCCGCGTACAGGGGCGTCGCATCGTCCCGGCTTCGCGTCATGTCCACGGCGTCGATGAGGGCATCGACGCGTGGGTTCGAGTAGGACGCGAACTGGTTCGGCGTGCCGATGGCGGCCGAGTGGTAGACGTCACGCAGGTTGATCCGGAAGTCGCTGCCCCAGGCGACGAGTACGGCATCGAAGTTACGGTCCGGACTGGTGATGTCCTGCACGAACACCGACCAGTCCGTGGGCCGCGTGGTAATGCGGACGCCGATGCCGGCGAGGTTGGCGCGGATCATCTCCGCCATGTCCCGGTTCATGGCGTGGCCTGCGGGCATCTTCAGCTCGATGCTGAAGGGCCGTCCATCGGGAAGCTGCAGGACGCCGTCGCCGCTGCGGTCCTCGATGCCCGCCTGCCGGAGCAGGTCGCGCGCGCCGGCGGAATCGAAGGGGATTGATTCAAGGGCGTCGTCGTACGCCCAGTGGTACGGGCCCACGGGCCCGACGGCGAGGGTCCCGTAGCCGCCACGCAGCGTCTGTATGATCTGCTGCCTGTCGACGGCCATGGTGAGGGCGCGCCGGACGCGGGCGTCGCCGAGGGGCGCGCGCCGGCCGTTCCAGATGATGTTCGCGAACTGGCGGCCCGGCCTCTCGAGGCCGCGGAGGCCCTGCTGCTGCAGCAGGCTGGCGTACTGGTCCGCGGGTGGCGCGAGGACGAGGTCGGCGGTTCCGGTGCCGAGCGCCGTCACCTGGGCGGTCTGGTCCGGCATCGGCCGCCAGACCAGGCGGTCGATCCACGGGCGGCCGCCCAGCTCTTCCGGGAAGTCCGGATTCGCCTCGAACACCCAGCGGTCCCCCGGCCGATACTCCACGAAACGGAAGGGACCGTTGCCCACGGGACGCTTGTTGAACGCCGCCTGCCGCAGCCGTTCCGGCGGGATGCTGTCCAGGTGGTGCGCCGGCATGATGGCCAGGAAGGGCAGACCGCCGAGGGGCTCGAGGTGGGGCTCGAAGCTGACGCGCACCGTGAAGGAATCCAGTGCCTCCGCTCCCGTCCAGTGTGCGAAGTACGACCGGCTCGGGAAGGCGGTTGCCGGGTCGGTCGCGCGTTCGTATGTGAAGATCACGTCGGCCGCCGTGGTGGGCACGCCGTCATGCCACCGGACGTCGCGCCGCAGGTGGAAGACGGCGCCCGTGTCGCCCAGGAGCTCGAACCGCTGGGCGAGGAAGGGCTCGTACTGGAGATCGGGACCGTAGCGAACGAGGGGGAGGAAGAGGACCTCCCGGGCGATCTCCTGCGTGTAGTGGTCGGCGGTGACCAGCGAGTTCAGGTTGTCGAGATCGGACGCGTATGCGATGACGACCGTGCCGCCGCGGACGGGCGAATCCCCGTCGGCCGGCATGGCGTCGCGCCCGTCGCCGCAGGCGGACAGGAGGAGAGGGAGGCTCGCCGTCAGGCGCAGCCACCACCGCGAGGCAGTCATAGCCATGGCTCCATCAACAGGCCTGTGGGGAGAGGCACCTGCAATGTGCGCCATCGGGTGGCGCGCATCAAGACGCGCCTTCGGCGAGGGCGCCGGGGAGTCCGCGGAGGATCCCGCGCAGGAGGCGGCCGAACCGCTGGCCGGCCTCGAGCCCCGCGGCGACCACTTCGTCGTGCGTAAGCGGTACCGGCGATAGCCCGGCGGCCGCGTTGCTGATGAGGGAAAGGCCGAGCACCGGCACGCCGCGAGCCCGGGCGACGATGACTTCCGGTACCGTACTCATGCCGACCGCGTCGGCACCGAGCGCCGCGAGCATGCGAATCTCCGCCGGGGTCTCGTAGCTCGGGCCAAGGACCGCCGCGTAGACGCCGCGCACCAGGCGCAGGCCATCCGCCGCAGCAACCTCCACCGCCAGTTCGCGGAGCCCGGGATCGTACGGTGTCGTCATGTCGGGGAACCGCGTCTCCCCCTCCCGCACCGGACCGACCAGCGGATTGCGGCCCATCAGGTTGATGTGATCCTCGATGACCATCACGTCGCCCGTCTCGAAGCCCGGGTTGATGCCGCCCGCCGCATTCGTGACGATGAGCGCCCTCGCACCGAGGCCGAGCATGACGCGCGTCGGCAGCGCCACGGTGGCCGCGTCGTGCCCCTCGTACAGGTGGAAGCGACCCTGCAGGGTCACGCACGTGACGCCGGCGAGCTCTCCCAGCAGGAGGCGGCCGGCATGCCCCGCCACGGCAGCCGCGGGGAAGCCCGGTATGTCACGGAACGGGATGCCCGTGGCGTTGTCGAGCTCATCGCCCAGGGCACCCAGGCCCGAGCCCAGGATCAGCGCGACGGCGGGTACGCGATCGTCATGCTCGCGGACGGCGTCGATGGCGGCGGCTTCGGACGTCATCAGATCAGGATTCCCGCGATGGTGGCCGTCATGAAGGCGGCGAGCGTGCCGGCGATCATGGCCCGGAGGCCGAGCCGCGCCAGATCGCTCCGTCTCGACGGGGCGATGCCGCCGATCCCGCCGATCTGGATGGCGATGGAGCTGAAGTTCGCGAATCCGCAGAGGGCATACGTCGCGATGACGATGGACCGTGGCGAGAGCGGCGTGTCACCCGCCAGCATCGCATTGAGCGCGAGGTAGCCGACGAACTCGTTCACCGCGGTCTTCAGCCCGAGCAGCGTCCCCACCGCCGGCGCGTCGGCCCAGGGTACGCCCATGAGCCAGGCGAGGGGGGCCAGCAGCCAGCCCAGCACGGACTCCAGGCTGAGCGGCTGGCCGGCACCCAGCCAGCCGGCGCCCTGGAGCGCGACCGTGAGCCGGGTCACGTCGCCCGTCCAGCCGATGAGCGCATTCAGGAGGGCGATGAGTGCGATGAACGCCAGCAGCATCGCGCCCACGTTCAGGGCCAGATGCATGCCGTCGCCGGCGCCGCGGGCGGCGGCATCGATGACATTGGCATCGACCTTCTCGACCTGGACCCGGAGGGTGCCGCGCGTGGCCGGCTCCTCCGTCTCCGGCCAGATCATCTTGGCGAAGACCAGTGCGGCCGGGGCGGACATCACGGACGCCGCCATGAGGTGGCCGGCAATATCCGGGAAGAACATGATGAGCATACCCACGTATGCGGCCATGACGCCACCGGCCACGGTTGCGAATCCGCCCGTCATCACGGCCATGAGCTCGGACATGGTCATGTTCGCGACGTACGGCTTGATGAGGAGGGGCGCCTCGGTCTGGCCGACGAAGATGTTGCCAGCCGCCGAGAGGGTCTCCGCGCCGGACGTCCGCATGGTCCGCATCATCACCCACGCGAAACCCTTCACCACCCTCTGCATCACGCCGAAGTGGTACAGCATCGTCATGAGGGAGGAGAAGAAGACGATGGTGGGCAGGACGCTGAAAGCGAAGAACGCCCCCGTCGCCGCCACCGTCCCCGCCACCGGCTCCACCGGGCTGTTGCCGGGTTCACCCACGCCGACCGGTACGTTGTTGACGACCAGGTTCCCGAACAGGAAACGCGCGCCCGCCTCCGTGAAGCCGAGCAGGGAAAC
>DATHVO010000030.1:0-11257 GCA_035461265.1 Longimicrobiales bacterium
TCAAGCGGTTCGCGGCGACGCCAGGTCCGGACCTCGCCGTATCGACCCGCATCTTCACGCGGCACGCATGTCAGCGCATCGTCCGGGCCGCATTCCGCTACGCCGCCGAGCACGGCTACCGGTCCGTGACGGTCTGCGAGAAGCCGAACGTAGTGCGCGAGACGTCGGGCATGCTGGAGGACGAGGCGCGCCGCGTCCAGCGCGACTACCCCGACATCCAGCTGTGGTCCACGAACATCGACGCGCAGATGATGTGGCTCACGAAGAACCCCGAGGAGTATGGTGTGATCGTGGCCGGCAACATGTTCGGCGACATCGCGTCCGATGCCTTCGCCGGCCTGGTGGGCGGCCTCGGGTTCGCGTGCTCCGGCAACATCGGCGAGGAGGTCGCGGTATTCGAGCCGACGCACGGGTCGGCGCCGAAGTATGAGAAGCTCGACCCGCCCATCGTCAACCCCATCGCCATGATCCTCACGGCGGCCATGCTGCTGGATCACGTGGGCGAGAAGGCGAAGGCGTCGGCGGTGCGGGATGCCGTGGCGGCCGTGGTAGCGGAAGGCCGCGTGCGGACGTACGACATGCTGCGGCTTCCTGGCGGGCCGGAGGTCTTCGACCACGGCGCGGCGACGACCCAGCAGATGACGGATGCCATCATCGCGGCCCTCGCCGTGCCGGCGGCGGCCGGGAAGGAGATGTCGGCGACATGATCACGCCTGCCCGGCCCGTCGCACGTGGCGAGGCAGGGCGCCCGGGCGACGACGTCAGGTCCGACCTCCACGTGACCGTGGAGGCGGACGGCGACGACCTCGATCTCCACGTGGAGTCGAAGGTCGCAGCCCTGTACGGGGATGACATCCGCGCCACCGTGCAGCGGACGCTCCTGACGCTGGGCGTCGAGCGTGCGCGGGTCCGGGTGGACGACCGCGGCGCGCTCCCCTGGGTCATCGCCGCCCGGGTGGAGGCCGCCGCCCGGGCTGCGGGCCTGGTGAGCGACCTCGGTGACGTGCGGCCCGGGGACCCGGTTTTCAAGCGCGTGCCCTCGGCGAAGGACCGGGTCCGGCGGTCGCGCCTCTACCTGCCCGGCGGCGAGCCGAAGTTCATGCTCAACGCCGGCCTGCACGGGCCCGATGCCGTCATCCTCGACCTCGAGGATTCGGTGCACCCGCAGCACAAGTCCGCCGCGCGCTACCTCGTCCGGAACGCGCTGCGCATGGTGGATTTCGGGACGGCGGAGCGGATGGTACGGATCAACCAGCTGCCGCTGGGACTGGAGGACCTCGATGTCGTCGTCCCCGAGCGTCCTGACCTGATCCTGCTACCGAAGGCCGAGCGGCCGGAGCAGGTTGCGGAAGTGGATCGCCGGATCGCGGAGGTCAGGGAGTCCTGTCTGATCCCTGCCGACGCCCCTCCGATCTGGCTGATGCCCATCATCGAGTCGGCCCTGGGCGTGGAGAACGCCTTCGCCATCGCCAACGCGTCGCCGTACGTGGCCGCCCTGACCATCGGCCTGGAGGACTACACGGCGGACGTGGGCGTGGTGAAGACGCCGGCCGGTGCGGAATCGCTCTGGGCACGGCAGCGCATCGTCAATGCGGCGAGGGCGGCGGGCGTGCAGGCCATCGACTCGGTCTACGGCGACGTGGACGACGAGGACGGACTGTTCGCGTGGGGCGTCGCGTCCCGGGCCATGGGGTTCTCCGGGATGGGTTGCGTACACCCGCGCCAGATCCGCGTCATCCATGCCGCATTCCAGCCCGCCGCCGCGGAGCTGGAGAAGGCGGAGCGGATCGTGGCCGCGTTCCACGACGCCGAGGCGCGCGGACTCGGCGTGGTCAGCCTTGGGAGCAAGATGATCGATGCGCCGGTGGTCCTGCGGGCGCGCCGCCTCGTGGAGCACGCGCGGGCGCTGGGCCTGACGAGCACGGGAGGTGACCGGTGAGCGGGACAGCAGTGCTCGGCCCGCCGGAATCGTCGCCGGCGGCGGGACAGGAGGGGACGGACGGGCGGGTGGCGAATGCGGCCGGCCGGATCGTCCCGGCCGTCGTGAACGGAGTGGCACAGACGCCGTATCGCGGCGTGGGTGGCCACGCCCCGGAGGGCGCGCGCCACGGCCCGCCCATACGGAGCTCGCGGGACTACCCGCCAAACGGCGACAAGCGCGTACCCGACCTGCGGACCGCCCTCCAGCTGGCCGGGCTCCGCGACGGCATGACCATCTCCACCCACCACCACTTCAGGAATGGCGACCGGGTGGCGCTGACGGCCCTGCAGACGGCGGCGGACATGGGCGTGGGCGATCTGCGCTGGTTTCCGAGCGCGTCGTTCGCCATCCACGAGCCGGTCATCGACCTGATGCGCCGTGGCGTGGTGCACCACATCGAGGGCAGCATGAACGGCCCGCTGGGCGAGTTCACGTCCCGGGGCGGCATGCGGGGTACGGGCGTCCTCCGGTCCCACGGCGGCCGCTGGCAGGCGATCCAGGACGGCGAGGTGCACGTGGACATCGCCGTCATTGCGGCACCAACCGCCGACAGCTTCGGGAACGCCGACGGCTCGCACGGCCCGTCGGCGTGTGGCTCGCTGGGGTTCGCCCTGGCCGACTCGATGTATGCCGACCGGGTCATCGTCGTCACGGACAACCTCGTTCCGTTTCCGTGCGTCCCATGGCAGATCCAGGGGAACAACGTGGACTTCGTCGTGGAAGTCGATTCGGTGGGGGATCCGTCGAAGATCGTCTCCGGCACGACGGAAATCACGAAGAGCCCCGACCGCCTCCTCATCGCGGAGTACGTCGCCCGCTTTCTCCGGGACGCGGGCATCATGCGCGACGGCTTCTCATTCCAGGCCGGGGCCGGCGGCATCGCCCTGGCCTTCGTCTCCAGCCTGAAGGAGATGATGAAGGCGGCGGGGGTGCGGGCGCGGTTCGTCAGGGGCGGGTCGACGCGCTATCTGGTGGAGATGCTGAACGAGGGGCTGGTGGACTACATCCTCGACGGCCAGACGTTCGACCTCGCGGGCGTGGCATCCATCGCATCGGATCCCCGGCACCTCGCAACGACGCCGTTCACGTCCTACAACTACCACGGCAAGGGCAACTTCGCGTCCGTGGTGGACGCCGTGGTGCTCGGTGCGACGGAAGTCGATGTCGACTTCAATGCCAATGTCGTGACGCACTCCGATGGCATGCTCCTGCACGGGATCGGCGGCTGGCAGAATTGCCTGTTCTCCGGGTGCACGATCCTGGCGATCCCGTCCTTCCGGGACCGCATACCGGTGCTGGTGGAGCGCGTGACGACGCTCACGGGCCCGGGCGAGCTCATCGACGTGGTCGTGACGGAGCGCGGCATCGCCATCAACCCGCGGCGGGAAGACCTGCTTCGGGCAGTGGAAGGGTCGGGCCTCCCGGTACGGGACATCCGGGAGATCAAGGCGGAAGTCGAGGCCATGGTGGGCGGGCCGCCTGCCCCGCCGCGGCTGCTGGACCGGCCCGTCGCCATCGTGAAGTGGGTGGACGGGACGGTTCTGGACACGGTCTGGCAGGTGGACGGGTGATGTAGCGGGCCCGTCGCCGCCGGGCATTGCGCAGGAGGATGACATGGTGACGATCCACCTGGATCCCTCCCGGCTGTCTCTGGAGGAGCTGTCGAACGTCAGCCGGATGCTGCGTGACCGGTGCGTGGACTGCATCGAGAGGGGCGTGCCGGAGAACTGCAGGCATACCGAGGAGGTGGCGCGGTTCCTCGACGAGCTCGCCGCCGCGATCGAGCTGGCGAAGGCGCCCCGCGAGCAGCGTGAACACGCCGCCGCGCTGGGCGTGGATGCGGCGAGCGGGGAGTGGCTGCCCGGCGCCTGACGGTGATCAGGCGGAACGATGCGGGCGGGCCGGCCTGATGTCGGCCCGCCTGCGCCGTGCGGACTGGACCAGGATGGCGCAGGTCAGCTCGGGATCCTCCACCAGGAAATAGCGACGGGCGGACTGCCCGATCTCCTCGATGCGGATGCCATCCGCGTACAGCTTGACGTTCTCCGTGCGGGCGTGAGGCACGCTGATCGTCCGCTTCGCCCCCTGGAAGATGGTGCGCCGGCTCGTGATGATGAGGGCGCCGAGGTCATTGGGCAGGACGTCCTCCGCCGGCCGCAGCGCATCGCGCGGTCCCATGGCCGCGAAGGGCTCCGCGCTGAGCACCGTGAACGCGAGTCCCGTCAGGTCGCGGCGGGCCGTCTGCGGCATCGAGATGCGGTCGGCCAGGGTACACTGCACCACCCAGTGGCAGCGCTCCTCGGGGACGAGCTGGACGGGGGACGGGACGTCCGGCATGTTGCCTTCCGCAATGCGGGCCAGCATCCGCAGACGGCTGAGGCGGTTGAAGTCCGACCCCAGATCCTGCTCGCTCAACTCGAGCTGCTCCTGCAGACGGTTGAGGGTTGCCTCCTCCTCCTCCGTGAGGCGGGCATCCTCGGCCGCCGCGCGGAGTGCCCCCCGGTAGATGGCGAGGGCGGCCATGCGGACTTCCTCCGGCGTAAGGGCGCCCTCCCTGCGGACCGCCTCCAGCTCGGCCAGCTCCTCCGGCGTCAGCACGCCGTCATCGAGAGCCTGCTGGAGGAGCTGCTGGTATTCGAGACGCGCGCGGCGCCGGCGGTGGCGCGCATACTCCCTGAGGATCACGATGGCCGCAACGACGGCGGCGAGGAAGCCGAGGATCCATGCGATTTCCATGGAACGTAGGGTACGTCCGCCCACGGGCCCGTCGCAAGATGGCCCTGGAGCCGGTGACTTCCTGCGCCGGGATGGGCCTGATACATTCCCGGGATTCCGCGACAGCAACCCTCGGAGGATCCATGCGCACGTTCATCGCATTCCTTTCGCTGCTGCTGGCAGCAGTTCCCGCCGCAGCCCAGCACGGCCAGCACGGTCATTCCCACGCCGGCGGCGAGTTCCCGGCCGGGTGGCAGGGCCGCGTGGACCGGCCCACGCAGAAGATCGAAGACGTCCGGTTCATGGCCATGGCCGACCACTTCCACGTCATCACGGGCCCCCACGTCATCCTCTGGGACCCGTCGCGCACGGCCACGGGCGAGTACCGCGCCAGCGTGACGGTGGAGCACCGGCTCGCGCCGGAGCGCCTGGAGGGCGTTGGCCTGCTGGTCGGAGGGCAGGACCTGGATGGCGCCGGACAGGACTACCTCTACTTCCTCATGCGCCATGACGGGCGATACATGATCCGCCACCGCGCAGGCGATGAGGTGCACACGCTGGCGGCGTGGACGGAGCATCCTGCGGTGAACCAGCCGACGGCGGAGACCGGATCCGAGAACCGCCTCACCATCGACGCCGGGTCGGCCCGGGTCGCCTTCCTCATCAACGGCACCGAGGTGCAGGCGTTCGATCGGGTGCCCATGCTGAACACGGATGGCATTGTCGGTTTCCGGGTCGGCCATCACCTGGACATCCACCTGCGCGACTTCGTCGTCGAGCCCGGCTCGCCGGACTGACGTGTCGCACGGGCGCACCGCAGGCGGACTGGAGGCCGGCGTCACCGGCGCACCCGCGCTGGACGGCCTCCTCACGCCTGCCGCAATCGTGGACCTGGACCGGATGGACGCCAACCTCCGGCGCATGGCCGCGTACGCGGCGGAGCACGGGCTGCGCCTGCGGCCCCACACCAAGACCCACAAGTCGCCGGAGCTCGCCGCCGAACAGGTGCGCCATGGCGCCGCCGGCCTCACGGTGGCGCAGCTCCACGAGGCGGCGGTGATGGCCGCCGCGTCGGACGACATCCTTCTGGCACACCCGCCCGTGGGCGCGCCCAAGCTGGCGCGCCTGTTCGCGCTGCCCCGGGACGTCCACCTCACCGTGGCGGTGGATTCCACCGAGGCGATCGACGGCCTGGCGGCCGCCGCGCTCGCCGCCCGCCGCGAGGTCGGCGTGCTGGTGGAGCTGGACCTCGGCATGCACCGCGTCGGCGTCGCCGACGGAGCGGCGGCCGTGCGCCTGAGCCGGCGCTGCCGCGAGCAGGATGGCATCGACTGGCGCGGCATCATGTTCTATCCCGGCCATATCCGGGAGCACATCTCCATGCAGGCGGCTGCCATCGCGGCGGCGGATGCCGCGCTCCAGCGCGTGCTGCAGGCGCTGTCCGATGCCGGCCTCGACCCGCACGTCGTGAGTGGCGGCTCGACGCCCGCGGCGTTCTCGTCCCACCTCATCCGGGGCGTGACGGAGATCCGGCCGGGCACGTACATCTTCAATGACCGCATTACGACCCTCACCGGGGCATGCGGCTGGGAGGATTGCGCGTACTCCGTCCTCGCCACGGTGGTCAGCACGGCCGTGCCCGGACAGGCGGTGGTGGACGCGGGCTCCAAGGCCCTGTTCCGGGAGGAGGTGCGGGGCACGGAAGCCGCGGGCTTCGGCGCGCTCCTCGACCGCCCTGACGTCGTGGTGAGCGGCATGTCCGAGGAGCACGGCATCCTCGACACCTCCAGCACCGACTGGCGGCCCCGTGTGGGCGACCGGGTGCGCATCGTCCCAAACCACGTGTGCGTGTCCGTGAACCTCCACCCGTCGGTGCACGGTGTGCGGGGCGACCGCATCGAGCGGAGCTGGCCTGTCGCGGCGCGGGGCTGGGAGCCCTGATGGCGGAACGGGCCCTGCGGATACGTCGGGTCGCGGGGCGGACGGATGCCGTTGCCTGCGCCCGGATGATGGTTGCCACCGAGCCGTGGCTGACCCTCGGCCGCACGTACGACCAGGCACTGGCGACGGTGCGCGACCCGGCGCACGAGGTGTACGTGTGCGACGACGACTCCGGCATCCGCGGCTTCATCGTCCTCGTCCTGGGGGGCGCCTTCGTGGGCTACATCAAGGCGGTGTGCGTCGCGCCGGATGCCCGGGGCGGGGGAATCGGGACACGGCTGGTGAGATTCGCGGAAGATCGGATTGGCGCCGTGTCGCCGGCGGTGTTCCTCACCGTGTCATCGTTCAATCCGCGGGCGCAGGCGCTATATGAACGCCTCGGCTTCCGCGTCGTGGGGGAGCTGCCGGACTTCATCGTGGACGGCCATTCCGAGATCCTGATGCGCAAGCAGGCGGTCCCGTGGAGCCGATTCGTTCCACGGGAGCCGACCGCCTGACGGACCGCCTGCCCCGGCTGCCGGCTACGCCGTCCCGAGGAGCTGGCGCAGGACGAAGTGCAGAATCCCGCCGTGGCGGTAGTATTCCCGCTCCTGTGGCGTGTCCAGCCGGGCCAGCGCCCGGAACTCCGTCACCGTCCCGTCATCCGCCACCGCCCGGACTGCCACCACGTGGTCCCCGGCCGCCGTCGCCGACAGGGCCGTTTCGAGACCCGTGATATCGAACACCTCCCTCCCGGTCAACCCCAGCGACGTGTGGTTCTCGCCATCCTGGAACTGCAGGGGGAGCACGCCCATCCCGATCAGGTTGGAGCGGTGGATGCGCTCGTAGCTCTCGGCGATGACTGCGGCCACGCCCAGGAGCCGCGGGCCCTTGGCCGCCCAGTCGCGGGACGACCCTGTTCCGTACTCCTTGCCCGCGATGACGACCAGTGGCACGCGGGCCGCCTGGTACTTCATGGACGCGTCGTAGATGGACATGACACCGCCATCGGGGAGGTAGGCCGTCATGCCACCCTCCACGCCCGGTACGAGCCGGTTGCGGAGACGGATGTTCGCGAACGTGCCGCGCATCATCACTTCGTGGTTGCCCCGGCGTGAGCCGTACGAGTTGAAGTCCTTCGGCGCAACGCCCCGCTCGCGCAGGTACAGTCCTGCAGGGCTGTCCAGCTTGATGGAGCCGGCGGGCGAGATGTGGTCCGTCGTGATGCTGTCACCGAGGAGCGCCAGGACGCGGGCGCCGCGGATGTCCCGCACCGCGGACGGCTCCGGCGGCATGTCGTCGAAGTACGGCGGGTTCTGCACGTACGTCGAGTCGGCATCCCACTCGAACAGCTCCGACTCGGGTGTCGGCAGCCCGCGCCACTGCTCGTCCCCCTCGAAGACGGTGGCATACTGGTTCCGGAACATCTCGGGCCGGACCGACTTCGTCACGACCTCGTCGATCTCCCGCTGCGTCGGCCAGATGTCCTTCATGAAGACGCTGCGTCCATCCCGCCCCGTGCCGATGGGCTCGTTGTACGGGTCGAAGTCCATGCGCCCCGCGATGGCATAGGCCACGACCAGGGGCGGCGATGCCAGGTAGTTGGCGCGCACGTCGGGATTGATCCGGCCCTCGAAGTTGCGGTTGCCGCTGAGCACGGCAGCGACGACGAGGTCGTTCTCGTGCACCGCAGCGGAGATGGCGTCAGGGAGCGGGCCGCTGTTCCCGATGCACGTGGTGCAGCCGTACCCGACGAGACTGAAGCCGAGCTGGTCAAGGAACGGCGTAAGGCCGGCATCGTTCAGGTAGTCCGTGACGACCTTCGAGCCAGGGGCGAGGCTGGTCTTCACCCACGGCTGCCGCTGCAGACCCAGCGCTGCGGCCTTCTTCGCGACCAGTCCCGCGCCCACCATGACGGCGGGGTTCGACGTGTTCGTGCAGCTCGTAATGGCGGCGATGACCACTGCCCCGTCCTGAAGCTCGATGTCGGCGCCGTCCACGCGACACGTGGCGCTCCGCGTCACCGGCGCCACCTCGCCGCCCTCGCCCTCCCACCGCTTGACCTCGAGGTTCGGCGCCGCCGCGGTACCCGCCGGCGCCGGCGCCGGCCGCATCTCCGACAGCGCCTGGAAGAAGGACGCCTTCACGTCGGCCAGCCGGATCCGGTCCTGCGGTCGCCGGGGTCCGGCAAGGGACGGCTCCACCGTGCCGAGGTCGAGCTCCAGCGTGTCGCTGTACTCCGCCTCGGGGGAGTCCGGCCCGTGGAACATGCCCTGCTCGCTCATGTACGCGCGGACGAGCTCGACGTGTTCCGGGCTCCTGCCCGTAAACGTCAGGTAGTTCAGCGTGAGCTCGTCCACGGGGAAGATCCCGCACGTGGCGCCGTACTCCGGCGCCATGTTCGCGATGGTAGCCCGGTCCGCGAGGCGGAGCGTGCCGAGGCCGGGGCCGTAGAACTCGACGAACTTGCCCACGACGCCCTTCGCCCGGAGCATCTGCGTGACCGTGAGGACGAGGTCGGTGGCCGTTGCGCCCTCCGGCAGCTCCCCGGCCAGGCGGAAGCCGACGACCTGGGGGATGAGCATGGAGACCGGCTGGCCGAGCATGGCGGCCTCCGCCTCGATCCCGCCGACGCCCCAGCCGAGCACCCCCAGCCCGTTCACCATGGTGGTGTGGGAGTCGGTGCCCACCAGCGTGTCGGGATACGCCTGCGGGGAGGCCGACCCGTTCGTGCCGTCCGTGTGGAAGACGACGCGGGCGAGGTATTCGAGGTTCACCTGGTGGACGATACCCGTGCCCGGGGGCACGACGCGGAAGTTGTGCAGTGCCTGCTGGCCCCACCGGAGGAATGCGTAGCGTTCCCGGTTCCGCTCGTATTCGAGCCCGACGTTGTGCTGGAAGGCCATGCGCGTGCCGAACTCGTCCACCTGCACGGAGTGGTCGATGACCAGCTCGGCCGGCTGGAGCGGGTTGATCTTCGATGCATCCCCGCCCATCCGCCGCATGGCGTCCCGCATGGCCGCCAGGTCCACTACGGCCGGCACGCCGGTGAAGTCCTGGAGGAGAACGCGCGCGGGAGTGAAGTTGATCTCCCGGCTCGGCAGCTCCCGGGGCTGCCAGCGGGCGAGGGCTTCGACATCCCGTCGCGGGTCCGCCAGCATGTGCTCGTGCCGCAGCAGGTTCTCCAAAAGGATCTTCAGGGAGAAGGGCAGACGGCTGATGTCGATGCCGGCCCTGTCGATCGCGTCCAGCCGGAAGATCTCGTAGCTGCGGCCGCCCGTCTCGAGGGTGGAACGGCTGCCGAAGGTGTCGCCGTGCGTCATGGTGATTCCGGGTTCGTGGAGGTCGCTTCCGCCCGCCGAAGGCGCCAGCCCTGCATTATGGCGAATCCTGCGGCGTGTGGCCACCCGATCCGGGCTGCGGGGACCGGCCGTTGCGGCGGCGTACCGGCGCGGTAGCTTGGCCTCGCGCCGTCGGCCGCCCGCCGGCGGCGGTTTTCCCGGACAGCGGGCCGAACGCGGAAGGCGAAGTGAACCGAACACGCACCGCCACACGCACCCACGGTTTCACCGAATCGGTGATCCGGGAGATGACACGCGTCGCCACCGAGGCCGGCGCCCTCAACCTGGCCCAGGGCTTCCCGGACTTCCCCGCCCCGCCCGAGCTCAAGGCGGCGGCGGTGGCGGCTATCCGGGCGGACGTCAACCAGTACGCCGTGACCTGGGGCTCACCGCGTCTGCGGCGCGCGCTCGCCGCGAAGTACGAGCGCGACTACGGCATGGTCGTGGACGAGGCGGCGGAGATCACGGTGACGTGCGGCGCCACCGAGGCCATGGCCGCGGCGCTGCTGGCCGTCATCGATCCCGGCGACGAGGTGCTCATTTTCGAGCCGTTCTACGAGAACTACGGGCCCGATGCCATCCTGTGCGGTGCCGTACCCGTCTGGCTGCCGCTGGACGCGTCGGCGCCCGTGGACGCGGACGCCCTGCGGGCCGCGGTCACACCCCGGACCCGTGCCATCGTCATCAACACGCCTAACAACCCCACGGGCCGGGTATTCACGCGGGAGGAACTCACCACAATCGCAGACCTGTGCCGCGAGCACGACCTCATCGCGTTCACGGACGAGATCTACGAACACATGGCGTACGACGCCGCCCACGTGCCGCTGGCGACGCTGGACGGGATGCGGGACCGGACCGTCACCATCAGCGGGTTCTCCAAGACGTTCAGCGTGACCGGCTGGAGGGTTGGCACCATCGTGGCACCGCCCGACATCACGGGCGCGATCCGCAAGGTGCACGACTTCCTCACGGTGGGCGCGCCGGCGCCGCTCCAGGAGGCGTGCGCCGCGGCCCTCGAGACTCTCGGCCGCGAGTACTACGAGAACCTGGCGCGGGAGTATCGCGAGCGCCGCGACGTGCTGGTGCCCGCTCTCGTCGGGGCGGGCTTCCGGTGCACGGCGCCGGCCGGCGCATACTACGTGCTGGCGGATTTCTCCGGCCTGAGCGACATGGACGACGTGGCGTACGCGAAATGGCTCGCCCGGGGCGGCGCGGGGGACGGCGGTCCCGGCGTGGCGACGGTGCCGGGGTCGAGCTTCTTCGACGATCCCGTCCGCGGCCGGCGCCTGGTCCGCTT
>DATHVO010000031.1:0-26440 GCA_035461265.1 Longimicrobiales bacterium
CGCGCAGCCGCCGGCCAGGACCCGGGAGCGGCCCAGGCGGCCATCGGTTTCCGCCGTGGGTCGCGCGGACGCCGTGCGCCGGCGGGACCGCCGCCACTCCTCGAGGGTCAGGCCGCTCCGGTCCGCAAGGCCGTGACGGAACCGGCGGCCGCGGCAAAGGCGGATGCGGACGCGCCCGCAGCGGGGGCGGAATCGAAGCGTGCCCGTCCGGCAAGGAAGGCCGCCGCAGCGTCGCGTTCGCAGCCGGCGGACACGCCGGAGAAGAAGGCCGCCACCGCCCCGGCGAAGCAGGCCGGCTCTGCCCCGGCGAAGAAGGCTGCGTCCGGCCCGGCGAAGAAGGCTGCCGCGCGCGGGACGCCGGCGGACGGGAAGTTCGATCCGCGTGAGTTCGGGCTCCCCGTGGAAGCCGGCGACGTGGCGAGCTACATCGCCCGGACGTACAAGGGTGTGGGTCCGAAGTCGGTGCAGGCGCTGTTGGAACGGTTCGGCGCGGCGCACGTCTTCGAGGCCTTGCAGACGCGGCCGGACGATGTCCGCGAAGTGATGGGCCCTGGCCGCGGCGAACGTCTCCTCGAGGCGTGGTCCCGCGACATCGGGGAACGGCGCGCGGGCGCGAATGGCGGGGACGGTGACGTCCCGCCTGAGGACGCGGCGGCTGGCCGCACCCGCGGCAGCCGTGGAGGCCGCCGCACACGACGCGGGCGCACCGGGAACAAGTAGCGCGCGTGGGGACGTCCGGACGGACACCGGCGCGCGACGGGCCGCGCGCCGGTGTCCTGGCTGAAGCATGGTTCGCCAGGCCGGCCGAGGAGGTGGCCCGCGGACTCCTCGGCGCGACTCTCGTCTCGTGCATCGACGGCCACGAGACGGTCGGCCGGATCGTTGAGACGGAAGCCTACATCGGTCCCCACGACCCGGCCTCGCACGCTGCGGAGCGCATCGGCCGGACGGCCAGGAACGACGCCATGTTCGGCCGCCCCGGCACTGCCTACGTATATCGCATCTACGGCGTGCACTGGTGTCTCAACGTCGTCACCGACCAGCCGGACTTCCCCGCAGCCGTCCTCATCCGGGCACTGGAGCCCACCCACGGTCTCGACGTGATGCGGGCCCGGCGGTCCGCCGGACAGAAGCACCTCACCGACCGGGCCCTGGCGAGCGGACCCGGACGCCTCGCCGCCGCCATCGGCGTCAGCGGCGATCACGACGGCCATCCCCTCGACCGACCGCCGCTCTGGCTGGAAGCGGGTGGACCGTCGGACGCACCCATCCGCAGTGGCCCGCGCATCGGCGTGACGCGGGCGGCGGACTGGCCGCTTCGCTTCTGGATCGCCGACTGCCCATGGGTATCCAGGACGCGCAGGATATGACACGGTGACTCGGCGCGGGGGCGGGTGGCACGGCATCTGCGCCTTCCGTCCGCGTGCGCAGCAGTCCCGCAGGTGCAAGGAGGCCTTTCATGGCGACAGTCCCCGGTCCACGCCCCGACCGACCGCTCCCGACCCCCGGCATCACCGAACGGCCGGAGCGGGAACACGAAGAGGAGGAGCGCCAGGCGTCGCCGGCCGAACCCGCGCCCTCATGGGAGCCGGAACCGTATGACCCGGAGCGGGAGATCGTCGAACCCGGAGCGCCGGCGGGAGTGCCCTGAAGCGCGCGCACCATCGGCAGCGCAGGCCCCGTCGGTATCACCGGCGGGGCCTTTCCGTGCGTGTCGTGGCTGCTGGACACCTTCCGGGACCACGCCTACATTGCCGCCGGAACCCGGCAAGGAGCGAAAGTGAAGATCGTCGTGTGCATCAAGCGCGTACCGGACACGGAGGCGCGCATCCGCATATCCGGTGATGGCAGGTCCATCGACCCCGCCGGCGTGAAGTTCGTCATCAGTCCGTACGACGAGTTTGCGCTGGAGACGGCGCTGCGCATGAAGGAGGCGGCCGGATCCGGCGAAGTGATCGCGCTGACTGTCGGCGAGGCGAACTCCGCGGAACAGCTGCGCAGTGCCCTTGCGATGGGCGCTGACCGGGCGGTGCTGCTGAAGGGCGAGCCGACTCTGGACGGTCTGGTCACTGCGCGCGCGCTGGCTGCCGAGCTGAAGGCGTACGGCGCCGACCTCATCCTGCTGGGGATGAAGGCGGTGGACTTCGACCAGCAGCAGGTCGCACCCATGCTCGCGGAGCTGCTGGACCTGCCGTGCGTGACCATCGCGGCGCAGGTGGAGATGGAAGGCGGCGTTGCCGTCTGCCATCGCGAGACGGAGGGCGATACGGAGGTGGTCGAGACGGCTCTGCCGGCAGTGATCTCCATCACGAAGGGTGCGTACGAGCCTCGCTACCCGTCGCTCAAGGGAATCATGGCGGCGAAGAAGAAGCCGCTCGAGGAGAAGGCAGCGCAGCTGGGCGAGAGCCGCATCGAGCTGCGGACGATGACGGCGCCCCCGGAACGGCCGGCCGGCCGCATCGTGGGGCAGGGTGCTGATGCGGTGCCGGAGCTGATCCGTGCCCTGCGTGAAGAAGCGAAGGTGCTGTGATGGCGAACATACTTGCGGTGGTCGAGCAGCGGGACGGGGCCCTCCGCCGGATCTCCGGGGAGGTGGTCACGGCGGCGAAGCAGATTGCCGATGCGACGGGAGGCGAAGTCCACGCCGTCGTCGTGGGCGCCGCCGGCGGGGCGTCGGGCGCGGACGGCCTCGGCCGCTTCGGTGCCGCCCGCGTGGTGCAGGTTGAGGGCGAGGGCCTGGACCGCTACGTGGCCGAGGCGTATGCGGCGGCTGTGGCGGACCTGGCCAGGGAGGGGAAGTACTATGCGGTGCTGTTCGGGGCGAGTGCGCAGGGGCGTGACCTGGCCCCTCGCGTGGCGGCCCGCCTGGACGTCCCCCTCGCCGGCGACGCGACAGGCCTCGCCGTGGAGGCCGGCGAACTGCTGGTGACGCGTCCCGTCTACGCCGGCCGCGCCTTCGCGCAGCTCACCATCAAGGCGGAACCGCGCCTCGTCTCCGTACGGCCGAACACGTTCCGCCCGCGGGAAGCGGCTGCCGCCGGGACCGTTGAGACGCGTCAGGCGGCCGCCGGTGCGGATGCCGCCCGCACACGTGTTCGTGAAGTAAGGGCGGCCACGGGCGGCCGGCTGGATGTCGGTGAGGCTCCCATCGTGGTGGCAGGCGGACGGGGCATGAAGGGCCCGGAGAACTGGCAGGCGCTGGAGGATCTGGTGGATGCCCTCGGTCCGACGGCCGCGCTGGGTGCGTCGAGAGCCGTGGTGGATGCCGGGTGGCGGCCGCACGGTGAACAGGTCGGGCAGACCGGCAAGACGGTCTCGCCGCAGCTCTACTTCGCTGTCGGCATCAGCGGTGCCATGCAGCATCTCGCGGGCATGCGCAGCGCGAAGACCATCGTCGCCATCAACAAGGATCCCGACGCGCCGATCTTCAAGGTCGCGGACTACGGCGTGGTCGGCGACGCGGCCGAAGTCCTGCCGCGTCTCGCCGAAGAAATCCGCAGCATCGCCCGCTAGTTCCGGACCGGGTCCGGCCGCCGGTCAGTACGTAGCACGTACGACGCCGACGCCGGACCCGTCCAGCAGGACGATGAAGAGGTGGAAGTACTCGTCGTCGCCTATCGTCCCCACGTCCGCCCCGCCCAGCGCCGTGATGATCGCAGGCACCGTGTTGCTGTGACCCACCACCAGAACCGTCCGCCCCGCGTTGTGCTCGCGAATGTGCGCGGCAACGGCGGCGGCATTCGCGGTAGCGTCGCCGGCTGAAGCGATGATCACGGGCTCGACACCGGTCGCGCGGGCCAGCGGTGCGGCAGTGTCCCGCGTGCGCACGTACTGTGTCGTGTAGACTGCCTGTATGCCTGCATCCCCGAGTGCCGCCGCCAGCGCCTCGGCCCGGCGCTCTCCCGCCTCGCTCAGCGCCGGGTCCCGGCTGTCATCCACCTTCTCGGCATGACGGACGAGGACGACCACGGTGCTCTGCGCCCGCACATCGGCAGCGGCGACGGCGAGCAGGATCAGGGACGCGGCGGCGACGCGGGCAACACATGCCCGCGGGCTCCGGCGCACGCGGAATGGGGTCATCATTACATTCTGCTGTAGCGGGGACCGGCGCCGCCCTCGCGCGGCGTCCAGCGTGGCCCGAGTACGTCCGTCGCCTTGCAGTCCACGCAGTTCGGGGCATTGACCGTCAGGCGTTCGCCGTCGAGCTCGTAGACGCCTGCCGGGCACATGTGCGCGTAGAATTCTGCTACCGCCGCCGGCACGTCTTCACCGACCACGAGGTGGGACGGGATGTCGTCGCGCGTCGCGTTGCCCGCCTTGAACACGGCGTCGAGCTTCGAGAACGTGAGCTTCCCGTCGGGGGTCAGTGGCGTCGCACCGTTGAAGTGGCGTGCCTCCGCCACATCGGGCTCGCTGTGGATCCTGCCGCCGGGGAAACGCCCGCCCGTCGCGGTCATGACGAGGGACCGGAGTCCGCCCGCGTAGAATCCGCTCTTGAACGCGAGGCGCATGTTCCGCCGGGCATACAGATCGCTGCGGATGAAGCTTCCGTCCACAGCCGCGTCGTACTCGCCGAGGGCACGGGCCGAAACATCGCCCTGCTTGAGTGCTTCGAAGATGGCGCGGGCGGCCAGGATACCGGACTGGACCGCGTAGTGGACGCCCTTGAGGGATGCCACCTCGACGAACCCGGCTGCGTCACCGAGGACCATCACGCCGTTGCCCGAGCGGCGGGCGGGAATGGCATAGTGGCCGCCCTCCGGAATCGTCTTCGCGCCCCACTCCACCATCTCGCCGCCATCGAGGAGGTCGCGGAAGAGGGGGTGTGTCTTGAGGCGCTGCAGAAGTGTGTGCACGTCCAGGCGGGCATCGCGATAATCGAGGCCGACGACGAGCCCGAGGGCCACCACGTTCGGTTCGAGGGGATACGCGAAGCTGCCGCCGAACGCGTCGCCGGGAAGGGGCCACCCCATGGTGTGGATGATGGCGTCGAGCGGTTTCTTCGTCTCCCAGATCTCCTTCACACCGAGTGCATAGATCTGCGGGTTCTCCGACGTGATCCCCTGCCAGTCGTAGAACGCCTGTGCAAGCGAGCCGCGTGACCCTTCCGCCAGTGCCACGACACGGGCCGTGATATCGGTGGGTGGCTGGTAGCCGCCGCCGGGGGAGCCGTCGCGTGCGAGGCCGGTGGGCGCGGTGCGCACGCCGACGACGGACTCCCCGTCCACGAGGAGCGACTCGGCGGGGAAGCCGGTGAAGATGTTGATGCCCAGCTCCTCGGCACGCTCTCCCATCCACCGAACGACCTCGCACAGAGAGGCGATCATGTTGCCGTGGTTCTTCATGGTGGGTGGAGTCGGAATCCGCGTCGCGCCGTTCTCCCGCAGGAGATAGACGCGCTCGCCGCGGACCGGACCCCGGAAGGGGAAGTCCTCCATGGCGATGTCCGGGAAGAGCTCCCGGAACGGGCCGGGATTGATGACGGCACCGGAGAGGGTGTGCTCGCCGAGACCGCCGGCCTTCTCCAGCACTGCGATCTCCACGTCGCCGATCCCGCCGCCGCCCTCGTTGTCGCGGCGCACGAGACGGGCGAGTTCGATGGCGCCTGCGAGGCCGGCCGGTCCGGCGCCCACGAACACGACGTCCATCGGCACGGCCTCGTCATCCGGCGCATCCCGGACGATGAACCGGTCGAGCGGCAGTGGGGGCTGGTGGCGGCTCGGCTCTATGCGCTTCTGCTGCGGCATCCTGACTCTCCTTCGCCGGGTGGACCGGATCAGTAGGGGTGCGTCTCCTGTGCGTCGTCGGACCCGGACAGGGACAGGACCGTCGCCCGGGCGCCCGCTGGAAGCTCCGCTGTCTCCAGCGGCATCACGAGCAGGCCGTCGGCCGACGACACGGACGTCAGGATCCCGGATCCCTGGGGTCCCGTCAAGTAGGCCCGGGGCAGGTCGAATCCCGCCCGGTCGAGGCGCACCCTGAGGAACCTTACCAGGCCCGGCCGCGATGCCATGGCGTCGCCAGCTGTCGCAATGAGGGTGGGCGGGTGCAGAGCCGTCCGCCCCTGCATCCGGCGGAGAACCGGACGGACCAGGACTTCGAACGTGACGAGGACGGAAACCGGATTGCCAGGGAGTCCGAAGACGGGGAGCGGCGGCCGTCCGGTTCGCGGAACGAGGCCGAAGGAGAACGGGCTTCCCGGCCGAATCTTCACGCGCCAGAACAGGGTGTCGCAACCCATCTCCTCCAGCGCGTCCTTGACGAGATCGTGGTCGCCCACGCTGGCGCCGGCCGTCGTAATCAGGGCGTCGCTGTACAGGGCGCGGGCGAGGCGTTCGCGCAGATCGGCGATGTCGTCCCGCGCGATGCCCAGCGGCTCAGGCCGGCATGATGCGGCGTGCAGCGCTGCCGCCAGGGCCGGCGTGTTCGAGTTCACGACGCGCGTGCCGTCTGCGATATCGGCGACGTTGCCGGCCTCCACCAGTTCATCGCCGGTGGCGAGCACGGCGACGCGGGGCTTGCGGTGGACGAGGGGCTCCGTGCAGCCGACCATGGCGAGCACGCCGATGTCCGGCGGGCGCAGCAGCCGGCCGGCACTGAATACGCTCTCGCCGGACTGGAGGTCTTCGCCGCGCTGGCGCACGTTGCGGCCGGCGTCGCCGTCCGTCAGAACGGCGATCGTTCCGTCGCCCAGGTCGTGCGTGTGTTCCAGGCGGATGACGCTGTCCACGCCGGCCGGGACCGGTGCGCCCGTCATGATGCGCGTGGCCTCACCGTGCCCTACGGGACGCACGGGACTGCCGCCCGCCCTGACTTCCTCAACGACGCGGAGGATGGCGGGCGCAGCTTCCGTTGCACCGCGTACATCCGCGGCGTGGGCGGCGTAGCCGTCCATGGCGCTGTTGTCCCTGGCCGGCTGGTCCACGGGCGAGATGATCGGCTCGGCGAGCGTCCGGCCGCAGGCGTGGTCGAGGGGCACCTGCTCGGAGTCGGTGGGCGCGACATTCGCGAGCATGACGCGCAGCGCCTCATCGATGGACAGCCAGTCCGCGGTCCTCATGTCGTCCCTTCCTCGAGCCTGTCGGCCTCGATCCGGTCCTCGGCGGTGTTCACGTTCAGGAACATCCGGGCGGGGTCCCCGAATCGCCGCACTACTTCCTCCGGCAGGACGTGCAGCCGGACGTCGGTATGGAAGCCCACCATCCGCGTGTCGCCCCGGGCGGCTGCGACCTCCACTGCCCGGATGCATGCGGTCGAGTAGTACGCACACAGTGGCTCCATGCCGCGCCGTGTCGGGCTGGCGGGCAGAACGGCATCGGCCCGGCCGGCGCCGGCGAGGGCGCGTACGAGACCCGGCGCGATGAACGGCATGTCGCACCCCGCCACCACGATCCCGGTTCTCTCCGTCTCCGCGGCCCACAGCAGGGCGGCGTGGAGACCGGCAAGGGGTCCGATCCCCGTCAGGACATCCGGCCGGTGCGGCAGCCCGATGAGGACAGCCAGAGCGGGATCGTTCACGATGGCGACGATCTCCGACCCGGGCAGGCCGGCCCGGAGCGCGTCCGCGGCGCGATCCACCACTCTACGTCCGCCCACCGTGGCCAGAGCCTTGGGGGAACCGTACCTCGAGCTCGGGCCGCCAGCCAGCACGACGCCCAGGATGGCAGTGGCCGGGCGGATCACGGCGCCCCGCCCGGGAAACGTTTCGCCCGCCCGCGACGCGCGGCCTGCTCGTGAATGCCGACTCCCGCCGCCGAGGCCAGCTCTATGGCCAGCGGCGTCGCGACGCTGCGGCTCGCGATCCAGCGCAGGTTCGCCCGGATGGCCTTCATCGCGATGAGGCCGCTCACTCGCGACGTGATGGCGAGGCCGAAGCGGGCGGGTTCGTCGCCGGCCACGCATGCAAGCCCGATGGCACGGTCCACGGCGCAGTGTCGCGCAACATCGACGGCCGCATGCCGGAGCGTGGCCCCGTCGCACAGGGCGGCGGCATGCACACCGCCGGCGGGCGAGGCGGCGTCTGCGATGGCGAACAGCTCGCGGAACAGTTCGGCCAGGGCACCCCCGTCCGGCGCCTCCTCGGCCGCCTGCCTGTGCGCGATCCGGCCGCAGTCCAGGAAGTGCCGCAGGCCGCAGCCGTGGATCAGCTGGTGCCGCCGGAGGTCGTCTGCCCGGGCGACGTCATCCGCGTCGGCCCGGACATCCACGCCCACGCTTCCGCCCGGGCCGGTCGCGGGCCGGAGCTCGCGGATGCCGGCGGGTCCCGCGACCCACCCCTCGGCGAGCAGGTGGCCGGCCGCCAGGGCGGCGGGGTCAGTCGGCGTGCAGTGGAGCACGGTCCTGACGACGCCGTTGACGGCGATCCAGACCGGGGCCTCGTGCAGCGCCGGCATCGGTTCAGGCGATGAGGACACGCAGGAGTGCGTACGGGATGAGGGCGAGGACGGCGGTCACGATGGCGCGGCCGGTCCCGAAGTCGCAAGCCTGCCGGATGGCGACGATACCCGTGAAGAGCATCCAGATGCCGACGATTGCGGGTACGATCCAGCCCAGGACGGGCGCGGCGGCGAACATGAAGAGGATGCCCGGCGCCTGTGCGAACCCGAGGGTCCGCAGCAATTCGCCCCACGTGGCCGTGCCACCGAGGAGCTTGTCGCCAATGAGGTATGTGATGAGGGCCCAGATCAGCCATCCGACGATGGACGCCACGACGCCCGTGGCCACGCCCGCCACGCCATGGCCCACGCCACCGATGGCGGAGGCGACGGCGACCAGGGCCACGACGCCTGCCGCCTGCGGCGTGGCCGTCGAATCCGCTTCGACCTCCTCGTAGACATCCACATCGAGGCGCGCTGCCCCGATGAGCCGTTCCGTGAACGAGTGCGAGCCGGTACTTGCCATGTCCGCCTCCGTGGGTGGTGTGCGCTACGCTTCGCCGCGCCACGCATGCAGTGCGGTCGCCTTTAGCTGCGCCACCGCGTCCATGCCGGCACGCAGGCCGAGCGCCTCCGCGCTCCGGCGTGTGACGAGCGCAGTCAGGACGGTACCGGGGTCCGCTGTCGCGGCGATGTGCACCCGCGTCATCCCGCCCGCCGGGACGACGGCGGACACGCGGACGGGAATCCGGTTCATGGCGCTGGTGTCGTGGCCGCCGCCCTGTGGTTCCAGAACCACATCCTCGGGACGGTACGCCACGACTGCGCGGCCGCCTTTCACCGGGGGGTCGGCCGGAATCGCTGCCGCTAACAGGGTTACCCCCCGCCCGACGGCGACGGAGCACACGCCATCCTCGATTCCGCCCACCACGCCACGGAGGATCAGCTCCGCTCCGGTGAGCTCCGCGATGAAGGGCGAGCCCGGGCGGAGCACCAGGTCCTCCGGCGTCCCGGACTGTACGATACGACCGCCGCTCAGGACCGCAATGCGGTCGGCCATTCCCAGGGCCTCCACCGGATCGTGCGTGATGACGACGATGCCGCGGGCATGGCGCCTGGCCACCCGTTCCAGATCGAGGCGGAAACGCCGGCGCATGGTGACGTCGAGGTTCGCCGTCGGCTCATCCAGGAAGAGGACGTCGGGCTCGAGGACGACCGCCCGTGCCAGGGCCGCACGCTGGGCCTCGCCCCCGCTGAGCTGCGCCACCGGTGCGTCCGCCAGGGACTCCAGGCCCAGCCAGCCCAGCGCGGTCTCCACGCGGCGCTCGCGCTCCGATCGTGACAGGCCGAGGCTCGACGCGGCGAACCGCACGTTCGACCGCACCGTTCCCGAGAACAGGACAGGGCGCTGGAAGACGCCCGCCATCCGGCCGCGACGCGGACGGCCACCATGACGGACGGCCTCGCCCATGAACCGGATCACGCCGGCATCCGCCCGCTCCAGGAGAAGCAGCAGACGGAACAGCGTCGACTTCCCGGCACCGTTCGGTCCAACCACCGCGAGCACCTCTCCCGGGCGAAGCTCCAGGGCAGCCACGTCAACGACGGTGCGCCCGCCGTAGCGGCGGACGAGGCATTCGGCGCTCAGGATCGTGTCTACCATGACCGTCGGTCCCGTGTCAGCACACCCGCACGCCCCTGCTGCGCGCGGGTCAGCAGCGCATTCACGAGGAACGCGAGGAGGAGGAGGATCATGCCGAGCGCCAGCGCAGTGGCGAAGTTTCCCCGCCGCGTTTCGAGGACGATGGCCGTGGTCATCACGCGGGTCTCGCCGGCGATGTTGCCGCCAACCATCATCACCGCGCCCACTTCGGAGATGACCGCTCCGAACCCCGCGACCACGGCCGCGACCATCCCGAGTCGTGCCTCCCGGAGATGTACGAGTAGCGCCCGGAGCCGGGAGGCGCCGAGGGCGCGTGCCTGGAGGCGGACGTCCGAGGGCACGGCCTGTACCGCGGCGAGGGTGATGCCGGCGACGTACGGCGCGGCGAGGACGGCCTGTGCCAGGATCATGGCCGCGGGCGTGAAGAGCAGCTCGAGGTCGCCCGCCGGGCCTCCTCTCGACAGCAGCATGTACACGACGAGCCCGACGACCACGGGTGGCAGCGCGAAGCCGGTGTAGATGAGCGCTACCACCAGTCCGCGCCCGCGGAACCTGCCGAGGCCGACGCCGATTCCCACCGGCATCCCGACGGCGACGCCCACGAGCAGTGCGAGGCCGGAGACACGCAGGGAGAGGGCAACGATATCGAGGACGCTGCGATTGACCTGCAGCAGGAGACGCGCTGCCTCCCGCAGGCTGTCGGCGAAGAGGTCCACGTTTACCGGCCTGCCGGAGTGGCCGGGACGGGCGGTCCGGCGGCGGACGCAGGAATGAAGACCGGCGCGCCGGTCTCATCTGCCGCGAACCCGGAGATCACCGCCGCAGCCTCGTCCGACGCGAGCCAGCCGGCGAACGTGGCCGCGTCGGCCGGACGGCGGGACTCCGCCACCGTGATCACGGAATACTCGTTCAGGAGGGCCGGATCGCCAGAGAACAGCCGCACGAGCCGCAGGTTTCCGGACACCGTGCTGAACGTACCCCGGTCCGTGAGAGTGTAGGCGCCCCGCTCCGAGGCGATGGCGAGCGTCTCGCCCATCCCCTGTCCAGCCTCGATGCGATTCGCCGGCGCTTCCCCGTGCGTGCCGCCGAGTCCCGCGGCCGCCCAGAGCTCCGCTTCCTTGCGGTGCGTGCCCGAGTCATCGCCGCGGGATACGAACCGGGCTCCTGCCGCGGCGATGCGTCGCATGACGTCCGTCGCGTCCGGGGCGTCGCGCACGCCCGCAGGATCCGTGGCAGGCCCGATAATGATGAAATCGCTCCGCATCACCGTCACCCGGCTGGAGCCGTAGCCGGCCCGCATGAACTCGATCTCATCCGTCGGCGAGTGGACGAGCAGAACGTCGGCGTCCCCGCGCCGGCCGAGCTCGAGCGCATGACCGCTTCCCACAGCCACGAGGCGGACGCGGATGTCCGGGTGGACCGCTGCAAATGCGGGCAGCAGGACGTCGAGCAGGCCGGAATCGTACAGGGAGGTGGTCGATGCCAGGACGAGCTCGCGCCCCGACGGCGCGTCCGGCGTGCAGCCACCCGCGTTCACGGCGACGATGGCGAGGACGGCGGTGCATGGACCGGTGCGCAGACCGCGGCCGATCCGTCTGGCTGGCCGAGCCCTCGCTCCGGGCGCGGCGGTCACGACGCTCCCCTCACCGGGGACCGGTCAGCCGCCCCCGTCGGCGTCGCTGCCCTCCTGGAACGGGGCACGCGGCGGGTCGCAGGTGTATCCGCATTCCACTGCCTCCCCGACAGCGCCCGTGCCGAACTGCTCGGCACCGGCATCGTCCAGCGGGTGGGCTGCAGTGTCCTCCGTGCGGTCCACGCGGCATGCAGCACTTCCTCAGAAATGCAGGGACAGTCCCGCCGAGATGACGAAGTTGTTCTCCCATTCCGAGACCGACAGGGTTCGACCCTGCTCCGTGAGAAGGAACGCGTCAGGAACGCCGAGCTTCCACATCATGTTCCGGGCATCGACGCGTACGGCAAGTCTCTCGGTGGCGAACCACTCCACACCCGCACCCACCTGGGCAGCGAACGTAGTGCCGAAGCTGTAGCGGGACTGCTCGGTGAGCTCCTCATCGAAGGCACGGCGCTCGCCCCGGTCGAATACCGCTCCCGCCCCGAGCCCGACGAATGGCTGCAGGCCGTGCCAGGTACGGGCGCCCGTGACGTTGAAACGGACCTGGCCCATGAGAGAGAGCAGACGCATCTCCGCCTCGCCCAGGGCCCGGAACGAGGAGTCGGCGGCCAGGAAGACCGTGTCCCGGACCGTGCGCTGTGTCGGCGTGTAGCCCACCTCCAGGCCTACGGCCAGCGGTCCGCTCACCCGGATGCCCCAACGGGCGCCGAATGTCGGTCCAGGCTGCGGTCCCATGTCGAGCCGACCCTCCGAGGCCGAGAGCTGGCCGACAAAGACGCCTGCGTGCTGGGACGGCGAGACGAACCGGTACGGAGAATCGATCCTCTGACCCTCGGCGGGTGCAGCCGCGACCGCGGCCAGAACCACCGGCAGGACAAGAGCGGAAAGCGCATGCTTCATGGTTGGACGTCGTCCTCGTCAGCGTGGAAATGAAGGCGCTCTGCCAGGGCGGGCGCGCGCATGCACAGCCGTCCCCGGAACGCGCGTGCGCCAAGGTAGACCGGCGTCGAACGGAACCGCAAGCGATGCGCCCGTTGACGGCGCCGAAACCATTGTCCTACATTGAGGTACCACGTGCCAGAATCCACCCGGAATCGGTTCCGCCGTCGATCGCCAACTGGAGGTAGTGTTTGCTTACGCGCCGTGACCACCGCGTCGGCGGGACTCGTACGAGTGTCGCCAAGGGCTTGGCTGGTGCCTGGCAGACCGCGGCCCTCCCGGTCCTCATTACACTCCTGGCGTGCTCGAAGAGCCCGTCGGAGGTCCCGGAACAGCGGCTGTCCCTGTCGCTGCACGGTGGCGACGTCGTGTACGTCGGTGCCGGAGCGTCGCCGGTGGAGCCATTCCGGGTCATCGCAGTGGACGCTGTCAGCGGGGTCCCTGTCCAGGGCGCCCAGGTCCAGTGGCAGGTGATCCAGGGCACGGCGAGCCTGACCCAGCCGGTTTCCACGACGGACTTCTACGGCGTGGCCTCCACATCCATGTCCCCCACGCAGGCGGGGATCATCAGGATCCGTGCATCGACGCAGCGGCTGCAGGGCTCTGCACCCGAGCTGGAGGTGCGGGTCGTGCCGGCGCCTGCCATAACGAACGTGGCGCCGTCCGTCATCGCGCCCGGCGGTGAGGTGACGATATCCGGGTCCAACTTCAGCCCCACGGCCGGCCACAACGTCGTCTTCTTCGATGGCGTGCGCGGCACGATCGTGTCGGCCACGTCCACCGAGTTGCGAGTGGCGGTGCCGACCTGCATGCCGGCGCGCAACGTCGCGGTCATTGCCGGGGTGGGCACGGTTTTGAGCGCGCCTGCGCAGGTGACCACGACGGCATCGACGGGGACGGTCCTGTCGCTGCAGCCCGGGCAGGTGAGTACCATCGATGCCCCGGCATTCGGCTGCGTGCGCCTGCAGGGCGGGCAGAACAACACGCTGTACATGTTCATCGCGCACAACACCGCGTCGACCATGTCGCCGCCGCGCCCATTCGAGCTGCGCGCACTGACACCGACCGCTCCGGCAGTGACCGTGCTGCCGGGCGCCGATGCGCCCCGCGTGCCGTTCGCGGAGCAGTGGGAGGCCGGCCTGCGTGCGCGGGAGCGGGCCCTCGGACGGCCGGATGCCCGCGCTCCGGGTGCGCCGCTCTTCCAGTCGGAGGCGGACGCGGCGACTGACGTGGGCGACCAGCGCGACTTCTATGTGCTGAACACGAGCAACGGCTTCGACCGGATCACGGCCACTGCGCGGCGTGTGTCGGAGCGCGCCGTGCTGTTCGTCGACGTCGAGGCACAGAACGCGATCACCACGGCAGACCTCGACTACTACGGCGGCCTGTTCGACGACCCCATCTACAGCACCACGGTCGGCGTTTTCGGACAGCCGTCGGACATCGATGGCAATGGCCGCATCTACATCCTGTTCACGCCGAAGGTGAACGCCCTGACGCCGCGCGGCGAGTCCAGCTTCATCACGGGCTTCTTCTACGGGTGCGACCTGGTGGGGCGGACGCGGTGCAGCGGCTCGAACGAGGGGGAGGTCTTCTACAGTCTCGTCCCGGATCCGGAGGGACGGTGGAGCTCGCCGCGAACGCAGGCGACGGTGCGGTCGGCAGTGCCGCCGGTTCTCGCCCACGAGTTCCAGCACATGATCAACTTCGCCCAGCGCAACAACAGCGCCGACGTCCTCTGGCTGTCGGAGGCGCTGGCGCATACGGCGGAGGAGCTGGTCGCGGCGGTGCTGCAGGCGACCGATCCCGTCCTCGCCGCGTCCTTCGGCCAGGGGAACCTGGTTCGCGTCCAGCGATACCTGTCCGCACCGGCGGCGTACAGCCCCATCGAGATGGCGGGGAACGGGTCGCTCGAGATGCGCGGCGCCGCCTGGCTCTTCCTGAAGCACCTGCGCAGCCAGCACGGCGGGAATGACCTGCTCCGGCGGCTCACGGCGACCACCCGGTCGGGCGTGGAGAACGTCACGCACGAGACGGCGCGGCCCTGGCCCGCGCTGGTGGCCGACTTCGGCGTGGCCGTGTGGGCGGACGGCGCCCCGGCGCTGCAGGGCCAGCTCGATTCCCGCTACCAGTTCACCGGATTCGACCTCCGGACCGCCCTGTCCGGCGTACCCGGCGGCTATTCTCTGCAGCCCACGTCGCTGAGCTGGGCGAGTTTTGCCGTCGCCGGCTCCATCGCGCCGGGAGGCCACGCGTACTTCCTGATGGGTGCGCCCGCCGGCGGCACCGTGCCGGCCATCAACTTCGTCCTGTCCGGGTCACACGGCGCGCCGCTCACCGAGGAATCCGGCGTGCGGTTCAGCGTGCTGCGCGTGCGCTGAGGTTCGCCGGCTACACCGCCCCGGCGTCGCCGACGATGGCGGGGCGTCGCCGCTGGACGAGAGTGATGCCGCCGATGATGACGGCTGCCCCCAGGACCTGGCCGGGCAGCGGCACCTCGCCCAGCCGCAGCCACGCCGCGGCGAGGGCGACGACGGGGACCAGGTTCGAGTACGTCGCCGTCCGAGTGTTCCCGATCCGCTCGACGCCGTAATACCAGATGAGGTACGCGACGCCAATGCTCAGGGCGCCGGCGTACACGACGCCGACCCACGCCGCGGCGGAGATGGCGCCAAGGTCGGTCCGCAGCACGGACGGCAGGCCCATGAAGAAGAGGGCGGCCGCGCCGATGCAGAGCGTCCACGCCGTGAACTGGATCGCCCCGTAGCGCGCCACCAGGTCGCGGCTGCCCACCGTGTAGAACGCCCAGGCGAGGGACGCCGCCACCATCAGAGCGTCGCCGAGGAGCGTCGCCCCTCCATCCGCGTGTCCGCCGCCCAGAAGCACGACCAGGGCGATGCCGAAGAACGTCGCAACGACACCCGCCCATACCCGCGCCGTGACGCGCTCGTGGCCCGCTGCCGCGGACAGGAGCGCCGTGAGAATGGGCGTCCCCGCCAGCAGGATGCTCGCGTTACCGGCTCGCGTATTGTCCAGCCCGAATATGAAGAACTGCTGGTAGACCAGGTTGCCCAGGATGCCGAGGCCGAGGATTCGCAGCCGATCGTCACGCTCCGGTAGCCGGAATCCGCTTCGGTACTGCAGCGCGACGAGGACCGTCGCTGCAGCGAGCGGGAAGCGGAGGGCGTTGAATGCGAGTGGCGAGAGCTCGGCCAGCGCGGCCTTTGCGATGGGGAAGTTGACGCCCCAGATGACAACCATCACCAGCAGCAGGCCGTGGGCGCCGCTGCCGGCTTGCTCGGTGTCGGGCCCGCTCCGGAGCGTCCTCATCCGGCCGGAAGATCCCCCTCCCGCCGTTGTGCCGCAAGAGCGCTTGCGGTGTCCGAGCACCGCGGCGTAGCTTCGGCCCCGGCATCGACGTACACGGCGTGCACCTGGGCAGGCGGACGGTGGCTTGCCCCCTGCCGGCACGTGGCGACCGAGGATCAGGGACATGGGCTCGGACAGACTCTTCGAGGGCAGGCGCGTCCTGGTGTGCGGCGTCGCCAATGAGCGCAGCATCGCATGGGGCATCGCCGACTCGATGCATCGCCACGGTGCCAGCGTCATCATGACATACGCCGGCGAGATTCTCGAGAGGCGGGTGCGGCCTCTCGCCGAGAGCATTGGTGCCGAACTCGTCCTGTCATGCGATGTCGCCAATGACGCGGAAGTGGAGACCTGCTTCGCCCGCATCGGTGAGCGCTGGGACGGCTTCGACGTCCTTGTCCACGCCATCGCGTATGCTGATCGGGAGGACCTCGACGGCCGTTTCGTCGACACGAGCCGGGACGGGTTTCGCCGGGCGCTGGAGATCAGCGCCTACTCGTTGCCGCTGCTGGCCCGTCACTCGATGCCGTTCCTGGCCGCGCGCAGGGGCAACATCCTGACACTTTCGTATTACGGCGCTCAGAAGGTCGTCACCAACTACAACGTCATGGGTGTGGCGAAGGCGGCCCTCGAGGCCAGCGTAAGGTACCTCGCGGCAGACCTGGGGCCGGACGGCGTGCGCGTGAATGCCATCAGTGCAGGGCCGCTCCGTACACTGGCGGCGGCCGGCATACGCGGCTTCAAGCAGCTCTACGCGACCGTGGAGGAACGCACTCCCCTGGGACGCAACGTCACCCAGGCCGAGGTGGCTGCCGCGGCCCTGTTCCTGTGCAGCGACATGGGGAGTGGCGTGACGGGGGAGATCATGTACGTGGACAGCGGCTACAACGTCATGGGGCTGTAGCGCCGCGCTCCTCGCCAAGGCGCGTACGCCAACGATTCTGCCGGAATCGACGTCGGGAGGGAGACAGATGCGGGTGTTCAAGCTTGCGGACGGCACGAGCTGGGTCGCGCGTCTGCACGACGAGCCGGAGGAGGGGGAGACCCGGCGTATCGGGTGGCAGGCGATCCTGTTCGAGACCGGACCGGCCGCCGTCGCGCAGAAACTGGTTTACCGTCCGCCCGGCTGGCTGGCCACCGCGACTCCGGAGGAACTCGCCGCCGCCCTGAAGGAGGGCGTGGCGGTCCGGGTCCGCTGGGGCGAGTGACGTCGGCTCAGTTGCCGTCCGGTTCCCAGGGGTCCTTAGGCGGGGCAGGGGGCGGTGGCTGCCGGGTGGGCGCCGGCGGCTCCGGCGTCCGGGTCGCCGGTCCCGCCGCCGGTGGCGAGGACCGTTCGTGGTGGGTGCGCTCCCACGCTGCCCTTCGCGCGGCTGCGGCGCGAGCGCGGTCGTACCAGCCACGGGTGATGTCGGCCGCCACGTCCCTTCCGCCCAGGCCGAAGGCGAGACCCGCCGCCAGGGCGGCTGCGCCGACCACGGCAATGAAGAAGACCAGGACGATGTCCTGTGCGATGGCCAGCTGCTCCAGTGCCATGAAGACGGCGAGGAGGATCACGGCGGCCTTCGCGGCCCGGGCGAGGTTCACGCCACCGGGCAGCGAGCCCGCCGACGCGAGGACGAGATCCTTCACGAACTCGCCAAGCAGGATGCCGAGCACCAGCACGATCACGGCGGTGAACACGGACGGGATGTAGGCGAGGAGCTCGCCGAACAGCACGCCCACGGCGGCGATGCCCAGCACGTCCGCCGCCAGCAGGATCACCAGCAGCATCACGACCCAGAAGACCAGCTTGGCCACGACGGACGAGGGGTCGAGGGTCGTACCGGCCCGCTCGAGCGCCTCCGTGACGCCGCCCTCGCGCATCCAGCCGTCGAACCCCACCCGGTGCAGGGCGAGGTCGGTGCCGCGCTCCACCATCTTGGCAATGGCGAGGCCGACCATCAGAATACCAAGGGCGGCCGCGAGCCGGGGAAGGAAGTCCGCAATGTGGTACATTCCTTCGTTGAACCGGTCGATCAGGGCGTCGTACATTTGGGCGTGCTGGCTCCGGGTCGCGGGATATGCTGGAACGCTGCGACCTGACGGGGCGCGGCGCAAGGGCAACGGGAGACATGCGGAAATTCACGGACCGGGACGGAGGCGCCTGGGATGTCGTCCTGGGCCGCGAGTCATGGGGCGCGCTGCTGGCGCTGTTCGTGCCCACGGACGATGCCCGGCCCGTCAGGCAGGCGCCTCTGTCGGCGGTTGCGTATGACGCGGCCACCACCGAGCTGGATACCCTGGACAATGCCGCGCTGCAGGCGCTGCTGGACAAATCCACAGTGAAGGAAGAAGACATGCCATGAAGGAGTTCCTGGACGAAGCCGGACAGCGCTGGGCCGCCGGCGCCCGCGAGGAGGATACCCCGAGGCACCACGGTCGCTGGTACCTGGTGTTCCACCCGGCCGATGACGCAAACTTCTGGATCGCCATGCCCGAGGTGCGCTGGCAGACGTCGGCTACTGCGGCGCGTACGCTGCAGACCATGTCGGATTTCGAGTTGCGCCGCCGCCTCCACATCGTCAGGGAGCGCGGACGGGTCGACGACGGCGCCTCGCCCGTGTCCGGCGCGGGTGGCCACGGCCGGGAGCAGACGAACGCGAACGCGGGATGAGCACGCGCAAGGGCGGCAGCACCGCGTCCGGCGCCGGACGACCGGGTGGCCTCGCGAAGGATGCCACGGTAGCCGACCTCATCGACGCCGTCCGGCGGGAGAGCGTGCCCGATTTCCGGACCGGCGTCTTCGACGTACACGCCGTGGCTGGGGACGGCAAGGTGGTGCTCCGGGGACAGGTGACGCATGACGGCGCCATGGCTGACCTCATCGCGCGCCTCGCCGCGAACGGCATCGACGCCACCGACGAGGTGTTACGGCTGCCGGATTCCGCATTCGGCGACCTTCGCCACGCCCTGGTGCGTTCCGCCATCGCCCCCGTCTACTCCGACCCGCGGCTGCCCGGCACGCAGATCTCGCAACTCGTCCTCGGCATGCGCGTGGAACTGCTCTCGCAATCGAAGGACTGGCTGAGGATTCGCGGGGAGGACGGATACCACGGGTGGGTACACAGCGGGTACCTGCAGACGGGCACACAGGACTGGGCGCTCGCGTGGGAGCGGGCGAGTACGGGCGAGCCGGTTGTGTCGCTGGGCGCCGAGCTCGCCGACGAGGACGGCCGGACCCTGGCCCGGCTGCCGTGGGGCGCGCGGCTGATCAGGCATACGGGCGCGTACCAGCTGCCGGATGGCCGCCGCGGGCAGATCGTCTACGGGGAGGTCGTCGACGTGGACCGCCTTGCCGACTGGTTCCCGGCCCGGGGCGACAGCATCGCCCGAACGGCACGGAGGTGGCTCGGTGCACCCTACACCTGGGGCGGCGTCACGCTCCACGGCGTGGACTGCTCAGGCTTCACACAGGCCGTCATGTGGATGCACGGCATCGCCCTGCCGCGGGACTCGGATCTGCAGGCGACCCGCCCGCTGGGCGTCCAGGTCGATCCGCTGGCCGGCGACCTGCGCGCCGGCGACCTGCTGTTCTTCGCGGAGGAGGGCGAGAGAATCTCCCACGTGGCCATCGCGCTGGGCGGATCGCTCATCATCCACTCCGCACTGACCAACGGCGGCGTCGATACCAACGACCTCGCCGGAGAACTGCCCTTCGAGCAGCGGCTGCGACGCATGATGGTACGCGCCACCCGGGCCCTGCCCGACTGACGGCCGGCGGCGCTCAGGGAATGCGGACCGTGCGCCCGGGTATGAGGCGCCGGGGGTTGAGACCCGGGTTCGCCCGCTGGAGCGCAGCGACGCTGACGCCGTAGCGGCGGGCAATGCCGTCCAGCGTGTCGCCGCGGCGTATGGTGTGGGTACGTCCACCGGCTTCGGCCGCCCGCCCGGCGCCGGCGGTGGTGCGGTTGGCGGCGGCGCGGCTCGCCGTCGCCGGAGCCGTTCTGTCGAAACCGGCCAGGCGGGCGCCAATGGCGTCCTCCACACGCTTCGCCATCCAGGTGGATGGGACGTTGTTCGCGATGATGGCGAAGGCGAGGCGCTCGCCCTCCGCCGTGCGGACGTACCCCGACAGGGCGGATACCCTGTCGATCGTGCCCGTCTTCGCCCGCAGGTTCCCTTCAGCGGCAGTCCTGTGCATGCGGCGCAGGCCCACGGATGTACCCGCCTCGGGCAGCGTCTCCCAGTACCGTTCCCACATGGGTGACTCAGCCATCACGGCGAGCAGGCTGACCAGTCCCCGCGCACTCGACCGGTTGAGCACGGACAGGCCCGAGCCGTCGAAGATCTCGATCTCGCCCGGCGCCGCGTGGCCCTCCAGCAGCATCATGTGCTCAATGGCCCGGCGTCCGCCGGCCACGCTGCCTTCGCCCGCAGCGACCCGGCCGATGGTCCGGAGGACCTGCTCCGACATCAGGTTGTGGCTGCGCTTGTTGATGATCTCGAGGACCTCGAGGATCGGCGGCGACGTGTGCACCGCCAGGACGCGGACCGGATCGCGGCTATCCAGGGCGGGCGCGAACACGGACCGTCCCGTGACCGGCGACTCCTCCACGGTCGTTGCCGATCGCAGCGTACCGGTTGCCGGAATGCCGCGCCGCTCCAGGACCTCCCGGAACACGGCCACCGCGTATCGCGCGGGGTCCGACACCGGCACTGCCCGCGTGATGGCAGCGCTTCCCCGTGCAATCTGACCACTCACGACGATGGGTCCGTCGTACGCCACACGCGCGGCATGAATCCGCGTGCTGCCCCCCGCCGTCGTCGTGGCCTGATTCACGATGGCGATCCCCTCGCCGCCCGGGACCAGCCGGACGGTCGGCCGCCAGCCGGCCTGCCCTGCAGGGGCGATCTGCAGCGTGGCCACGTTGTCCGTATAGCTCAGCGCGCCGGCGGTGGCGGCATACGCCGAATTCATGTACGAGTGCTGCCAGCCCTCTCCCGCTCCGGACCCCTCGAAGTAGGAGCCGTCGCCCACGATGTCACCCCGGACCTCCGTCACGCCCAGCCGTTCGAGGGCGTCGGCAAACGAGTTCCAGATGGTCATCGCGCCGCCGAACCGGCCGGAGAACGTCGGATCACCCGTGCCGTACACCACCAGGTCGCCCTCCAGCACGCCATCCCGGACCGGGCCCGTCGCCATGAGGAAGGTGTTCCAGCGGTAGTCCGGACCCAGGTAGTAGAGGGCCGCGGCCGTCGTGAAGAGCTTCACGTTCGATGCCGGCGCCAGCCGGTCGTACGCGTCGTGGGCGTACAGGGTATCGCCCCGGTCCAGTGACACGACCAGTACGCTCCAGCGGTCCCCGCGCCAGCCTGGCCGCCGGATCATCTCGTCCAGATCGGCACGCAGACTCAGTACGTTGGCACTGCCGCGTGCGTCGGCCCGTGCGTCGGTCCGTGCGTCGGTCCGTGCGTCGGTCCGTGCGTCGGCCGGTGCGTCGGGTGACTCGGACGGCTCCCCGGAATCTTCCGCCGGGTCCGCGGGAGCGATCGCCTGTGCGGCAGGCCCGGGCGGCGGCGTTCCCGTCACGGGTCCCGGCGCCGCCGAGCCCGGCTCGGCCGCGAGCCACGCAGTCAGCAGTGCCAGGACGAGGTTCCTCATTCGACTCCGGACGGTGCGATTCATGCTGCGAAAATTCCTCCGGGCGGCCATCCGCCCACTTCGTTCGCGCGTGCAAAGTGCAAGAGGAGGGCCAGCCGATGGGCCTCGGAGGATGGCCGAGCACGACCCTTGCGATTGAAAAATTTCAATACAAGTATTCGGCGCGAGACGACGGTTCTGCAAGCCATTCGTTCCAGGGTCGCGAGCGCCTCCCCCGCATGTACGGGGCAGGCGCTTCATTCTGCTACCTTCGTGAGCGCGCCATGTTCACGCCACCTTTGCGGAGCGCCAGAGTATGAGCGAATCGTTGCGTGTCCTCATCGCGGACGATGAGTCCCTGCACAATCTCGCACTGACCAGCCAGCTCGAGACGCTGGGCCACCAGGTCGTTGCCACGGCGGCCAACGGCCGTGAAGCCGTCGAGCTGGCGCGGGAGACGCAGCCGGACCTCGCGTTCCTGGACATCCGCATGCCGGTGATGACGGGGCCCGAGGCAGCGCACGAGATCGCCGCCGACCGGCCGATTCCCATGATCATCCTCTCGGCCTACAGCGACACGAGGACGGTGGAGGAAGCCATCAAGGCGCCCATCTTCCACTACCTCGTCAAGCCGGTGGACCCCGACGACCTCGCACCCGCCATCGCCGTGGCACGGGCCCGTTTTGACGAGTGGCTCGACGCCCGCCGGCAGCGCGACATGCTGGAGCTCCGTCTCGAGGAGAGGAAGATCATCGAGCGGGCCAAGGGTCTCCTGATGGAGTCGCGGCGCCTCAGCGAGCGCGAGGCGTACCGGTTCCTGCAGAAGACGAGTCAGGACAAGAACACGCCCATGGTCGAGCTGGCGCGGAAGATCCTCCTCGCCGCACCACTGCTCCAGAAGGAATAGGCGTTGGCAGCTTTCGCCACAGGCAGCCGCGGGCCGGGCAGTCCCGCTAACGACGCCGAGGGCCGCACGGCGGACATGGATGCCCAGGCCGGCACAGACGCCGGCGGGGACGGCACGGCGGTGAGCGGCCCGAGTACGATCCTCGTCGTGGACGACGAGCCTCTCGCCCGGCAGATGTTTGCGGACCTCCTCGAGGCACAGGGCTTCAGGGTCATCTCCGTCGCACGGGGTGAGGAGGCCTTCGGCTTCCTGCCGGAGGTCGACCTCGTGCTGCTCGACGCGATGCTGCCCGGCCGGGACGGGTGGTCCATCTGCAGGGAGATCAAGGACCATCATGATGCGATGCTCCCCATCATCATGGTCACGGCGCGCACCGCCCCCGATGACGTGGTCCGGACCTTCGCGGCCGGTGCCGACGACTACGTCGCCAAGCCCTTTCACGTCGCCGAGCTGACCGCCCGCATCGAGAGCCGCCTCCGCGTACATCGCGCGGAGATCGCCCTCAAGCGGGCCAATCAGCAGCTTCGGCTTCTTGCCGACCAGAACTACGACCTGTACGAGAAGGCCCGCGCGGATGCCGAGGAGCGCGCCCTCCTGCTCAAGGAACTCGACCACCGCGTCCGCAACAACCTGTCCGTCATCATGGGCCTGCTGAGCATGGAGCGGAACCGCCGCCCGGCGCGCCCGCCCGGTGAGGCCCTCGTGAGCCTGGAGCAGCGCCTGCGCTCGTTCCAGCTGGTACACGACGCCCTGCGACGGCAGAACTACCGCGGCGTCCCCGCCCGCGAGATCGCCGAACGCCTCGCCCAGCGCCTGCGTAGCGCATGGGACGCCGACCGCCGCGTCGAGGTCCGGTTCGAGGGGGAGGCGGGCAGCCTCGACGAGCGCCGCGGCTTTGCCCTGGCCCTCGCCCTCAACGAGCTCATCACGAACGCGTTCCGCCACGGATTCCCCGACGGCAGGAGCGGCCACCTCGTCATCCGCCTCGCACGTCGCGACGATCGCGTCCGCGTCCAGATCGCCGACGACGGCATCGGCGTCGCCTCCACCCAGGTCCCGAACAAGGTCATCGGCAGCGGCAGGTCCATCGTCGATGCCCTGGTGAAGGAGGAACTCGACGGCGACGTGGGCTTCGACACCGATGACTCCGGAACCACGGTCACCATCGAGTTCCCCGTCGACTGACCCCGCCTCAGTAGTGGAGGTACCGCTCCGTTTCCCAGTCGTGAACCTGGGCGGAATAGTCCTGCCACTCCGCCTCCTTCGCAGCGATGAAGTACTGGAAGACGTGCTCGCCCAGCGCATCCCGTACGAACGCGCTCCGCTTCAGCAGCGTGATCGCTTCACCCAGATCACGGGGCAGCTGCTGAATCTTGTAGCGGCGGCGCTCCCGCACACTCAGCGTCCAGATGTTCTTGTCGATGGTATCGGGTGGTTCGAGCCGCCTGCGGATACCGTCCAGCCCCGCCGCAAGCTGCACCGCCAGCGCCAGGTAGGGATTCGCTGACGGGTCCGGCATCCGCAGCTCCAGGCGCGTGCCCCTGCCGCGCCGCGCGGGGACACGGACGAGCGGCGACCGGTTCTGGTGCGACCACGCCACGTTCACCGGCGCCTCGTACCCCGGCACCAGGCGCTTGAAGCTGTTCACCGTCGGGTTCGTCACCGCGCACATCGGGCGCGCGTGCCGGAGCAGGCCCGCCGCGTACGACCGCATCACCGCCGACATGCCGTCGGCATCAGACGGGTCGTGGAACACATTCTCATCCTCGCGGAACAACGACTGGTGCGTGTGCATGCCCGATCCGCTCTGACCGTAGATCGGCTTCGGCATGAACGTGGCATGCAGCCCGTGCTGGAAGGCGACATTCCGCACCACGAACTTGAACGTCGCCAGCTGGTCCGCCGTCGTCAGCCCATCGCCGTACCGGAAATCCACCTCGTGCTGGCCCGGCGCCACCTCGTGGTGGCTCGCTTCCACCTCGAAGCCCATCATCTCCAGCACCGTCACGATGTCACGACGAGCCACCTCCCCCAGATCCACCGGCGTGAGGTCGAAATACCCGCCCGAATCGTGCGTCACCCGCGTAGGCGTGCCGTCCGCACTGCGCTGGAACAGGAAGAACTCCGCCTCGACACCCGCCATGAGCTCGTAGCCGAGCGCATGGGCCGCTTCCAGCTGCCGCAGCAGGACACGCCGGGGATCACCCTCGAACGGCTCCCCATCCGACGTGTATACGTCGCAGATGAGTCGGGCCACGCGGTTCTCCGGATCGCTCCACGGAAACACCACCAGCGTCCCCGGATCCGGCCGCAGCGTCATGTCAGACTCCTCGATCCGGACGAATCCCTCGATGGACGAACCGTCAAACATGATGTCGCCGTCCAGCGCCTTGCCAAACTGGCTCCGCGGAACCTCCACGTTCTTCAGCACACCCATCACGTCGATGAACTGGAGCCGCAGGAACTGCACGTTGTACTCGGCCAGAAGCTCGAGCAGGCCGTCCCGGTCCAGCCGGCCGAACCCGCCGTACGGCCGCTCACCCGCCGTCCGCCGCACCTTGTGCTCCGGCGGCTCCGCCCGCCCCGCCCGCCGATCCGCCGCCTGCCCGTCCCGCGCCCCCCGCCGGGTCATGCTCATCGCGCCCGCCTCCTTGCCGTTGCCGCCTCACCGCCATGACAGGCCCACGGTAGGCCGCCCACCGGGAGATGTCAAGCGAAACATGCACATTTGGCCACTATCGGCCTGACATCCCGGTCCGGTATGCGGAAACGGAGGCAGAACGTCATCGCGAATGTGGCAGAACGTGCAGATCAACGATTACAGCGGGACTTGCCGGGAGGCCGGAGCCGGCCTATCATTGGGCCGTCCGTCCGGCGGACGCGGTGCGGGGGCACGCGGCCGACCCGGAGTTTACGCGGGCGCACGCGCCCCGAAAGCGAGGGAGGGTATGAGAGGCAACGGTCGGTACGATCCGCTGGCGGCCATCAAGAGCTGGACTCCGCCGGCGGATCCGGTGCGGGGCATGGACATCGAGAAGATCTTCGGCGAGAACACGTTCGGCCTGGTGGAGATGCAGGCCCGGCTGCCGAAGGCCACGTACCGGGCGTTGCTGCAGACCATCGACAGGGGAGTGGAGCTGGACCCGGCGGTGGCGGATGCCGTTGCGCTGGCGATGAAGGAGTGGGCCATCGAGCGTGGGGCCACCCACTACACGCACTGGTTCCATCCCCTCACGGGACAGACGGCGGAGAAGCATGACTCCTTCATCACGCCGAATGCAGGCGGCGGCGCCGTGGCGGAGTTCAGCGGCAAGGACCTGATCCAGGGGGAGCCGGACGCCTCGTCGTTCCCGTCGGGCGGACTCCGGGCGACGTTCGAGGCACGGGGCTACACGGCGTGGGACCCGACGTCGCCTGCGTTCCTCATGGAGGGTGCGGGCGGCTCGTACCTCGCCATACCGACGGCGTTCACGTCGTGGGCAGGTGATGCGCTGGACATGAAGATACCGCTGCTCCGGTCGGTGCACGCGCTGGAGCAGCAGGTGAAGCGCGCCCTGAAGCTGTTCGACGTGGAGGCGTCCTACGTCCGGACGACGATGGGGCCCGAGCAGGAGTACTTCCTGGTGGACCAGGAATTCTTCTACCGGCGCCCGGACCTCATCGCCTGCGGTCGGACGCTGTTCGGCGCGAAGCCGCCGCGGGGCCAGGAGCTCGAAGACCACTACTTCGGCGCCATTGAGGACCGCGTGCTCGCGTGCATGATGGAAGTGGAACGTGAGCTGTACCGCCTGGGCGTTCCCGTGAAGACCCGGCACAACGAGGTGGCGCCGGGCCAGTTCGAGGTCGCGCCGATGTACGAGAACGCGAACATAGCCGCGGACCACCAGCAGCTCCTCATGCTGATTCTGCGGCGGACGGCCCGTCAGTTCGGGAT
>DATHVO010000032.1:0-18244 GCA_035461265.1 Longimicrobiales bacterium
GACGCCCGGTCGGCTCCTCGACCACATGAACAACGACTACGCCCGGCTGGCGGACATAGAGATTCTCGTCCTTGACGAGGCGGACCGGATGCTGGACATGGGCTTCCTGCCCGACATCCGCCGCATCCTGCTCCGCCTGCCCCAGCGGCCGCGGCAGACGCTGTTCTTCTCGGCGACCATGCCGCCGCCCATCGTGCAGTTGTCCCGCGAACTGCTCTCGTCTCCCGCCCGCATCGATGTCGAGCGGCGACAGGCGCCGGCGACGGGCATCACGCAGGCGCTCTATCCCGTCCCGTCGCACCTCAAGGTCAACCTCCTGGTGGACCTGCTGAACCGGGGCGAGATCGGCAACGCCATCGTGTTCTGCAGGACGAAGCACCGGGCGAATCGCCTGGCGGAGAAGCTGGATCGCGCGGGGTTCGCCACAGCCCGGATCCACGGCAACCGGAGCCAGACGCAGAGGACGCAGGCCCTGGCGGGGTTCAAGGCGGGCGACTACCGCGTGCTCGTGGCGACGGACATCGTGGCCCGCGGCGTGGACGTCGAGGCCCTCGAGCACGTCGTCAACTTCGACGTGCCCAACGTGCCGGAGGACTATATCCACCGGGTCGGGCGTACTGCCCGCGCCGGAGCGACGGGCGACGCCTTCACCCTCGTAGCGCCGGAGGACGAGGGCTACGTCCGGGCCATCGAGCGGGCCATCGGCCGCGCCGTCCCGCGACGCCGACTGGACGGCTTCGACTACCACGCGGCCGCATCGGGCGAGCGCCTCGAGATCCCCCTCGCGGATCGCATCGCGGAGATCCGGGCGCGCAAGGCGGACGAGCGCCGGCGGGCGCAGGCGAAGGCCGTTGACCGCGGGGCGGCGCCGCACAGACCGGCTGGCGGGTCAGGCCGTGTGGCGTCCGGAAGCGGCGAGGGCCGCAGTGTCGGCTCGGGCGAGGGTCGGGGCGTGGGCGCGGGCGAGAACCGCAGCGAGGGCCGGAACGTGGGCTCGGGCGAGAACCGCAGCGAGAGCCGGAACGACGGTGAAGGCCGGAACGACGGCCGGGGCCGACGCCGGCGGCCGCGACGGGTCAATCGCCGGGCAGGCCCACCAGGCGCATGAGCTTGAGGGCGTTGGTGGAGGTGGCGAGGCCCGGTCTCAACCTGTAGTCGAAGTCGAGACTCCCGCCCTCGCCCGCCTCCTCCAGTCGCTCCTGGAAGTGTACGGCCACGGCGCCCGCGGCGAGCTCCGGCGAGTCTGCCAGGTCGAGGTCGTGCGTCGTCACACCGCCGATGGCGCCCGACTCCAGGAGGTGCCGCACAACCCGCCTGGCCGCGATGCGCCGCTCCGCCGTATTCGTGCCGTGAAGGATTTCGTCCAGCAGGAAGAGCTGCGTCACGCCGTCGATGTCACGTGCGGCGTGTGCGGCGTCCACGACCTGCTTCAGTCGCTCCAGTTCCGCCATGAAGTGCGACACGCCCCGGGCGAGGGAGTCCTGGACGCGAATGCTCGTGCAGACGTCCAGTGCCGGAATCCGCAGTCTGCGCGCGCATGACGGCCCGCCCGCCTGCGCCAGCACGACGTTCGTCCCGATGGCCCGGAGCAACGTGCTCTTCCCTGACATGTTCGAGCCGGTGATGAAGAGGAACGTCCCCGGCGGACCTACCTGCACATCGTTGCCCACGCGCACGTCATCGGCGAGGAGCGGGTGGCCCAGATCCTCGGCTTCGAGCACGGGCGTGCCGTCCCGCGCCAGCTCGGCGAACGCCCAGTCCGGCTGGTCGTGGGCGAGGGTGGCCAGCGAGGCGAGGGCCTCGAGCTCGCCGGTCGCGGCGAGCCAGTCGCGAACGGCTGTCCCCGTCGCCTGCTGCCAGCGCTCCAGGGCGCGAAGAACGTGCACGTCCCACATCGTGACGGCGTACACGGGGAGGTGGAACGACGAGAAGCGCAGGTCCGCCAGGTTCATGAGGCGCCGCAGCCGGGCGAGCCGTTCGGGGGCCGGTTCGCCGTCGCTGTCCAGCCGCCGGCTGAGCGCCCGGAGTGCCGCTGCCTGAAAGTGCTCCGACGTGGCGACGGCGAGCAGGTCCGGATACGCGTCGAACACGGCCTCACGTCCGAACGCCTCGTCGAAGATCTGCCGGACGCGTGGTCCGCTGGCGAAATGGACGCCGAGGGTGGCAACGATCGGGACGAGCCACAGCGCCCTGTCGATGACGCCCGTCGCATGCAGGACGATGAGCGTCCAGGTCAGGGCGGGGAGGATGAACGCCGCGGCTCGCAGGCCCGGCCGATGAATGAGCCAGGGCGGCCTCTCCGCCCAGCGGAGGAGCCGCTCCACGTCGTCGAATAGAACGTCACGGGTACGACGGCCCAGGATCGCCAGGCGCTCCCGGAACTCGTACAGCGGCGCCAGTTCCGCCACGGCGGCCTGGCGGGCCTCGATGGCGTCGGCCGGCGCCCGCTCCAGGAGCCACGTTTCCAGCGTCGCAGCACCGATCGCACTCCCCGCCGGACCCAGGATCTGCGTGAGCGATGCGCGTCCGAACAGGTCGAGATCCGCAGCGAACGCATGCGAAGAGATGTCCCGCTGCGCCGCCGTCACCGGCAGGCGGTCCCATTCCCGGCCGAGACGGTGCACGCCCTCCCGGTTGTAGCCGACGAGCTCGCGGCACCACTCCCGGCGCCGCCGCAGCCGCCGGTGCAGCACCACGAGCGTGACGAACCCCGCAACGGCCATCGCCACGAGGGTCAGCCCCACCGGTCCCGGATTGCGCTCCGCCCACAGACCAAACACCACGAGGAGTCCGAAGGCCGCCGCCCGCATGTGCGACAGGCGACGCGATGATGCAGCCAGCCGGCGGCACTCCTCAGAGTGCGCCGATCCCCGACTCTCGTAATGTTCCCGCGGCCCGCTCGTCATGCTCCCACCCCGCATCGCCATCCGCCAACTTAGGTGGCCCGCCGGACACGCGCGATCCCGGGCCATCCCGCACGACGGGGGGCTTTCCGCCCGGACGACGCCCGACATAGCTTCAGGATTGCGGCACCACGCAGGACTGGAGGAGACCGATGCTGGAGAAGCGCTTCTACGGCGAGCGTGTCCGTCGATACACCGACATGATGGCCCGCGTCCTCTACGACGCCTACGGCCGGCTCGACGCGGAGCGCGAGAAGCGCGGCATGGACGCACCCGCACCCGGCGACGTCGACATCCTGTCCTGGTCCCAGTCCTGGCCGGACGCATGCTGCGGCTTCGACCGCCCCATCAAGGATGCCCTGCCCTCCGAGCAGACGGACGTGGTCATCGACAACCGCCTCGGCATCGTCTACGTCTACCACGCCGGCCAGCTCGCCCGCTGGCTCCACCACCCCGGCGAGAGCTTCTGGACCGCAGTGCGCGAGCGCCGTCTGCCGGCCGCGGTGGACGAGGAAGCCTGGCTGCAACTCACCTGACAGCGCATCCATCTCCAACCCGCGCCCCTTGACAGCCCACCGCGCCCCTTGTATCATACAAACGTATGAGTGAGACAAACGCCAGCACGCAACGTGGGTGGGGCCAGCATGCATGATACCGATGGAACCGCGCCGGAGACTGCCCGGGCCCTCCTCGACGCCGGCCGCCGGCTCTTCGCGCGGTACGGCTATGATGGCACTTCCGTACGCACGCTGACGGCGGAGGCCGGCGCGAACCTGGGCGCCATCACATACCACTACGGCTCGAAGCGCGAGCTTTACGACCGTGTTGTGGAGAGCGTGGTTGTGCCGCTGGCGGAGCGGGTGGAATCGGTGGTGGCGGGAGGCGGGAGTGTGCTTTCCCGCACGGAGGCGGTGGTGCGTGCGTACTTCGAGTATCTGGCCGAGAACCCGGAGCTGCCGCAGCTCATGATGCAGGAGCTGGCCCTGGGTGGCGAACCGGCGGCGGTTCTCGCGCCTCCGCTGACGCGGGTCCACGCGGCGCTCACGTCCCTCGTCGGGGAGGGCCAGGAGCGGGGGGAGGTGCGGCCGGGGCCGCGGATCGTGATGGGCGTGTTCATCCTGTCCGTACCGGTCCACCTGGCGATGCTGCGGCTGCCCCTCCAGCGGTATGTTGGCCTGGATCTCCTGGATGCCCAGACACGGAAGCGGATTGCGGACAGCGCCGTGGAGTTCGTCCGGGAGGGGCTGCGTGTGCGGGATGGCGCGGAGGTGGCGGCATGACGGGTCGGCGGTCTGGAGTCGCAGGACCAGCCGCAGCTGCGGTGGCGCTGATCGCTGCGCTGGTGGTGCCGGGTACGGCGCGGGGGCAGGCGACGCTTACGCTCGAGGACGTGGTGGATGCGGCGCTGCTGCATCATCCCGCAGCCGAGCTGGGCCGGGCCGCCGTGGCGGGGGCCGGTGCGGCAGCCCGGGAGGCAGCTGCCCTGCAGATCCCGTCCCTGGGTGCCGATGCCTCGCTGAACCGTTTCCAGGAGCCCATGGTCGTGGCGCCGCTCCATGGCTTCGACCCCCAGCACCCCCCGGTCTTCGACCGCACGCTCATTCAGGGCAGCGTGGGCATCTCGTACCTGCTCTTCGACGGCGGCGCCCGGGGTGCGCGTGTGGCGAGGTCGTCGGCGGGGTTGGATGGTGCACGCGCGCGGCAGGAGGCGCTGACGCAGGCGCTCATGGCCGACGTGGTTCGCCGCTATGCCGCCGTCCTGGTGGCGCGTGAGCTGGAGGCAGCGCATGCGGGTCGGGTCGAGGCGCTGGAGCGGGAGCGGGACCGGGCATCGCGGCTGCTGCGGGAGGGCCGTGCAGCGCGTGTGGTGCTGCTCCGGGCGGAGGCGGCCCTGAGCGGGGCGCGGGCCGAGCTGGCGGGGACGTCGGCGGGCGTGGTGTCCGCCGAGCGGGAGCTGGCCCGCCTCATGGGCGTCGGCGAGACGGCGGTCAGGAGCGCGCGGCTGGAGCCCGTCACGGCTTCCGATCCGCTGCCGTCCCGGGACGAGGCCGTGGCCCGGGCGGTCCGTTCCAATCCGGAGCTTTCCCGCCTCGCCGCGGAGCGGGCGGCAAGCGATGCCGGTGTTGCGGAAGCGGGTGCCCGCTGGTGGCCGCAGGTGCAGCTGGGCGGCCGGTACGTGCACTACGCGAGCGCAGCGGGGAGTGGCAGTGGGGAATGGCAGTCGGGGGTCCAGCTGTCCTATCCGCTGTTCACGGGCGGCGCCCGTCCTGCGGCGGTGGAGCGGGCCCGTGCAGCGTCCCGCGCCGCGGCAGCGGAGGTCTGGCTGGCAGAGCTGCAGGTGGCCGACGCCGTCGACCGCGCCCTCGCCGCGGTGGAGTCGGCAGGGGCGCGCTCGGTCGCATGGCAGGCAGCGGTGGAGCAGTCGGCGGAAGTGGTGCGCATCGAGCGGCTGGCACTGGACACGGGGGGCGGTGTGCAGACGGACTACCTGAATGCGGAATCGGAGCTTCTGCGGGCGAGGGCCTCCCTCACGGAGGCACGATATGCCGAACTCGTGGCGCGGGCCGAGCTGGCCCGGGCCCTGGGCGTGCTGGATGGCGACTGGATCGCCCGGGCCGCGAGGTCTGAACCATGAAGCCGCGCTATGCTGCCGTCGCCCTCGGCGCCGCCGCGGTGCTCATCGTCCTGGCGTGGGCGATCTTCCGGGACGGCTCCGGGTCCGGGGACGTCGTGGCGTCGGGCACCGTGGAGGCCACGGAGGCCGACCTCGGCTTCCAGACGGGTGGCCGGATCGCGGAGATCCTGGTCCGTGAAGGCGAACGCGTGGGTGCGGGCCAGATACTGGCCCGCCTCGAGTCGGCAGAGCTGGCGGCGCGGAGTGCGGCAGCGGAGGCGCAGGTCGACGCCGCCCGTGCCCAGCTCGCCGAACTGCAGCGCGGTGCACGCCCCGAAGAGCTGCGGCAGGCGCGGGCAGCGGAGGCAGCGGCGCGGGAGCGGATGGAGGATGCCGGCCGACTGCTGGCGCGCACCCGCGCATTGGAGGAAGGCGGCGCCGTGAGCCGGGAGGCCCTGGAGCAGGCGCGGAGCGCATACGAGGTGGCCAGGGCGCAGCATGAGCAGGCCCGGGAGGGGCTCGCGCTGGTCCGGACGGGCGCGCGACAGGAGCGCATCGACGTGCAGAACGCCGTTGTGCGCCAGGCGGAGGCGGCCCTGGCCCAGGCGGACGCGGCACTGGCGAACGCGACGATCACGGCGCCCTTCGCCGGCGTCGTGACAGTACGTCACCGCCAGCCGGGCGAGGCGGTGGTGGGTGGAGCGCCGGTGCTCACCGTGATGGACCCGGATGACCGGTGGGTGCGCATCTACGTCCGCGAGGATGCCATCGGTGGTGTAACCATCGGCCAGCGCGCGCAGATCCGGACGGACAGCGACCCATCGACGGCGTACCCGGGCCGGGTCACGTTCATCGGGTCGCAGGCGGAGTTCACGCCGCGAAACGTACAGACGGCCGAGGAGCGGGTGAAGCTGGTGTATGCCGTCCGCGTCGCCATCACCGACGACCCCCGGCAGATGCTGAAGCCCGGCGTCCCGGCCGACGTCACGCTGCCGTCGGGTCTGTGAACGACCCATGAACGGCGTCGTCGGCGACTCTCCCGTCGTGGCGCTCCGGGGGCTGGGCCGGATGTTCGGGTCCGTCCCGGCCGTGGATGGACTGACGTTCGACGTCGCCCGCGGCGAGCTGTTCGGCATCGTCGGCCCAGACGGCGCGGGCAAGACCACCACGTTGCGCATGCTCGCGGGCGTCCTGCCGCCGACTGCGGGCGATGCGGAAATCCTGGGCGTGAGCGTCGGCCGCGATCCGGAGGGCGTGAAGCCCCACCTCTCGTACATGGCTCAGCGCTTCGGGCTGTATCACGACCTCACGGTGCGGGAGAACCTGCTCTTCTATGCCGACCTCTACCGCGTCCCCCGGGAAGTGCGGCCGGACCGGCTGCAGCGGCTCTACCGGTTCTCGCGCCTGGGGGAGTTCGAGGACCGCCTGGCCGGTCAGCTGTCCGGCGGGATGAAGCAGAAGCTGGCCCTGTCCTGCGCCCTCTTCCACGAGCCCGCCGTGCTGCTCCTGGACGAGCCGACGTTCGGCGTTGACCCCATCTCCCGCCGTGAGCTTTGGCTGATCCTCCACCGCATGGTGGCCGATGGGATGACCATCGTCATGACGACATCCTACATGGACGAGGCGGAGCGCTGCGACAGGATCGCACTGCTGGACGGCGGCCGCGTCCTGGCGCTCGACCGCCCGGCCCGGATCCAGGAGCGTCTGGCCGACCGCCTCCTGTCCGTATCAGCCGATGCGCCGCGTGCCGCCCTGAACGTGCTGCGCCGGCGAGATGACGTCCGGCGCGCCATGCTCTTCGGCGACGCCGTGCACGTTGTCGTCGCGCCGGGCGTCGGCCCGGACGTGATCCGGGCCGCGCTCGCCGACGCCGGCGTGACGGCCACGGTGCAGACGGCGCGGCCTTCACTGGAGGACGCGTTCATGGAGCTCGTCGGGGGCGGGTCAGATGGCTGACGACGCGCGTGCCGTCGTGAGGGCCAGCCGGCTCGTCCGCCGTTTCGGCGACTTCACGGCAGTGGACGATGTGAGCTTCGACGTGACACGCGGCGAGATCTTCGGCTTTCTCGGGCCCAACGGCGCGGGCAAGACCACGACTATCCGCATGCTCACCGGCCTGCTGCAGCCGACGTCCGGCACGGTGCGTGTCGCGGACCATGACGGCGCTTCCGCCCGCAGCGTTTTGCGGGAGCGCATCGGCTACATGTCGCAGGTGTTCTCCCTCTACGGTGACCTCACCGTTGGCGAGAACATCGAGCTGTTCGCGGGACTCTACGGCGTGACCGGGACACGCTACCGCGACGGTCGTGCGCGAGTCCTCGAACTGTCCGGCCTCGCCGGCCGGGACCGCACCCTCACCGCCGAGCTGCCCCTGGGCTTCAAGCAGCGTCTCGCCCTCGGCTGCGCAGTGCTGCACGAGCCGGCCGCCCTGTTCCTCGACGAGCCCACGTCGGGTGTCGATCCGGCGGCGCGACGCGCGTTCTGGGACCTGATCCACGCCCTGGCCGACGGCGGAACGACCACCCTCGTGAGCACGCACTACATGGAGGAGGCGGAGTACTGCGACCGCCTCATCCTCATGAATCGCGGCCGGATCGTCGCCGAGGGAACGCCGCGCGAGCTGCGGGCCGGGATGGACAGGCCGATCTACGAGGTGGATACGGACGACGCGCCACTCGCAGTAGAGGTGCTCACGGCGGCAGCGGACATCGAGGACGCATCGCTGTTCGGCCGCAGCGTGCACGTCGTGCCTGCACGCGATGATGGCGACGGCGCCGCCGTGCGTGGCGTGCTGGAGGGCGCCGGCCGTCCCGTCCGGGGTCTGCGGCGGGTCAGCCCGACGCTCGAGGACGTGTTCGTCGCTCTGGTCCGCCGCGAGGGCGGCGCCGTGGAGGGATGATGCTCTCATCGCTCCGGCTCCGGGCCATGGCGCGCAAGGAATGGATACAGCTCCGGCGGGACTCCCGGAGCATGGTCCTGGCCTTCGCCCTTCCCGTGGCGCTCCTCATCTTCTTCGGCTACGCCATCACGTGGGACGTGACCGACGTCCGGCTCGCCGTCCTCGACGAGGACCGGACCGCCGCCAGCCGTGCCCTGACAGAGGCGTTCGAGGCCAGCGGCTACTTCGAGGTCGTGTCCCGGCCCGCGTCGCGGCAGGAGGCCGCCGGCGTCGTGCAGAGGGGGCGGGTCGCAGCCTCTCTCGTGATCCCGCCGGGATTCGCCCGGGACCTCGGAGCCGGACGCGCCGCCGCCGTGCAGTTCCTCCTCGATGGCAGCGATGCCAATACCGCCACCATCGCCCTCGGTTACGCGGACGCCATCGTGGCGCGCTACTCCCGCACCGCGCTGCTGCAGGGACGCCGCATCGAGGCACCGGCGAGCGCGGAGGTCAGGATCTGGTACAACCCGACCCTCGCCAGCCGGAACATGATCGTGCCCGGCCTCATTGCCGTCATCATGTCCATCATCGCCGCCATGCTCACTGCCCTGACCATTGCGCGTGAGTGGGAGCGCGGCACCATGGAACAGCTCGCGGCGACGCCGGTCCACCGCCTCGAGGTCGTATTCGGCAAGCTGCTGCCGTACCTGGGCATTGGCGTATTCAATGTGACCGTCACGACGGTCGCCGGCATGCTCCTCTTCGGCGTGCCGCTCCGGGGCAGCGTCGTGCTCCTCGGCGTCATGAGCGTGCTCTTCCTCCTCGGCGCCCTCGGCCTCGGCATGTTCATCTCGGCGGTGCTCAGGTCGCAGGTGCTCGCGACGCAGGTCGCCATGGTGGCGACGTACCTGCCGGCGCTCCTGCTCTCCGGCTTCCTGTTCGACATCGCCAGCATGCCTGTCGTCCTGCGGGCCGTCGCGTTCATCGTACCGGCGAAGTACTACATCGCCGTCACGCGGGGCGTGTTCCTGAAGGGAGTGGGCATCGATGTGCTGTGGGTGCAGGGCCTGTCCATGGTCGTGTTCGCGGCAGTCGGCATCGGGCTTGCCACGCTGGTCTTCCGGAAGCGGATCGCCGACTGATGGGTGCGTCGCGCGACGGACGGACGGTGCCGCTGGCGGATCGCCGCAGGCGCGTCCTCACGCTGGTGCGGAAGGAGCTCCGCCAGATCCTCCGTGATCCGAAGACCAGGCGCATCGTTTTCGCCGCCCCCATCATCCAGCTCCTGCTGTTCGGGTACGCCGTGACTACGGACGTGCACAGCGTCTCCACCTTCGTCGTGGACCACGACCGTACGGTGGAGTCGCGCGCACTGCAGGACGCGTTCACCGCGGGCGGTCAGTTCCGTATCGTTGGACGGTCGGACCGCCCGGCCGATCTCGAGAAGGCGCTCGACCAGGGCAGGTCGGTGGTGGGCCTCGAGATACCCGCCGGATTCGCGCGGGACCTGGCGGCGAGGCGAGGCGCCCGCGTCCAGGTGCTCGTGGATGGGACCAGCTCGAACACCGCTACCGTGGCCCAGGGCTACGCTGCCCGCGTCGTGCAGGAATTCGGATTCCGGCATGCCGCGGCGAGGGGGGACATCAGGGGGAACGGCGTGGAGCTCAGGGCCCGGGCGTGGTTCAATCCGGAACTGGCGAGCCGGGCCTACAACGTACCCGCGGTCATGGGCGTGCTGCTCCTGCTCATGTGCCTGCTCCTCACTGCCCTGACCGTCGTCCGGGAACGGGAGATGGGCACCCTCGAACAGCTCATGGTCAGCCCGCTCACGCCCGGCGAGCTCATGCTCGGCAAGACCATCCCCGTGGCCCTCATCGCTTTCGCGGACCTGGTGCTCATCACGCTGGTGGCCGTGCTCTGGTTCGACGTCCCGCTTCGCGGCAGCCCCTTCGCACTCCTCCTCGCCTCGGCCCTCTACATCCTGGCGAGCCTCGGCCTCGGGCTCTTCGTCTCCACCATATCACGCACGCAGCAGGAGGCCTTCATGGGGATGTTCCTGCTCCTGCTGCCGGCCATCATCCTGTCGGGGTTCATGTACCCCGTGCATACAATGCCGCCGTTCTTCCAGTACATCAGCCTGCTGAACCCTGTACGGCACTTCCTCGTCGTGGTCCGGGCCATCTTCCTGCGGGGCGACGGTGTCGTGGAGTTGTGGCCACAGTTCGTCGTGCTCGCCGCCATGGCGGCCGCCGTTCTCCTCGGCGCCACGGCCCGGTTCCGCCGCTCCACCGCGTCCGGCGGCTGAACGGCGGGGAGAACAGGATGCACGGGCGGCGCGCCCCTCTACACCGGGACGCGCCGCTCCCCTGCTCGACGGCGGGGCGTGCTGCCGGCCCGTCAGCCGCCGGCGATGACCCGCTTCATCCGGTAGGCCGCCGGCACCGTGGCGGTGGGCCCGGCGAGCTGGTTGATGAGCGCCAGCTCCTCGATGGGGATCCGGGACGGGTGGCGCTGATTGAACTGCGTGAGCGTCATGGCCTGTGCGGGGTTCACGATGGTGATGCGGTCCGGCTGCACGGCCAGGGCCTGCGGATCCGTCAGGCGCGCGAAGGACCCCGCCGTCGCGCGGAAGGCCGCGTCGTAGCGGCCCATGAGCTGGGCCGGAGTGTACGCCAGCAGCTGGTACGTACGGTTCTCGACGGTGATGAACGTGGCGAAGCCGGCCAGCTGACCCTGTTCCGTCTGGACCTGGAAGTACCCGGTGACCGCCGACAGGCCATTGATCGTCTGCCGGGCGACCTGGCTCGCGGTGATCCCCTGCTGCCCGAAGAATGCGTTCGCCGCCTGGTCCGGCGTGCCCGTCGCCAGCGTGAGCTGGATCAGCGCGTCCTGCTGGGGACTCCCCGCCAGCACGGCCTGCGACATGTTCCGGGTCTGCCAGCCCTGGGGGAAGTCGAGGCGGAAGCGGAGGTCCGGGTGCAGGAACTGGTTCGCCCGGAAGAACCCGTTCCGCGGGTTCTCGCCGTAGACCATGCCCTCGATGCGCGTCATGAAGTCCACCGTGCCGACGCGGGCCTGATCCAGCGGCTGGTTGAGCTCGGCCAGGTGCTGCTGGATGCGCGTGATGCGCTCCTCGGGATACGGGTGCGTCGAGAGCCACGCCGGCACGGCGCTCCGCTCCGACGCCTCGCCCGCGCGCTGCAGCGACGCGAATACGTTGACCATCTGCCGCGCGTCGAACCCCTGCTCCAGCATGTACCGGAAGCCCAGGTCGTCGGCCTGCCGCTCCGCGTCACGACCGTAGCTCAGGAACAGCAGCGAGAGGCCGGCGCCTGCGATGTCCCCGAGGCGTGCGACGGTGGGGCTGAGCACGGAGCCGATGCCCAGGCCGATCTGCGCGAGCTGCGCCCGGCTCAGCATGGTCACGGAATGACGGGCCGTGACGTGCCCGATCTCGTGGCCGAGAACGCTCACGAGCTCGGCCTCGTTCCGCATGAGGCCGAGGAGCCCGCGCGTGATGAAGATATACCCGCCCGGCGCGGCGAAGGCGTTGGGTGTGGGGTCGTCCACGACCTGGAACGACCACGGCAGGTTCGGTCGCTCCGACGCCCGGGCCATGGCCATGCCCAGGCGTTCGACGTAGGCCTGCAGAGCCGGGTCGTCAACCAGGCCCATCTGGCGGGCCGCGTCCTCTGCGACCTGCCGACCCATCTCGATCTCCTGCGCTTCGGAGATAAGGGCGAGCTGTCTCTGTCCGGTGACCGGATTGACCGCACAGCCGGCTACAAGAAGCACCAGCGCCAGCAGCGGCATGGAGCGTGTTCTCATGGTGTCTCGCAATGTGATATCCCACGGTTGCGGGCGGTTGGCCCGACCCGGCGGCGGCCGGGTTCGCAGGCGCCAGAGGGGCAAGAACCAGGCCCTGGGACACCCGGGGGACAGGCCCCCGATTCCCGCTGCGGCCTGTCTGAGAATGATTCTGCCACATTTTCCGGGGTGGTTCGCCCATCGACGGCGCCTGCCAGGCGCCCGTGCGCGTCGTGCGGGACGAATCTCCACTGGTCGGCGGGGCGCGGACATGGTCGGACGGGCCTGACCGCGAATCGGGCGCCTGGCCCCCTCGTCCTGGCCCCTCGTCCGCCCCACCACCCCGGCGTCCACACCGCCGCCCGGCCCGTTCGTCCCCATCCCGAATCCCTCGGGGCCTTCAGCGCGTCCTACTTCTCAGGGCCGGGCACACACCGGCACGTTTCCAACCTGCACGGGAGGATCGCATGACACGCACAGTGAAGGCGGCTGGACTCGCCCTGCTGGTGGGGCTGATGGGAGTGGGCGGCCAGGCGGCTGCGGCGGCCCAGGTCACGGACCGGGCGGCGCCGGCGCCGGAGCGCGCCATCGAGCTGCAGCGGCAGGCGGAGGCCCTGTTCTCTCAGCCGACACAGTGGCGGCGGGCGGCCCGCCTCCTGGAGGCGTCGGCTGAGTTGCGCGACGAGGGAGACGCGGGCACGTACACGTGCCTGGTCTATGCTGGCAGGCTGCGTGCAGCGGTAGGCGACCATGAGGGTGCGCTGCGCAACCTCGAGGCGGCGGCGGCCAATGCTCTGGCCCGCGGCGAGGTGGTGGAGGCGGCGCAGGCGTACATCGATGCGGCCTACGCCGCGGTGGACGCGCGCCGGGCCGACGAGGCGCACGATATGGCGGCGCGGGCCGGCCTGCTCGCGCAGTCCCGCCTCATCTCCGCGGAGCAGCGGGCGGCCATCATCCAGCGGCTCGGCGCGTAGCAGCGCGCACCGGCCGGTTCCGCCTGGAGGCCGGGCAGGGGGTGGGCGCTCGCGCCCGCCCCCTACCTGCCTGACCGCAGCGTGACCGTCAGCATCCAGTCGGCGTAGTCGGGGTCCAGCCGCTTCATGGCGGCCAGCGCCCGCTGCCGGAACGCAGTCTCCACGTACCCTGCCTGCCCGGGCCAGAGCCTGAACTTCACGCGGATGAACCGCCAGTCGCCGGGCTCCGGCGTGAACGGCCCGGTGACTTCGGGCTCCGCCAGCATCACCGACGGCTGCTGTGCCCGCATCCCGCTGGCGATGCGCGCGACCGTCTCGATGACCTCGCCATCCGGGACGCGGTCGGTGAGCTGCACGTCGGCGAAGGCACGCACGGCGCCGCGGCGGTAGCGTCCGATGAGACCGATGTTGCGGTTCGGGATATAGACTGTCTGGCCCAGGAAGTTCACCAGCGTGGTGAACCGCAGGCCGACCTTCTCCACGCGGCCAACCTGCCCCGAAATCTCCACGACGTCGCCGACATTGAATGCGTCGGAGAAGATGAGCGTGAGTCCGATGACGACGTCCTGCACCAGTCCCTGCGATCCGAACCCGACCGCCAGCCCGATGACCGTGGCCGACGCGAAGTACGTCCGCACGTCGAATACGTCCAGCTCGATGACGACGAGTCCGAACGCCACGAAGTAGATGACGAACGTGACTGCGCTCACCACGAGGGTGGTCACCGTGGCGACCTTCGGTCGTCGCCGGGCGAAGATATCCCGGGCGACCTGCGGTGAGGAGTCGGGCGTGACTATCCACTCGCCGGCGCGGCGCAGGCCGCGTACAATCAGGTGGAGCGCCGCGGCGATGGCGAGGATCGCCAGGACGCGGATGATGGACGCGCCGGCATCGACGGTGTCGGGTGCCGCCCCGGGTACGGTTTGCAGCCATGGGATCATGACGGTGATTGTCGGGGGCGCAGGTGCAGGCCGCAAGGCCGCACGCACCGAAACCCATGCCACGCCGGCGTCGTAGTGCGGGCATGACGACTCCGTCTCAGCGCCGCACCCGCCTCTTCGTCGGCCTGGGCATCTTTGCCGTCCTGCTGTGGCTGCTCTGGCCCACGCCGGTGGTGCTGCCCCTCAAGGTATTCGTCGTGCTGCTCCACGAAGTGAGCCACGCCCTTGCCGCGCTCGGGACGGGCGGCAGGGTCGAGCGCATCGTCGTGCACGCCAATGAAGGCGGTGCGACGTATACGCGGGGCGGCAGCGCGTTCCTCATCCTGTCCGCCGGCTACCTGGGCAGCCTGCTCTGGGGACTGGGTCTGGTGGAAGTGGCCGGCGCCAGGCCGAAGCGGGCCCGGCTGGCGCTCATGGTCCTGGGTGTGTTCGTACTGATCGTCGCGGTGCTCTACGTCCGCAACATCTTCGGCTTCATCTTCGCCGCGACATTCGGCGCGGCATTCGTCGTCGCGGCCCGCCGGCTCCGGCCCCGCGCCGTCGCCACGGTGCTCCTCGTGCTGGGTCTCACCAGCGCGCTGTACGCACTGCTGGACATCCGGAGCGATATCCTCGCGCGTCCGCACCTGGAGTCGGACGCCCGCATGCTCGCGCATCTGACCGGCGTGCCCACTCTCGTCTGGGGCGCTCTGTGGGCCGGCATTGCCCTGACCGCCTGCTGGTTTGCGGTGCGGCGCTGGCTCCGTCGGGTCTGATCCGCGCCGGCGCCGATCCACCCTCCACTACCGCGACACCGCCACCCCCCAGGGCATGCTGCCGGCCGGGACCGTTGCCACGACCCGATTCGTCGCCGTGTCGATGACCGACATGTCGTCGGACAGGCCGTTCGCGGTGTAGACGAATCGGCCGTCCGCCGAGATTGCGATGCCCCATGGACGGCGACCCACCGCGATCTCGTGCACGACGCGGTGCGTACCCGCTTCCACAACCGATACCGAGCCGGCGTGACCATTCGCCACGTATACGCGGCGGCCGTCCGGCGAGACCACGACGCCCACCGGCTTCGCACGTCCGCCGGCGAGCGGGACCGAGTTCAGGACGCGGTGCCGCGTCGCATCGGCTATGACGAGAGTACCGCTGATTTCGTTGGTAATGTAGGCGCGGTTGCCGTCCGGCGAGAATGCCGCCGCCCGAGGTCGGGCGTCCACGAGGAAGGTGCTCACGACGTCGTTGATGCGGGTGTCGATGACGGAGACCGTGTTGCTCGTTTCCGCGGTGACGTAGACCCAGCGCCCATCCGGGCTTACCGCCACGCCCTCCGGCTCGATGCCCACGACGAGCGTGGCCAGGACCTCGCCCGTGCGGAGGTCGGTGATGGTGGCCGTCCCGGCATCTTCATTGGACGCATAGAGCCACCGCCCGTCGGGGCTCAGCCCGAACTGCTCGGGGTCGGAGCCTGCGGAGTGGCGGGCGATGACGCGGTTCGTCGCCACGTCCACGACGGCGATGGCGTCGTCATCGGACTCCTCGAAGGGGTCGTGGTCGCTCAGCGCGACGTAGAGCCGGCGGCCGTCGGGCGAGAGGTGGATGCCCCGGGGGCGCAGTCCGACCTCGATGCGGCCGACGACCTCGAGCGTCTGCTGGTCGATGACCGTCACGTCGCCGGAGCGTTCGTTGCTCACGTAGATGCGCCGGTCCTGGGCCGCTGCGGGCATCGCGTGGGCGGCGAGGCCCGCCACGAGCAGCGCGATGACGGCGCTCAGCCTGCGCACGTTGCCTCCTTGCCGCCGGCGACCGAGTCGAGGAGCTCCGCGTGGGTCATGTCGCCCAGCGCGGAGGCCTCCGGCACCTGCGCGATGACGCGGTCGCCGGCGACGATGTAGAGCGGCTGCCGCAGCTGCCGCGTGTCCGGGTGGAACGAGAGCTGGAGGCCCTTGTGGCCATCGAAGAGTGCGCGCCCCGAGACGAGGTACTCCGCCAGCTCCGACGCGGATTCGGTACCGGCACGCTGTGCCGCGTCGAACAGGAGCTTCACTGCGATCCAGCCGTACCAGCCGTTCTCCGAGAGATCCCTGCCGAAGGCCCGCCGGAACCGGTCGTTGACCTGGCCGGCGCCGAAGCGCTCGAGGGAGGGGTGCCAGCCGGTGGCGTACGCACCGGCCGGGCTGTCACGGACGGTGCCCAGGGCATGCCGACGCATGGCTTCGCTTGCGTTGATGTGGAAGGTCCCCGGACTGCACGCCTGCATGAGCTGCTCCCTCGGTGTGCCGACGTTCAGGAAGACGGCGTCGTGCGCTGCGGCCGCCGCTGCAATGGCGTCCGCCGCAACCGCAGTGGCGCCGCCCACGATGCCCAGGACGTCGTGATCCCGGATCAGCCGCTCGGCTGCCTCGCCCGCCCGGGTGCCATCGCCCTCCGCCTGATGCAGTACGAACGCGGTACCGAAGAGGCGGGCAGCGTGGCCGGCCTCGTCGGCGCCGAGCCGGATGCCGTCCAGGTCGGGGTCGCCGGCGGGCCATACTGCGCCGAGCCGGACCCGGACGAGTGTGCCGGAGGCGGTCCGGCCGGAGGCCCGGCCGGCGGCGATGAGCGCCGGGGGGAGCCATATCCCGACAGCCCCCAGCCGTCGAAGGAAGGTGCGTCGTTCGATCCGGTTCATTTTCACGAGGCGATGGGTGTGGTGACATCGGCGCGCGTCGGCGGATCTGTTTCCGGTGCGCGTGCGTGCGGGGCGGCTACGCGGGCCTGTCGCACCCACCCGTCCTGCACCAGGCCGCGGCAGGTCGCGGCATGGCCGTGCCATCCCGCTGAAGAGATGGATGGTCCGATGAAGACGAAGGCCGGACCGGGGCCGATCACGCCGGCGGCGCCGGTTCCGGGCGGGCAGCAGGCGCGGCGTGCACTGACGATGCGGTCCCGCCCAGCGCCTGGACGATGCGCAGCAGTTCGTCCACGCGGTGAGCGCACGTATGACGGGAGAGGATGGTGCGGCGTCCGTTCTCGGCGATGCTCCGCGCCATGGCGTCGTCGTGGACCAGGGCGTGGAGATGCCGCCGCATCTCGGTGGCGTTCCGGGCCAGCAGGTAGTCCGTCCCCGCCCTGAAGAGGGCTTCCGTGTCGTCCCACGGCGCCGATACAAGGGGAATTCCGCAGGCCAGCGCCTCGAACACACGGATGGTGGGGATGCCATGCAGGCTGAGCGTGTAGGGCCAGCGCGGGACGTGGACCGTGGCGCGGTGACGGGCAAAGGCCTGGGGGGTCCGGAAATTCGGCACGTACCCGCCGTATCGGATGCCCGCGCGCTCGAGTGTGTCAATGGCCTCGGCAGGGTAACCGGCGCCGTAGGCTGAGGCCCTTAGCCGGAGCACGCGTACGGGATCCACCAGGAACTCCTGCAGTTCGGCCGTCCGCTCGTTGTCGCCCCAGTTGCCCACCCAGACGAGGTCGGCAGGGTTGACGGCCCGCGGCACGGGCCTGAACACCTGCGTGTCCGCCGCCTCGTGCCAGGTCCACGCCTGCCGTGCCCAGCCGCGCTCGAGATACAGGTCGCGGAGCGCGGAGCCGAATGCCAGGACGCCGTCGTAGTGGGCGAGCTCGGCGCGATCCGCGCCGGCCGGCGACGTCGCGGCCCGATGGTGCGTGTCGTGGAAGAGCAGGACGAACGAACCGCCCCGCGCACGGGCCATACCTGCCGCTGCCACGAGACGCGGGTCGTTCCACTCGTGGACGAGGACGAGATCCGCCCCGTCGACGGCGATCTCCACGTCCAGGGCAGCGGGATCATAGAGCCGCGGCCGGAGCAGCGGGTATGTCAGCGCGTACGCGTCCACCGCGCCGGCCCCCTGCTCCTGCGCCAGGCCGCGGGCGCTCCATGCATCGTTGGCCTCCCACGCATGGACTTCGTGGCCCCGGCGCACCAGCTCCGTCGCGATCCCCCGGAGGAAATGCACGCTCCGGTGGTTCCAGTCGGACCGCAGGGAGTGCGTGAACATCACGATACGCATTTCAGCACCTCCTCCTCCCGTGCGACTGCCGCACGGTTCCAGGCAAGTGGTCCGGCACGCATTCGTTGTCCGGGATCCGGGTCGGCGCAGGGCCCGGCGGCCTCCATCTCAGCTCCGCTCGCC